>JALTBO010000112.1 GCA_027075275.1 Desulfurobacteriaceae bacterium
TAAATGGAAAGCCTTGGAAAGACGATAGAGCTCCTCTGCAAAGAGAAGGGCATATCAAAAGAGGACGTAATTGAGGCCGTTAAGGTTGGAATAATAAACGCCGCCAAGAAGGCGGGCTACAGGGGAAACCTCGTAGTGAAAATTGACGAGGACGGTAAAGATTTCGGCATATACCAGGAAAAGGTTGTTGTTGAGGAGGTTAAAGATCCTGACCACGAAATCTCTTTAGAGGAAGCCAGGGAGCTCTTTGGAGAAGACGTAAAGGTCGGAGATAAAGTCCTCATTGAGATAAAGACAGAAGAGCTGGGAAGGATTGCAGCTAAAGCGGCAGCTCAGGTAATCCACGACAAGATAACAGAGGCTGAGAGGAGAGCTCTCTACGACTACTTCAAGGAGAAGATAGGAGATGTTATCTCCGGAACGGTTAAGGAGATAAGGCGGAACGGAGACATAGTAGTTGACCTCGGAAGGGTTGTTGGAATTCTCCCTAAAGAGGAACAGATACCCAAGGAACGCTACAAAGTTGGAGACAGGGTAAGGGCCTACATCTACGACGTTGTTTTTGACTACAAGAGGTACAACAGGAAGAAGCCCAGCAGGATTGAGGACTACCCACCACCCTACGTAATCCTCTCAAGAACCCACCCGAAACTCTTAAAGAGGCTCATGGAGATTGAGATACCTGAAGTTGCAGAAGGATTAGTTGAGATTAAAGCAGTTGCAAGGGAGCCGGGAGTAAGAGCGAAAGTGGCCGTTGACTCTAAGGTTGACTACGTTGACCCGGTTGGAGCCTGCATAGGTGTTAAGGGAAGCAGGATTCTGCCCATTTCAAGGGAACTCTCCGGGGAGAAGATTGAGATAATCAGGTGGCATGACGACGTTGCGAAGCTTGTGGCAGAAGCTCTTTCACCTGCAAAGGTTATCCACGCAGAGAGCTACGAGGACGAAAACGGAGACTTGAGGGTTGAGGTTGTTGTTCCAGACGACCAGCTCTCTTTAGCGATAGGGAAACACGGCGTAAACGCAAGGCTTGCGTCTAAGTTAGCTGCACAGGCAGGTCAGGTTGTTGGAATAGACATCATTAAAGAGAGCGACTTCAGGAAGTTAGAAGAGCTTGAAGAGGAGATGGAAGAGGAAGAATGAGGGCCTGTGCAGGCTGCAGGAAAAAAGACGAGACCGACAGGTTCGTAAGGTTTGTGATTTTTGAGGGCCGGCCGGTTCCAGACGTTGCAAGGAGAGCTCCCGGCCGGGGCTACAACGTCTGCCCGACCTTTGACTGCATAAAGCAGTTCGTAAAGAGGCAGTTTAAGGGCAAGGTTGACCCGAAAGAGGTTTACGACCAAACTGTCAACGCACTGAGAGAGTACTTCCTCCACCTCATTTCCCTTTCACACAAAACGGGAGTAACAGTTGTTGGGCAGGACAGCATAAGGGAGCTCCCGCAAGAAAAAGAGGGGACTCTAATCCTTGCCAGCGACCTGAGTTCCAGAACAAAAGAGAGGCTTAAAAGGAAGGGAAACTTCACCGTTCTAGAAGACCTGTTTACGTCTGAAGAGATCGGAAATGCTCTGAGGAAGGAGACAAGGGCCGGAGCAGTTTTTGTTGAAAAGGTAGGCCTCGGAAGGAAGCTCCACTCCGTTGCGGAGAAGATAAACTCCCTTCTTGCCTCCCGCCCTAAGGGTTAAAATAGGGATAGGGAGGTGCCTATGGAAGACATCCTTGCATTTGGAAGCATAGTTATTGATAACGTTTTGGTTGTAAAGCGGTTCCCATCTGTAAACGAGACCGTTCAGGCACACAAGTACAGGTATACCTACGGGGGAGCAGGAGCAAACGTAGCAGTTGCAGCGGCAAGGCTTGGAGCAAAAAGCGGTCTATTTGCCGTTTCTGGAAGCGACTTTGAGAGGACAAACTACAGGAAACATCTCATTAAAGAGAAGGTCTCTTTAGACGGAGTCATTCCTGCTAACTTCCTGATGCCGAGGAGCTTCATAATCAGCAAGGAGAACAGCGACGACCAGATACTTTTTTACTATGAGAACAAAAAGGGAGTTAGGGAGCTCCTCTTCCAGAACACCCAGAAGGCTGAAGAACTTTCAAAGAAGTATGAAATCTGCCACTTCTCAACGGGCCACTTTGAGTTCTACTACCACCTGCTGAAAAGGAAAAAAGTCAAAAGCGTTGTCAGTTTTGACCCGGGGCAGGAGACTTTCTCCTACCCATACCGGGTTGTAAGGCTTTTACCTTTCGTCCACATGCTATTTATGAACAACCACGAGGCAAAGAGGCTGAAAGAACTGCTGAGATTAAAGAGCTTAAAAGATCTGAAGGGCCCAAAGCTCATCTGCGTCTCGCTGGGAGCTCAGGGGTCAATAATCATCTACAAATGTAAAACCTACAGAATTCCAGCCGTTAAGCCGGCAAAACTTGTTGACCCAACGGGAGCGGGAGACTCCCACAGGGCAGGTTTCTTAGTGGCACTTTTAAAGGGATATGACGTAAAAACTGCAGGCAGAATAGCCTCTACAGTTGCCTCATTCACAATTGAGGCCGAGGGAGCTCAAACGAGCCTCCCAACGTGGGAAAAGGTTGTGAGGAGGTATGAGCACTTCTTCAAAGAGGAGTTTCCAGAACCTCAGAGGAGCTGGGAGGAGATAAAGAGGGAGCTCCTTTCGGGCTGAACTCTATCTCAAGGTGTTACATGTTCCTTAGGAAGCAACCGGAAATCAAAACCATTGAGGATTTAAGGAATTTCATAAGGGAGTTTTTCAGGGGAAAGCCGGTTAAGGTCTATCTCTTTGGCTCAAGGGCAAGGGGAGATAACAGCCCATACTCAGACGTTGACATAGCCTTTGACTCAGAAATTGATATAAGAAAAGAACTGCTGATACTGAGGGAAGTTGTTGAGGAGAGCTCCCTACCCTACAAAGTTGACCTTGTTGACCTTAAGGGAGCTCCTTACTTAAGAGAAACTGTAGAGAAGGAAGGAAAAAGGTGGCTCTAAAAGAAAGGCTTATCAGTTATGAAAAGGCACTAAACAGATTGAAGGAGGCATACAGAGAAGCCGTAAATAACAGAGGAAACCGCTACTTTCCCTTTTTCAGGGATTCAACACTCCAGAGGTTTGAGTTTACAGTTGAAACCTGCTGAAAGGGGATTAAAGCTTTTCTTATTGAAGTAGAAGGAATTGAGTGCCGTTCACCGAAGGGATGCATAAGGGAGCTCTTCTCAGCTGGCTATCTAAAAGAAGATGAGGCTACAGAGCTCTTAGAAATGGTTAACGACAGGAACTTAACATCCTACACGTACAGAGAAGAAGTTGCAGACGAGATACTTTCCCGGGTAGGGAGCTACATTGAGCTTATGGAAAAAGTGCTGAAGGTTTTAAAAGGCAGATTAAATCGGTAAGGAGGGAGCCTACGAGCTCCCCTTAATGCAGTCTAAGTTCTCAAGCTTAACGCTATACTTCTTCCAGAGCTCCTGCAGTTTCTTCTCCTCAGCTTCCCTCAGCTTCTTCTTCCTCAAAACGATTTCTGCATACTTCTTAACTTTCTCGTAGGGGAGAACTCCGCCGGGAACGTAGTCAAGAACGTAAACAGTTGCAAAAGTTTTGTCTCCAAACTGGGCTATGACAATTTTTCCTTTTTTAGGCTTACCCTCTGCAAAGAGGAGAGCTCCAACAGGATCTTCTGTATCCTTAAAGTAGAACTTCGGCTGTACCCTAAAGTTTGCGAAGCGTCTGGCAACTTCCTGCCAGGGTTTACCGCTCTCAAGGAGCTTCTTAACCTCTTCTGCCTTTTTCTTGCTGTCAACTAAGATAACAACGGCCTTTACCCTGTCGGGCATGAAGAACTTATCTCTGTTCTGCTGGTAGAAGGCTTTAACTTCTTCAGGAGAAACAGTTATTCCCTTCTCAAGCTCTTTTCTGAAAACGTCTATCGCTTTAGTTGCAAAATACTCCGTTAACATCCTTTGGAACTGAGGGTTCTTATCAAGGCCTGCCTCAAGAGCCTTCCTGTAGAAGTATTCCTTAAAGAACTCGTCCTTAAGCCTCTCTTTAGCAAACTTCTCATCCTCTCCCTTTTTAAGTTTGTGGGAGAACTCTATACCGCAGCAGCTAACAGTTAAAAGATTTCCCTTCCTCTCAAATTTCAACTTCTTCTCAACTTCACTGTAAATGGACGCAACGGCTTCATCGTAGTGCTTAACCCTCAGCTCATTCTTTATAAACTCCTTATCTCCCTTGCTCATTTTAGAAGGGTCTTTCTTCGGAAAGAGCTCTTTAAACCGCTTCACAATCTCTTCATCTGTAACCGGTTTAACCCTCTTTGAAGCCTCTTCAGAAACGTAGAGGCGGGAAAGGTAATCCTTCTTAAAATCTTCTATTTCCTTATCCAAGCCGTATTTCTTTCCAATTCCCGAATCCTCCACATATTCAACGACAAGACGCCTGTTTACCATTCTCTTTAAAAGTTCCTCAGGATGGGCAGAGAAAAAGGCCTTTGACTTACTGCTGAGCAATCCTTCAACGTATTTATAGTCAGAAAGGGTTATTTTCAGGCCTTTCCCTTCTGCAAGAACTGTATTAGGAGAGCAGGCCTTCTCTTTCACAGGCTGAAGGTTTTTTCCCTTAGAAACTTCTTTTTTTTCAGAAACCGAACTCTGCGTGCCGCAGGCTGAAAGGAGGAAAAAAAACGTTAAAAGGAGAGCTCTCTTCATAAAAACCTCCGTAAATTTTTCATAAAGTATATGAAAAAGCCCCGGCCTCCGTTTAAGAAGACCGGGGCGAAGTGGAAACTATCTGTTAGTGTTTCTTTCTTCTAAAGCCAAAGAGCCCCAAGAGTCCGGAGAGGAGAACTCCTAAGTTCAGAAGGCCGTTTCCTGCAGGTGCAGAAGGAGCTACAGAACAGCCTCCACCGCCACCGCCTCCTGAAACCGTACCGCTGGTAGCCGTAGGCGTAGACTCAGTTTCACCTAAAACAACCGTTATAGGAGTTTCAGCTCTCGTAAGTGTCCTTGTTCCAGAGCATGGGTAGTCAACTTTAAGAACGCCACTTTCTAACTGTGGCTTACAGCTTTCAGTCTTACCGTTAACAGTTACATAGGCAACAGCCTTATTTGGATCTACAAGGCCATCAACGTCAAATTCTACGCTGAAAGAATCCTTATCGCTGAGGAGCTCCACTCCCAAAACAACCTTTTTGAGCTTATGTTCAGAAGCAAACCTTAACAGTTGAGACGGCTCAAGAACATCAGAGATTACAACATCTTTAGTTGAAGTTGTAACAGTTACCGGTTCCTTCTCACCTGAAATGGCAACATTTAACTCAACTTTATTTGAAGATTTATTAACAATTTCTATTTCAGATGGAACCGTAACCTCTGCTCCTGTCTTTCTCATAATGGAGAATGCAAGCTCTCCTTCTCCCGGAACCTCCTCGGCCATAGCAGCAGTATTAACCGTCAAAACTCCTTCTGCAGGGTCGTAGGAGGCCCAGCCTTTCAAGATTGCATCTTTTACGGAAATTGATGCAGGCTTGAAGTTTTCCTTATCAAGTTCGTAGTAAACCTCACTTCCCTTAGATACCCTGACTTTGTGAATCCTCGCATAGTTGATGTAGAGATCTGCCGGGTCAGCAACTTTCAGGTCAGAGAGGTTGAAATCCATCTTTGTTATGTACTCAGACGGGATTACAGGAGTGAAAACGGGAACGAGATCTGGACTACCTGCAGACATTATCTCGTCTGCAAGGTGTTCAAATCCGAGGAGCTCCGTCATTTCGTTCTTGAGCCTGTAAACAATAGCTCTCCTTGGAACTTCATCATCCTCAAGAGCTTCAGTCTCAACTTCCGCTTCAACTCCTTCAATCTTCATCTTCCAGGAAGACTCTTTGCCGGGAAGGGCAAATGCGACACCATCAATTCCGGAGCTCTCAACGGGAATTGGAACAAGGTGTCTGTCAATGTCTATTCCGTTTGCAAGGGCATTAACAAGGATGTCTCCCGCAGTTGTATACATTACCTTGATGTTCTTCTCATGGCCGGCAACCTTAATGGTCATACTTCCGTAAACAGGGTTGCCGTTATCATCTTCAGGAGAGTTGAAGAATACCCTTACAGCGTTCTTGTAAGCCTCTGGTGGAATTGCAGACGGAACGGTAACGATTTCCCTACCGAGGCCGAAGAACTTAATGTGGCCGTTTGCATCCTTCTTAATCAAAGAACTCAGAGCACTGCTACTCTGAATGTCTGACATGTTGGCTTCAGGAAGTCTTCCGGTTTTAGCGTTGTGGCAGGCATCACAGTTCAGCTTCTCCCCGTTAACCGTTGCACCTGCACCAAGGGCGTACTCTTTGGGAAGAACGCCGTGGTCTATGCTGAACGGAGCTGTCCAGATGTAGAAAACGGGATCCGGGTTATGGATTCCCTCCTTCTTGAGAACGTCTATAAGAGCGTTCCTCATTGCTTCATATTCGGCATCTGTATCTATCTCCGGCAGAAGATCTCCGTTGTCATCGCAGATGAAGGCACCCTTAATTGTTTTAACGCAAATTTTCCCGTTTTCTATGTAGTAAGCAGGAACGTTCTTTCCGGCATAGTTAGATTTAACTTCTCCGTCAATAGCTGCGGCGATTTCACGGGTGTAGAGGACTTTCCCTGTTGACTTGTCGTACCAGGTTACGAGGGTGAGCGGGTCTGCAAGCCTGTACATGAACTTCTGTCCGCCGGGGGTGTCTGGTCTGAAGCCGTTATTGATGATGACCGGTGCCCAGGCCCAAGGAAATGAAATGTCTGGAACATTCCAGATTCCAAAGTTTTTGTTCTCAAGCCTTAAAGCAGCCTGCCTCGGGTCAAAGTCTGCCTGGTAGATTGGAACAACTGTATCCTTACCGTTGTCGGTTCTTGCTATGCAGAAGGGCTGGGGAGCTCCATACCCGGCAATTGGCATAAACGGTCCAAATCCCGGCACAAACATTTTTTCTGGAAGTTTTTGAACTTTCTCATTAGCAAGGTCGTAGTTAAGAATCCTGTTGTCAAAGTTGTAGGAGTAACCCACAACGTCGTAGAAAGTCCTGAAGGTCCAGTGGGTCTTAAACGGAATGTGGCAGACTTCACAGGCAACCTTGTCCATGTGGATAGCAGCATTTCCTCCGGGACCGAAGGCACTCCTGTGAACCTCGGCAGCCAACTGCCTTGAGCCGCCGAAGTGACAGTCTAAACAGGTCTTAAGAGACGGGTTGTAGTCTAAGGACTGATCCCAGTGGCCGCCCCAGTCGTTACCCTTCAGGAAGTCGTGGTGGATAGGATGATACTGTTTTTCTTCAGGAGATAGCGTTCCCTCTCCGTGGCAGGAGAGACAGGTTAAACCGGCACCTTCTTTACTGTCGAAGTGAACGTCATAACCAATTGGAATGTCATCGTTTATAGAGAGAACAGACTTTGCTGTAATCATTTTCTTGTAAGCTGCATCAAACCCTTGAGATTGAAGAGTCTGCTGAAGTTCTGTCGGTTCAAGGTTTTCTCCGTTATCACTTCCTCTGTGAATATCGTAGGAAAATACATCTCCCCTCTTAACTATCTCAGCAGCAAGGCCTAAAGTTCCTTTTCTTGTAACCCAGGCGTACGTATCGCTTCCATCTGGAAGTTTTCCATCTTTGTAGGGAATTGCCATGTGGCAGTAGGAACAGACGTAACCCCAGTCTCTATTAGCATCTGAGCCTTCAGCAGGTTTTGTCATCTTTGGATAGGGATTGTCAGCACTTCCAAGTTCTGCAGGAACGGAGTAGTTGTAATTTCCTGGAGGAACTTCTGTTGAAGGTGTATCTTTATCTCCTATTCTGTTTTCAAGAATGGGAAGGTCAACTTCTCCCTTAGAGTTAAACTCGTCCTTCTCGTAGTAAACTTCCGGCTTCCAGACGCCGTCTTCCTTAACAAAGCGGACGTAGGCAAGTGGAACGCCGTCGTGGTCTGTATCAACGCCCATAAGGTCGGCCGTTGAGATGTACTTGAAGAAGAAACCTGCAAATGTCCTGTAAACAACATTTCCGTTATCGTCGTGGAACGTTGCAGCACCGCCGTTTACGTAAACATCTCCTCCGTCTTTATCTGCTGTAGAAGAAGGATGTTCAAAGTAGGCTACCCTTGCAACTTCCCTTGTTGCACCGTTGGCGTTGTTGGGATAGATGAAGAACTTTGACCAGGAACCATCGTTGCTCCTAATAGCGTTCAACTGATCATCTGAGAGATGATAAAGAGCTTTGAGAACGGAAAGTGGAACGGAGTTGTAGTAGGCAGAGTCAACTTTTGCAACCGTTTTATAGATGGGATTACCGTTTTGATCTTTTCCTACTTCTACTTTTTCACCGACTTTTGGAGGAATTCCAAGGGAGAGAACGATCGTTTCTCCATCGGAAGAGATACCTCTAAAGACCATAACCCTTGGGTTTGAAGGCATTATGGGCTGCTGAACGTATCCGTTAATTTCAGTTTTTATTTTTGAATCAGCATCTGCCTTTGAGTGGCACATGAAACAGTCTGTATCGTTTACACCGGAACGGGCAAAATTGAAGAGCCCAGGCTTTCCTATGTAACCTGCTCCAACTTCGTAGTCAGAGTATCCAAACAGATCTCCATCAAAGGGAATAAAAGAGTTTATCTGAGCAAGGATCTGGTCATCACGAATAAACCAATCCTTAGTTTTAAGCTCATTGAATAAATCCTCTCCGAGCCTTTCCTTTAAAACTTCATCTAAAGGCTTGTTTTCCCTTCCAAATTCGGCAGCACCACCGCCTGCGTGACATGAGTTACAGGTGATGTTGTGGGTTGGAGTTCCCATGTCAAAGTTGAAACCTTTGTAGGCAGAAGGGTCTGCAGGGTTGATTCCGTCAACTGCTCCATCTGGAACTGCAGGGTCTTGAAGTGGTTTCTTAGCCGCCAACTGGCGGTATGAAGGTGGTCACCAGCCCCCGTAGTGGGACTTAGAACGGAAGTATCTCATTTTAAGAACAACGTTTGTAACGAAATCTTTGGCTCCCGTATCATCGCCGTAAGTTTCCCTGTTGTCCATCCATCCCATGTCGTGGAGACCAACAGCTCCGTGGTGGGAAGCTCTGATGTCTGTGATGATGTTCTCGTGACACTGGCCGCAGGACTTCTCAAAGCTTATAGGAGTTCCTTTGTAAAGGGTTACATCGTTGCCGTTTTTGTCTTTTACAGTAATAGTGTCTGGAGTTGTGGTTGCATCAAACTGACTTTTAAAGTCATCTGGTTTGTCAATTACGTTTTTCTCAACGTTTCCGTAGATGTCAATGAGCTTTACAGATGGGTGCTGTGCCAGACCCTGAGACGATAGAAGTGCAGACATTATAAAGCCTGTCGTCAGGGAGAGGCTGCTCCTCTTCCACTTCCTTCCCATAGCCAACCCTCCAGAAATTTACAAAATGTTTACAACTCAGAACCATTTTAGCAAAATTTGATAAAAGTAGGAATATGTTAGGAATTTCTTATATTTTGCTGAAAGATAAACTCCACTGGTAGAGAGTACACTTTTAAACAGAGCAGGGAAAAAGAGGAAAGGAGCTCTACCCTTTTAGAGCTCCCTCAACAGCCTCTCTGAACTTAGAGAACGCTTCCTCAAGTCTTGAAAGGTCTTTCACACC
This sequence comes from Desulfurobacteriaceae bacterium, assembly GCA_027075275.1. Classification (GTDB taxonomy): domain Bacteria; phylum Aquificota; class Aquificia; order Desulfurobacteriales; family Desulfurobacteriaceae; genus Balnearium. The sequence goes on from JALTBO010000112.1 coordinate 9,660, forward strand.
GCCCTGAGCAAGGTCGGGTCTTCCACCACCTTTTCCGCCAAGGATCGGTGCAATTTCCCTTATTAACTCTCCTGCTCTAAGCCTGTCTGTAAGATCTTTTGTAAGGGCTATAAGAAGAGAAGCCCTGCCGTCTTTAAGGCCTACCAGCATAACAGCTGCAGAGCCAGCCTTGTTTCTAATAACGTCTGCAACTTCTGCAAGCTCTTTCCCACCGAAACCTTCAAGTTTTGCAGTTATTACTTTTACGCCGTTTACGGTGGGAGCCCCCCTCACAACCTCATCAACCTGGGCCGTTGCAAGCTTCCTCTTTAACCTCTCAAGCTCTCTCTCTTTCTCCTTCAGCTCCTCTTTCAGCCTTTCAACCTTCTGAACAATCTGTTCTTCCGGCGCCTGAAGAGATTTCCTTAAATCTTTGATGAGACTCTCCTTCTCCCTCACATATCGGGAAGCTTCCTCTCCAACCACAGCCTCAATACGCCTTGTTCCCGAGGAAACAGAAGACTCAGAAACTACCTTGAAAAACCCTATATCACCGCTCCTGTTTACGTGGGTTCCGCCGCAGAGCTCTACGCTCACTCCTCCAACGTCAACAACCCTTACCACATCTCCATATTTCTCCCCAAAGAGGGCTATGGCTCCTCTGTTTAGAGCCTCCTCAATGGGCATTTCCTCTATCTTCACAGGGTAGTTGTTCAGTATCCAGGTGTAGACCAGCTCTTCTACCGCTTTAATCTCTTCATCAGTTGGGGCTTCAAAGTGGGTAAAGTCAAAACGGAGTTTATCGGGCATTACCAGAGAACCGGCCTGCTTAACGTGATTACCGAGAACTTCTCTCAACGCTTTGTGAAGGAGGTGGGTTGCCGTATGTGCTCTTGTTATTGCCCTTCTTCTCTTCTCGTCAACAACGGCGTTAACGTAATCTCCGGTTCTAACCTCTCCCTTAACAACTTCAACTTTATGGCCAATCAGTTTCTCAGTTATGTTCTGGGTATCAAGAACTCTGCAGTAGCAGTTGTTACCTTCCAAAATTCCGGTATCTCCAACCTGACCGCCCTTTTCGGGGTAGAAGGGCGTTCTATCAAGGATTACAACTCCTTCCTCTCCTTCTTTAAGGGAATCGATCAGCTCTTCTCCTTTCAGTACTCCAACAACCTTTGCATACTCCTCTAAACGCTCGTAACCTGTAAAGAGGGTTGGAAACTTCTCAGAGAGCTCCTGAATTTCGGGGGAAACAACTCTTTGAACTCCTCCCTTCCAGCTCTTCCTCGCTCTCTCCTTCTGCTCCTCAAGGAGCTCCTCAAATCTCTTAACGTCAACTCTCATATTCTCATCGTTTGCAACTTCTAAAATGAGGTCTAAGGGAAAACCGAATGTGTCGTAGAGCCTGAAGGCTTCCTCTCCGGGAATTGTGTCCTTCCCTTCCTCCTTTAACTTCTCTATAAGCTCTTGAAGGATGAAAAGCCCCTTCTCAACGGTTCTGGCAAAACGCTCCTCCTCTTTCTTAACAACTCTTTTTACAAGGTCTCTGTTGAGCTCTAACTCCGGGTAGGCATCTTTCATCATATCAACAACAACGTCAACACCTTCAAACAAAAACGGCCTGTCTATACCTAAGAGCCTTCCGTGCCTTGAGGCTCTCCTTATTATCCTCCTCAGAACGTAGCCCCTTCCCTCGTTTGCCGGTAGAACTCCGTCTGAGATGAGGAATGTCATAGCCCTTAGGTGGTCTGCAATTACCCTCATTGATGTTGATGTTTTCTCGTCTTTTCCGTAAGGAATACCGGAAACCTCAGATGCCCACTTAACCAGTGGAAAGAGCAGGTCTGTTTCGTAGTTGGAGGGAACGTTTTGGAGAACTGAAGCTATACGCTCTAAACCCATTCCCGTGTCTATTGAAGGCTTTGCAAGGGGGCGGAGCTCCCCTCTCTCATCTCTCTCATACTGCATAAAAACAAGGTTCCATATTTCTAAATACCTGTCACAGTCGCAGGTTCCAATACCGCAAGTTTCTCCACAGGCAAACTCCTCTCCCCGGTCGTAGTAGATCTCACTACACGGACCGCACGGCCCGGTATCGCCCATGGCCCAGAAGTTGTCCTTCTCTCCCAGCCTGTAAATCTTCTCTTCAGGAAGCCCAATAACCTTGTTCCATATCTCAAAGGCCTCATCGTCTTTCTCGTAAACTGAAACGTAGAGCCTTTCAACGGGAAGCTTGAAGACCTCTGTAACAAGCTCCCAGGCAAACTCTATGGCCTCTTTCTTGAAGTAATCTCCGAAGGAGAAATTCCCTAACATCTCAAAGAATGTGTGGTGTCGGCCTGTCTTTCCAACGTTTTCAAGGTCGTTGTGTTTACCGCCGGCCCTCATGCACTTCTGACACGACGTTGCCCTTTTAAAGGGAGGCTTCTCCTTACCCAAAAAGTAATCTTTAAACTGGACCATTCCGGCATTTGTAAAGAGAAGGGTAGGGTCATTTTTGGGAATCAAAGGGGAGCTCTTAACACGAACGTGCCCCTTATCTTCAAAAAACTTTAAAAAGGCTTCTCTAATCTCGTTTCCGCTCCACTTCATAATCTCTCCGGCTGGAAAGTTTTGGCTATTTTACCTTTTTAAGGATGTGGTTGACCTCAGAGAATGAAAAACCCCTCTGGAGAAGGAACCTCTTAAGCTGCTCTCTACTTTTCTTTAATGAGAGTTTACCTACCTCTTTTTCTATGTAGGCGTAGTCAAAAGGAGTTGTAAGTTCAACCTCTTTTATAACTTCTTCTGGAAAGCCTAAACTCCTCAGGTGGCAGGCAATCTTCCTCTTTCCCCAGCCTTTCTCAATCTTCCTCAGGAAATACCGACGGGCAGATTCCAGTTCATTAACATAACCTGACTGGAGGAGCTCCTCTCTCAAGAGCTGGAGTTCCTCCTCTTTTATCTCGGGAAACCTCTCTTTTACTTTCCTTTCAAGCGCTGTTAGTGAATAGTCTCTCCTTGAAAGAAGCCCTAAAGCGTAAGAAAAAGCGTCCCTAAAAATGTTCCTCTCCACTTGAGACAATCCCCTCCATCTTTAGACGCAGGTCATCGGGGCGGGTTGCATACTTGAGGGCGTCTTCTGTGGTGATAAGTCCTTTTCTCCAGAGCTCGTAGAGAGACTGGTCAAAAGTCTGCGAACCGTAAACCTCTTTTCCTCTTTCAACAAACTCTGGTATCTCGTCTGTAAGCTCCGGGTTCATTATCCTCTCTTTTATCGCCTCAGAAACTATCATTACCTCAACAGCTGGAACTCTACCTTTACCGTCTGCTGTAGGCAAAAGCCTCTGTGAAATAGTGGCCTTAAGAACCGAAGCAAGCTGGAACCTTATGGCCTGCTGTTCGTGGAGAGGAAAGAAAGAGATAATCCTGTTTATGGTCTCTTTGGCATCAAGGGTGTGGAGGGTTGAGTAGACCATGTGGCCGGTTTCTGCAGCGTCAAGGGCTGTTCTTACAGTCTCAACGTCCCTCATCTCACCTACCAAAATCACATCCGGGTCCTCACGGAGGGCAGCTCTTAAAGCTGTAAAGAAACTCTCTGCATCGTCTCCAATTTCCCTCTGGTAGAAAAGACACTTTTTGTCTCTGTGAAGGTACTCTATCGGATCTTCTATAGTAATAACTATCCTTGAATCCCTTTCGTTCAGTTCTTCAAGCATTGCAGCAAGAGTGGTTGATTTACCAGAACCGGTAGTTCCAGTAACAAGAACCAGTCCTCTCTGGTAGAGGGCTATCTCTTTCAGAATAGGAGGAAGGTTTAGCTCATCAATTCTGGGAACTCTGACAGGAATGGCTCTCATAACTATTGCAAAGGTTCCCCTCTGACGAAAGATGTTTACCCTGAAACGGCATACACCTGGAAGTGAATAGGCAAGGTCTATATCCTTTATGTAGGGAAGCTGTTTTTTCTTCTCAAGGGGTAGTATCTTCTTCACGTACTCCAAAATGTCCGACTGCTCAAGCGGAGGTAAGTCTGTTCTTACCAGTTTTCCGGCAATTCTGAATATGGGGGGAGCCTTCACCCTGAGGTGAACGTCTGAAGCTCCCACATTGAAAGCTTTTTTCAAAAGATCATCAAGCTCTACTTTAGGTTTGCTCTGAAGTTCCACCTAAAGCCTCCAGAATCTTAGCTTCAAGCTCTGCAGCAACTTCCGGGTTTTCTTTCAGGAACTGTCTCGCATTCTCCTTACCCTGGCCTAACCTTAAATCTCCAAAGGAGTACCAGGAACCGCTCTTTTTAACTATACCAAGTTCTTCACCAAGGTTTAGAAGGTCGGCCTCTCTGGAGATTCCCTCTCCGTAGTAGACTTCAACAACAGCTTCTCTAAACGGGGGAGCAAGTTTATTCTTCACTATTTTAACTTTGGCCTTGTGGCCTATTCTCTCGTCTCCCTTACCCTTTATCTGGCCGATGTTTCTTATCTCTATCCTCATTGAGGAGTAGAACTTAAGAGCTCTCCCGCCTGTTGTTGTCTCCTGAGGCCCTCCGTAGCCCATCATTCCAATCTTTTCCCTCACCTGGTTGATGAAGATAAGGGCACAGTTGCTTTTGCTCACAGCTGCCGTAAGTTTCCTGAGGGCCTGAGACATGAGTCTTGCCTGAAGGCCAACGTGGGAATCTCCCATATCTCCCTGTATCTCAGCCTCAGGGGTAAGGGCAGCTACAGAATCAACAACAACCACGTCAACTGCTCCGCTGCGAACCAGCGTTTCGGCTATCTCAAGTGCCTGCTCTCCGCTGTCTGGCTGGGAGACTAAAAGTTCTTCAAGGTTTATTCCAAGCTTTTTAGCGTAGGTAGGATCTAAGGCGTGCTCTGCGTCTATAAAGGCAGCAACTCCACCGTCTTTCTGGGCGTTTGCTATAACGTGAAGGGCAAGGGTCGTTTTACCTGAAGATTCGGGTCCGTAGATTTCCGTAATTCTTCCCCGGGGAATTCCACCTATTCCGGTTATCCTGTCTATTGCGATTGAACCGGTTGAAATGGCAGGAACTTTCTCTACCGGCTTTTCGCCTAAGAACATTACAGAACCTTCACCGTATTCCTTCCTGATCCTCTTAAGGGCGTCCTCTAAAACTTTTCTCCTTTCTTCCTGCATAAACACTCCTTCTATTGAGGTTAATGGCGGAGAGGGCGGGATTTGAACCCGCGGTGCGGGGGTTACCCGCACACCCGATTTCGAGTCGGGCCCGTTAAGCCAGGCTCCGGCACCTCTCCGCTCTATTTAGGTTCTAAGCTTTTTAAAGAACTCTTTTAAGAGCTCTACAGCTTCGGGGAGCTCCACCTTTTCAACAACCGGTCTGTGGTTGTTCCTCTCGTCTGAAAGGATACTGTAGAGGCTCTCAACCCCTCCGAACTTCGGGTCTGGAACCGAATAAACGACCCTGCTTATCCTTGACTGAATTATAGCACCGCAACACATAACGCAGGGTTCAACCGTTGAGTAGAGGGTGCAGCCGTTCAGCCTCCAGGAGTTGAGCTTCCGTGAAGCTTCCCTAATTGCCAGAATCTCGGCGTGGGCGGTTGGATCCTGGAGAAACTCCTTCCTGTTGAAAGCCCTTGAAATTATCTCTCCATCTTTAACAATGAGAGCTCCAATAGGAACCTCGCCGTAAGAGAAGGCTTTCCTGGCTTCAGAGAGAGCCTCTTGAAGGAAGTGGAGGTCGGACTTCATGGAGCTCCGAAGAAAGGTTTAAAGTGGCGCGCCCGGCAGGAGTCGAACCTGCAACCTTGGGATCCGTAGTCCCACGCTCTATCCAGTTGAGCTACGGGCGCCCAGCCGGGTATAAATTTATCCCCGCCGTTTAAGTTTTCAACAGATA
>JALTBO010000113.1 GCA_027075275.1 Desulfurobacteriaceae bacterium
AAGGTTTAAAAACTAAATCAGAGAAATCAAAAAAGTATCCCTATTAACTCTTTAACTACCTCGTTTGTGGTCCTGTACAGAACCTTAGTTCCCTCTTTTCTGAAGGAAAGAATTCCAAGCTCTTTCATAAGTCCAACGTGCTGGGAGACTTTCGGCTGAGATATACCTAAAATTTCTACCAGCTCTTTAACGCAGAGCTCCCTATCAAGGGTGAGTAGTATAATTGCCAGCCTTTCAGGATGGCCCAGAACTTTCAGGAGCTCCGCCTTTTCAATAAGCTCTCTCTCCTTTATCTCTGTCAGGGTAGCCATCAGAACACCTCCTCCTCAAAGTTTATATCAACTGAGTTCCAGATGCGATAGAACTTCCTCAGTTTGTTGTCGTTCCACTTAGGAACAGGAAGTCCAAGCTCAACTCTTTCAACGATATCAGCTATATTGAGAAGAATCTTCTCTCTGAGGAAATTTTCAACAGATGCAAGGAGCTCCTCCTCGGCCTTTCTAAACAGAACCTCACCGGGAGCTGTCTTCTGAAGGTGGGCAAGTGTGCTCCAGCCCCTTTCACTCCTTACAATAAGAAGAACTCTATCTTCTTCCTTAAGGTTAACACAGGTAATGTCTGTTCCTTTTGCGGCCATGTTCAGACAGTATCGGCAGGCACTATTTGTATAGTGGTGGTGAACAGAAAGGGGAATTTTCAAGCTTGCTCCATCTTCAAGAAGGTAAAAGAGATTTCCACCATCAAAGTAAAACCTTTTTACTCCTGTGGATTTTCCAGCTATGTCGGCCAATTCAGCGTTAAAAGCGTTTTCCGTTAAAAGGCCCGGGCAGAGAAAACCTACCTTAAGGGAGATAGCAGTCTTCGTCCAGTTGCACCCTATACCGAAATACTGGGTTTTGTTGAGACCGTCAAAGGTGCAGGCAGGAGCGTAAACGGCAAGCCTTGAAAACCTATACTTCTGAATGGCCTTTTTAAGAAGGGAATTGACACCAAAACAGGTGTTTTTGGAGGGGAGCTCCACCTCATCACTCTTCAGAATCAGTTTTGGACTCTCCCCCGTTTTACTGCAGGTCAGAAGACCATCTATAAACTGATGCTTAAGCATTAACCTGAAAATAGACTCAGTAGGGTTTTTGCCCTTCCCTTCAACAACAAAAGCACCCCGAAAATTTCCAATCAGAAAACGGCGGTCCAAACTAACCATCTTCCGCTCCTAAACGTAAACTGGCTGAGGGTAAGGTTTAAAGCTCTGTGGACAGGCTGCCAAACAGGAACCGCAGTGAACGCAGAGATTAGCGTTAAAGGCAGGCTTCCCGCACTCCCTATTAAAGGAAATAGCCCGGGTAGGACACGCTGTTGAGCAGGTGCCACAGCCTACACAGAAGCCTTTATTAACAACCTCAGAAATTATGTCAAACCCGGAAGCTTTCGTTGATGAAGTCATAAGTTCAAAGGGGAGAAGGAAGTCTTCGTTAACTTCTAAAAGGGCTAAAAGAAAGCTGTAAAGAAGGGATGGGTTAGGAGGACAACCAGGAATAGCATACTTCACCTTGGTTTTAAGAAAGTCAACTTCTGTAATTGGAACAAAGGTCTGGTGCTGGGGTTGTGGAAGCTGATTCCCGCAGGAGAGACGCCTTACACCACCAAAGGCTGCACATCCACCAACGGCAACAACCATTTTTGCTTTTTTTCCCAGCTCTCTCAGAAGGTTTATGTGGTGAGGGTCTTCAACGCAGAGAGCTCCCTCAACAAAGGCCACATCCATACGTGGTATATCTCTCCTCTTTGTAAGCATGTTTGAGTAGACAAGCTCAACAGTATCAAGAATTTCAACGGCTTCTTCAAACATGTCCAGGAAGGCTACCTGACACCCTGAACAGCTGGAAAAGTGGAGAAACCCCACTTTCAGCTTGAAGTCCTCTTCCTCAAAGGAGAGCTTATCCCTATAAAACATACCTCCCCCATCAGTGGGCTGCACAGACGATACACGGGTCGTAAGCCCTTACTATAAACTCCGCCTTTGTGGCGGGAGCTCCCTTTAAAGCCTCACTCACCGCAAAGAAATTAATTTCCGTTGGTACTACGATTTTATAATATGTAATTTTTCCTGATTTATCAATTTTTACAGCATGAACGTTTGCCCCCCGGGGAGCCTCGTGAATTCCCACTCCAACAGTTTCCCCATCAGAAGAAGGGGTCTTCCTATTCCAGAGCTCTCCATCAAACCGGTTATTTTCCAGAATCTCTTTTATTCTCCTCAGAGCGTCTATGTTCTCCTCTCCCCGCAGGATGTGGAGTTCCTTAACACCCCCTTTAGGCCTATAACCTTTAAAGAGAACAGCTCTGGCCCTTGGGCCTGTCTCAACCGGTTTCCCGCCAACTAAAGGAAAGAGATTGGAAACGCGCCGCTTTAAACTACCTTCAACTACCTCTTGAGGAAGGACAAAGGAGAAATCTTCAAACTTAACCTGTTTACCGTAGTAAAGGTCCGTAGCGAAAAAGTCAAGGTTATGGTTTCCAAAGCTTTCATCAAAACCTTCACGTTTCCAGAGGCTATCAAGTTTCTCTTTAAAAAGGGAAAAACTGGTCTGAAGCCTAAGGAGAGCTCCCTCAACCTCTGAAAGTATCTTTTCTTTAACAAACTCCTCTAAAGGCTCAGAGATTCCCCCTACTTTTACGTTGGGAGAGTGAATGATTTCCCCTCCAATTGTTTCAAGAACCATTCCTGCAAACTTCCTGACTCCCTGAACTTCTCTGATGAAAGAGAGCTGCTCCCTTTTATCGGGGAAAAGGTCTTCGGAGATGACTATCTGATGGAGAAGGTTGTTGTAAACCCGAACGGCAAGGCCTAAAACTTCCCTCAGTTTTTCAGCTTCCGGCGGAACTTCAATTCCAGCAACGTTTTCAACAGCCCTTGCAGAAGCTATTGCGTGGGTAACCTGACAGAGGCCGCAAATTCTGGTAGTTATAGTTGGAGCCACTCTTGAATCTTTCCCTAAAAGAAGGGTCTCAAAACCTCTAACTGGAACGAGGGCATAGTAGACTCCTCTCTTAACTATTCCGTCTTCTACTTCCAGGTAAAGGCCTGAATGGCCTTCTGTAAGGGGAATTCCCTCAAGCTTAACAACCTTCTTCAAATCAAACCTCCGTAAACTGCCTGCCCCAAAGAGAGGCCACCGTCGTTTGGTGGAACAACCTGATGAACCAGAACTTTAAAGCCTTTCCGGGGGAGCTCCCTCAAACACTTCTCAGTCAAAATTTTATTCTGGAAGACTCCTCCAGAAAGGGCTACCGTATCAATTCCCGTTTGCTCTCTGAGAATTCGGGCAGACTCCAGAACAATCTTTACTACCGTGTTGTGGAACTTCATTCCAATATCTGAAGGGGAAACTCCTTTCTTAATGTCAGAGAGAACGACAAGGAGAGTCTCTCTCCAGTCAATCTCACCACTTTCCATTTTAAAAGGATAACTTCCGGTTTCCTGAGAAGTTGAGGAAACTTCCTCAAGGAGAATCGCCCCCTGAGCGTGGTAGTTAACTGTGTAGCGGATACCGAGGAGCGCAGAAACTCCGTCAAAGAGCCTTCCCATACTTGAAGTTAAAGGAGAGTTTATCCCCTTATCAACCATCTGTGAGACAAAAGAGAGTTTCTCAGGTTCAACTTTTAGGTAGTCTTCAGGTTTTTCCCCAACAGCCTTTAGAAGTGAAACTGCAACTCTGTAGGGCTCTTTAACCGCCCTGTCTCCGCCGGGAAGGGGGAAGTATTTAAGGTGGAGAGCTCTCTCAAACTCTGTGTATCCGGCAATAAGAACCTCACCTCCCCAGATTCTCCCGTCGGTTCCGTAGCCCGTGCCGTCAAAGGAGAAGGCTATAACCTTTTTATCTAAAGGAACCTCGTTCTCTGCCATCACAGAGACCGCGTGGGCGTGGTGGTGGTAGACCTGAACCAGCTTCTCTCCAAAAACCTCTCTGCCGAACTTCGTTGTGAAGTAGCCCGGGTGGTAGTCTGAAACAACAACTTCAGGTTCAATTTCAAACAGGTTCAGAAGGTCTTTAACGGTCTCTTTGAAAAACTCCTCGGCCTTAAGGTTGTCTATGTCTCCAATGTGCTGTGAGATGTAAACCCTGTTTCCCTTACCAAGGGCTACGGTAACTTTCATGTGGGGGCCCAAGGCCAGAACGGGACGTTTCAGATTAAAAGGAAGAAGAACGGGAAGTGGAGCGTAACCACGGGAGCGGCGGAAAGGAACGACTCTCCCTCCCATAACCTTTACAACTGAATCGTCGCACCGCCTTGCAATTTCACGGTTGTGGAGGAGAGCTCCGTCAAC
>JALTBO010000114.1:0-5262 GCA_027075275.1 Desulfurobacteriaceae bacterium
AGGTCTAAACTTCCTGAGGATTAGACCTATGCGGAATCTGAGCTTTCTAAAGCTGCCTCAAGCTGGTGCTGACACTGTCATTGTCTTTATTCTTATTTTAGCTGTTTTAATTCTGAGTCTCATTCTGATTGGCCTGCTGAGGGAATACCTGAAAACCAAGAAACTCAGAGAGTACTTCTTTAAGGAGGCCTACGAGAGAGGACTTTCTGAAAAAGAGGCTCAAATACTCTGGGAGTACTCAATCAAACTGGGAAGAGACCCCTTCTTAGCCCTTGAGTTTAAAGCTCCCTTTGAGAAGGTTGTTGACCTCTATTTGAAGACTGACCCGGAAGCCGATGAAAAGCTGATTCAGGATATGCGTTCAAAGTTAGGATTTGACTACGTTCCCTATTTCGTTCCTCTGGTCTCAACCAAAGATATAGAGCTGTTCCAACCTGCAAAACTCTACACACAAACAAAGGAGAGCTTTGAAATCGCTCTTTTTGATAAAGACGAAAAGTTTATGTACTGGGCCGTTATTGACAAAAAGGGAATACCAAACCTTACCGGACAGAATGTTACCATCTCTTTTGTAAGAAAGGGCGACGGTATCTACAAGTTTGAAGGAGTTGTTGAGGAGGTGTTTGTAGATAACGGCAAAACCGTCCTAAAGATTCCCCACACCTTTGAACTTACAAGGTACCAGAGGAGAGAGTACACAAGAGTAGAGGTTGAAATTCCAGTTAAGATAGGTGTTCAGTTAAACGAGGAAGTAAAGTGGCTCAAAGGAGAGATCGTTGATATATCTGCAGGTGGAGCCAAAGTTTGCATCTCTTTAAGCGACTACCAGACAGAACTTCAACCTATGACAAGTTTAACTTTAAGTTTTGTCCTTGCAGGGAAACAGCTCAACCTGAAAGCTACGGTTGTTAATGTTTACCCAAGAAGGCACGCAACATGCTACGGCGTTAAGTTTGAAAAAATCAAGCCTGAAGAACAGAAGTTTATCCACGACTTTGTTAAAAAAGAGCAGCAAAAACTTGCACAGTTGATGGTGAAAAATAGAGGATGAAGGGACTTAAAACTGTTTTAAGGATTAAGAAAAGAGAACTATCAGACGAGGAAAGGAAACTGAAAGAGCTCCTTGCAGAGGTAGAGGAGCTGAAACTGAAAGAAAGGGAAACGGAGGAAAGGTTAAACTCCCTCAAAAATCTCAGTGTAAACAGCCCACTTGAACTTGGTTTCTGGAAAGAGGCAGGGAGAGCTCTCCTGAAAGAGCTGCACCGGATAAGAGAGGAGGTAAACTCCCTGCAGGAAAGAGTAGAAAATCAGAAAAAGAAGGTTGCACTTAAAAGAGGAGAAGTCAAAGCTGTAGAGAAATTCATTGAAAAGCGAACAAGGGAGAAAGAAAAGAGAGAGGAGCTCCTCTTAGAGAGGTTTATCCATGAGGTTCTGGGTAGCCGTTATACTGATTAGTCTTCTGTTTCCCAACGCTCTGGGACAGGAACAGGTAGAGAAGAAAGAGACGCAGAAAGAGATAGAAAAACTGCTCGCCCTGAAGAAAGAGGTTGAATCTCTTATAGAGAAAAACAGTGAGCTCCTCAAAAAAATAGAGGAGGAGAAGGCAGCTCTTAAGAAAGAGAGGGAGGAGTTTCAGAAAGAGATCCAGGAAGTTCAGTCTGAAAGGTATAAGAAACTTGCCCAAATGTTCTCAAAGATGGACCCAGAAATGGCGGGCCAGAAGATATCTGCAATGACAGACCCTAAAGAGGCTGCCTACATACTCTACAACATGAAAAGCAGAGTAGCGGGAGAGATACTGAACTACGTAGACCCGAAAATGGTTGACCAGATAGTAAAGATCCTGACAAACATTAAGGGAGCTCCCCCCTCCGGCGGTAAATCTTAGCCAGGATTCGGGCAACTGCCCTGTAGAGCTCCTCCGGTATGTAATCACCCACATCGCAGGTCTCATAGAGAGTTCTGGCAAGCTCCGGGTTCTCCTCTATAGGAACACCGCTTTCAAGGGCAATTTCTTTTATTTTAAGAGCTACAGAGTCGGCTCCTTTAGCAACAACTTTAGGAGCGTGCATCTTGCCTCTCTCATACTTCAGAGCAACGGCGTAGTGGGTAGGGTTTGTGATAACAACGTCTGCCTTTGGGACCTCAGCCATCATCCTTCTCATCGCTATCTCCCTCTGACGGCGCCTTATGGCAGACTTGACAAGGGGGTGTCCTTCCTGCTGTTTCCTCTCCTCCTTAACCTCCTGCTTGCTCATCTTCAGGTTCTCTTCATACTCCCAGCGTCTAAAAAGGTAGTCAATCCCAGCAACCGGAACTGAAAGAAGGCCAAAAGTAAAAAAGAGAAGAACAGAGTCTCTGGCCAACAGGTAAACTTCATCTCTAAAAGAGATAAAAGAGAGAGAGCTAAAACCGGAAAGGGTATGAATCACAGCGTAATAACCTACAGCAACAGCAACTATCAGTTTTAAAGAGCTTTTCAAAGTCTCAAATAGAGTCTTAAAAGAAAATACTCTCTGGATTCCAGTAACCGGATTGATGTTTGAGAGTTTCGGAGTTAACGGCTTAGCTGTAAAGATAAAACCGAACTGAATAACATTACCAAAAGTGCCAACAACAATTAGAATCAGAAAAACGGGAAGAATTAAAAGAAAGAAAATATAAACAGAAGTTGCTATAAGCGGAGAGATATCAAGGTAAGTTGACTGGGAAAATATATAGTAAACGTAATTTTTAAGTTTTTTAAACACAAAGGGCAGATAAAAAACAAGAATAACAGAAACAGCAATAAGGGAAATGGCTATAGGGACGTCCTGACTTTTTAAGACCTGTCCTTCTTCCCGTGCCTTCTGCCGCCGCCGCGGGGTCGCCTTTTCGGTTTTTGAAGGATCTTTTGCCACCTATCCTCCCAAAATTCTGAAAACGGTCAGAAATTCCTCAATAAACCTCTCAACCAACCCTCTGGTGAAGTAGATTAGGGCAGAAAAACCAAGAGTAAGGAGAAAAAGTCCCACAAAGAGCTGAACGGGAAGACCAACTATAAAAACGTTTATCTGTGGAATAAGCCTGTTTATCAGGGCAAGTGCAAGGTTTGTTATAAAGAGGGCTAACAGAAACGGAAAGGCCATTTTGAAAGAGAGGAAAAAGAGGAGAGCTCCCTCCTTCAGGAAAAAACGGTATAGAGGTGCAGAGAGATTGAAAGAACCTATTGGAACGACCTTGAAACTCTCAAAGAGAGCTCCGATAAACACCCTGTAGGCACCGGTGGAGAAGAAAACTGCGTAGAAGAGAAGAACGAAAAACCGGCCTAAAACGGAAACCATACCGAAAGTTGGATCAAACATATTAACAACGGTGAGACCCATCATGTAGGAGATAAGCTCTGCGGCGTATATGGTTATACTGTAGAAGATAAAGGCAACAAGGGAGAGGAAAATGCCCACGAGAGCCTCTTTTAAAACTAAAAGAGCAAGCTCTAAGAGCGAAAGCTGTGTAAGGTCAACAGAGCCGTTAACGTAGGGAAGTATGAAAAAAGAGAGGGCAAGGATCAGGAGAACTTTCACATTTGGCGGAATAAAAGGAGTTGAGAAGAAAGGAAAGGAAATAAAAAGGGAAGAGAGCCTTACAAGAACCAGAAGGAAAACGCCGAAGTGGGCAGAGAGGTAGCCAACGAGCTCACTCATCTCACCATCTGAAGAAGGTACTGAAAGTTCTCTTTTGTGTACTCAACAAGCTTTATAAACATCCAGCCGCCGAAGATAAAGACAGAGATGAGAGCGGCCAGAATTTTGGGAATAAATGTTAAGGTCATTTCGTGGATCTGGGTTGCAGCCTGAAAAACGCTGATAAGAACACCAACAATGAAGGTAATTACGAGAACGGGAGCTCCCACAACAAGAGCCACCTCCATCATCTTCTGTCCTAAAAAGATAACCTGGTCAACCGTCATCTGTAGCTCAGTATAATGGATTTAACGAGAAGTTCCCACCCACCGGAAACGACAAAGAGTATAAGCTTAAAAGGGAGAGAGAGCATCATAGGTGGAATCATCATCATTCCCATAGACATCAGAATACTGGCAACTAAAAGGTCTATAACGATAAATGGCAGATAAATCACGAATACGAACTCAAAGGCCGTTTTTATCTCGCTGACCATAAATGCAGGGATCAGCGTTACCATTGAAACTTCCTGTGGAGAAGAGGGTTTCTCTCCTCTTATATCAAGAAAGAGTTTCAGATCCTCCTTTCTGGTGTTCCTCAACATAAACTCCTTCAGCGGAACGGTAGCTCTTTCAACGGCTGCAACGTCTGAGAGCTCCCCCCTCAGGTAGGGCTGAAGTGCAACCTCATCTATTTTCTTGAAAGTGGGAGCCATTGTGAAAAGCGTGAGAAAAAGGGAAAGGGCAATGATTACCTGGTTTGGTGGAGTTTGAGGAGTTCCAAGGGCATGGCGGAGAAGGGACAGGATTATAACTATCCGTGTAAAGCTCGTAACAGTTATGAGGATTGAAGGAGCAAGGGCAAGAACCGTTATAAGGAAAAGTATCTTCAGGGTTATATCAACATGCCCCAGTGAGTTAGCAATATCTGAAGCTGTCTGCCCGTAAGAGTTAACAGGAAGAAGAACTGCCGGAAGAAACCTCAGAGCTTTCTTCATCTTTCCACTCTCTCAGAACTTTAACCTCTCCTCTACTGTGGCAGCAGAGAAATGTAGTTTCCCTTACCTTAAAGAGGATGAGGGAGCTCTCCCTGTCTATCGGGTATCGGTCTAAAACCTCAATCTCCCTGCTGCTACCCCTCCTGAAGTTAGGATTGAACTTTAAAACGAGAAAGTAAACAACAAGAAGGCCTGAAATGAGAAAAAGCGAGTTCAGGAGAAACCTAAAGGCCTCGTCAGACAAGGTCAACCAACCTCAAGCTTATTTTATCGTTTATGACTATTATCTCCCCTATTCCAAAGTCCTGATCGTTGAGTTTAACGTCAAGGTAGTCCTCAAGTTTCTTATCAAAGACGATAAGATCCCCCTCCTTCAGCTTGAGAACCTTTGAGAGGGGGAGCTCCTTATTTCCCAGAACAAGGGAAATTTTAAGCTTTATATCACCAAACTTCTCAATCTCTCCAATTTTATCCTGTCTGGATGATGAACTCTGTGAAGTAGACATTTTTCACTCCACCAAGGGGAAGAATCGCATTAACCCTCTTTGCTATCTCCTCCTTCAGGAACTCTATACCTTCAGGAGTCCTTATATCGGAGCTCCT
>JALTBO010000114.1:5362-15352 GCA_027075275.1 Desulfurobacteriaceae bacterium
GAGCGCTGGGCAGTAATGAGCTTAATAAACTCGTTGGCTATATCAACGTTAGACATCTCAAGCATACCGCTCCTTATCTTTGAAACAACACCTCCCGGCATAATAACCGGAGTGTAAGTCTGAACGTTTGGAGCGTAGAGCCAGCTACCCTTTCTGACGAGCATCTCTTTGTCCTTAAAGTTTGCAACAGCAAGCCTTGCAATATCTCTGACTCTACCGTTTGTATACGACGCCTTTATTACTCCATCCTCACTTACAGAAACGGACATCAGGTCTCCTTTACTGTTTCCGTCCTGCTCTGCGTAGAACATAAAGTCAGAAGCAAGCTGCTTCAGGTTCAGGATGTTGAAAGAGAGTGAGATTGGTGCAGCTCCGTTGTTCAGGTCAACCGGCGCCGTAGCTATTCGCTTTGGATCTAAAGCGTTAGTTGATTCAGAGGTGTCGTAAGTCTGGTAGCCTGAAACGGTAATTGAATCACTGTTTCCGTTGTGGGCAAGTTCAGAAATGTAAATCTTACCGTTTGAGTAGTCTACTGTTCCCCTGACATCTCCCGTCTCCTTGTCTATAAGCTTTCCCTTTCCGTTGTCTATCAGTGTTCTGGTAATGTTGCCTATGGTATAAGTAATTTCCCCTATACTACCGGGAACAACGGGAGTATTTGAAAGTGTAAAAGTTCCATTATCGTTTGCATCTTCCGTATCGGTTTCCGTTCCCTGACTTGTTACAGCACCGTAGCCCTTTATGGCAGTATCGTCTATTGTTCCATCTGTTTTAAACTTTACCTTCAAAAAGGCATAGTTCTGGTTATCTTTCGGAATCTCTACCGGCTTCCCGTCAACCATTGCGAAGATAAGCCAGTAAGCTTCACCGTTATCGTTCTTATGAATGAAGTAGTAGTCAAGTTCGTGGGGGTTTCCTAAAGAATCGTAGATAGTAACAGCGTTAACGTAGTTGTAGGTGTCTGAGTTTGCTGGGTTAAAGATTGACTCGTCAACATCTGCAGTGTTTGGGTTGTCTACTATAAACTGAGCCCTTGAATCAAGGTTGCTCGGGTCTTTAAAGGCAACGTAGGTTGTAGCTTTCGGGTCCATACTCATGGGAATATTTATGTTACCGATAGCCCCTGCTACGTTGCCGTTCTCGTCAAGCATCCAGCCCTGAACTTTCATGCCAAGCATGTTTATTACGTCGCCGTTGGCGTCAAGCCTAAACTGACCGTTCCTCGTATAGTAGGTGGCTCCCGACTGGTCTTTAACCATAAAGAAGCCTTCACCGTCTAATGCAAGGTCAAGTGGGTTGTTTGTATTTTTAAAAGTTCCCTGACTGAAGTCTTTAACTGTTGCGCTTATAAATGTTCCGCCGCCTATTTCCTGATTGACGGGAGCTCCGTTTTTATAAGTAGTTAAACTCCTTGCAAGGAGATCTTCAAAGACTGTATTTTCAGCCTTATAACCTACAGTGTTAACATTAGCAATGTTGTCTGAAATAATAGAAAGCCACTTCTTATCTGCAGAAAGGCCTGTAAAGGCTGTGTAGAAAGACTGAAGCATCTCAACCTCCTATACCAATTACGTTTTCAAGAGGTATTTCATCAACAGAGGTGGTAAGATAAACGCCATCTTCCTCTTTCCTGACACCGTCTACCAGGGCAAAACTCTCAAGATCAACGTCAACAGAGTTTCCACTGCTGTCTTTAGCCAGAACGGAAACCGTATAGTATCCACTCTGGAGAGAAGGGTTATCTATCTCTACAGGATAACTGCCGGCGGAAAGGTCTGTAAACTCTTTCCTGTCAACAACGTTTCCGTTGGAGTCTTTAACAACGACCTCAACGTAAGAGGCCGGTTTTTTAAGTTTAAAGTAGAACTTTCCCTTTCCGTCCTTAACGTAGGTCTTATCGCCCTGGTAAAGAACTTCTTTCCCTATAAAGGAGGTTGCGTAGAAGAGCTCTGTAGACTTTAAAGAGTTTTTAAGGTCATCTACACTGTTCTCAAAAGAGTTTAAAACCTCCATCTCTCTGAGTTTGACGGAGTTGTTGATGAAATCGGAGATGTTCTCTGCCTGCAGGGGATCCTGCCACTCTATCGCGGTAAGGAGAACTTTTAAAAACTGGTCTTTTGTCATTTTTGAGTTGTCGTAGTCAGGACCTACAACTTTTACCTGTGATTCATTATTCAAGAAGATGCCGTCCACAGCCATGGAGCTCTCCCTCCTTGAGTATAGAGTCTACCAAATTTTTAAGTTGAGATAGCGAATCTCCAAAGGAAACTTTCTCATTTATCCCTTGTTTTATAAAAGCTTCCAGCTTTCTATGGGCAGAGATTGAAAGGTCAATCAGAGGAGAAGACCCTTCTTTGTAAAGGCCCAGCTGGATAAGTTCCCTGTTTTCCCTGTAGATGCTCTCTAACTTAAAAATTACCGACTGCTCCTTAAGAACTTCCTCTGGAAGGAGCTGTGGAGTTAAACGGCTCACGCTCTTTAAAACATCCACTGCAGGAAAGAGCCGTCTGTTTGCCATCTCCCTTGAAAGGACTATGTGTCCATCTAAAAGACCGACAGAGGCGTCTGCCACCGGGTCAAGTGAGATATCGTCCCCCTCAACTAAAACTGTAAAGATTCCGGTTATACTCCCGCCGTTAGAGAAGTTCCCTGCCCTCTCTATAAGCCTTGCAAGGCCTGAAAATACTGAAGGGGTGTAGCCCTTTGAAGTGGGAGGCTCTCCAACAGAAAGGCCTATCTCTCTCTGAGCCATGGCAAACCTTGTAAGTGAGTCAAGGAGAAGAAGAACATCTTTACCCTGGGATGAGAAGTACTCGGCGACGGCAAGTGCAGTATGGGCAGCCCGTATTTTGGCAAGGGGCGGCATATCAGACGTTGCAACAACAACCACCGAACGGGCAAGTCCCTCACTACCCAAACAGTCCTCTAAAAACTCCTTTACTTCCCTTCCCCTCTCCCCTATGAGAGCAACGACGTTAACGTCTGCAGAAGTGTAGCGGGCAACCATTCCAAGGAGAGTGCTTTTCCCAACTCCTGCACCTGCAAATATTCCAAGTCTCTGCCCCTTACCCACTGTTAAAAGAGCGTTTATTACTCTGATTCCTAAATCAAGGGGTTCTTTTATCCTTTCTCTTTCAAGAGGGTTAACGGGAATCGGTTTCAGAGGAACAAAATCGGTAGGAATAAACTCCTTACCGTTGAGGACGTTTCCAAACGGGTCAACAACTGCTCCCAAAAGTGAATCTCCAACGGGAAACTTGAGGCCGGAGAGTCTGGCTTCAACCTCTGAACCTAACGTAACACCGCTGGGGTCATCGTAAGCCATAAGGAGAGTCTTTCCTTCCTTAAAACCAACGACTTCTGCTTCTAAGGAGCCGTTAACGGTGCAGAAGTCCCCTATACGAACCTTTGGAAGTTTTGCCTCTATAACGGCACCCTTAACGCCTAAAACTTTACCTTTAACTCTGTACTTAGGTAAGTTTCTTAACCTCTCTCTCAAGTTCTTCCCTCAGAAGGTTCAGTTTCTCTTTTAACCTTGATTCAAGCGTAAACTCCTTAAAGATTAAACGGAAATCGTTATCTCCCAACTCCTCGTTTATCTTCACATTTTTACCGGTAAGCAGTTTCCCAAGCTCTTTCCCTGCCTCAATTGAAAGGAGCTCCTCAGACGAAAAAGATGAAAGAAGCTCCTCCAAACTCTTTTTCACAAACGGAGCATTTTCAGGAGAGATGTAGAGGAACTCTAAAATCTCCACAATAGATTCTGAAACCGACTTCAGGAATTGAGATATAACCTCCGTTCCCCTCTTCTCAAACTGGGAAACCAAAAGGTCAAGGTTTTTCTTGAGAACAGATAGTTTTTCGTTGTATGATTTCTCCATCTCCTCTAAAGTGAATTTCATTTTAGTTTCAAGCTCCGAACGGGCTTTCTCAACTCCTTCCTGAAAACCTTTACTGTAGGCCTCCTTTTTAACTCTCTCCAGCTCTCTCTTGTAGTGTTCCTGAAGTTTAAGGAGCTCCCCCCTGTAAAAAGCTTCCAGCTCCTCAAGGCTTCTCTCCTCTCCCTCTTTCTCCTCAGCTTCCGCTTTCCTATTAACTTCAAGGAAGGGGGAGAAATCTTCAAGGTCTATCATCTAAGCCCCTCCTCTTTAAGCCACTTGCTTATAACGTTGGTGAGGAGCTCCGGGTAGTCCTTACCAATCTCAACTATCTTCAGGTAGATAGGATCCTGCTCCAGTTTAATCTCCTCAAACTCCTCCTCGTGCTTCTTCCTGGCCTCCATCTCAGCCATAAGGGCTTCCGGAAGCTGGGTTTCAGGCAGAACCTCCTCTTTACCCTTCCCTTTGAGGAGCTTAAAGGCCAGAGCTCCTAAAACCAGCAGTCCTAAAATACTGCCGGCAAGGGCGTAGTAGAGCCACTTCGCCTCCTCTTTAGGTTTCGGATGGCCCATGAGGAGTTTAGCCTCAAAGGGAACGCTTGCAACGGTTACAATATCTCCTCTTTTTGGGTCGTAACCTATGGCACTCTTAACTATCTCCTCGTAAGTTTTTATCTCCTCAGGAGACCTTGGAACAAACTTGTACTCAATGGTTCCGTCTTTCGTCTTAACCTTTTCGTACTTACCGTCAACTAAAACACCTACAGTGATCCTTTTTATCCTGAAAACGGGAGTAAACGACTCCTCAATGGTCTTTGAAACGTCGTAGTTGGTTGTTACATCTTTCTTCTCTTTCTTAACAACCTGTTGATTGGCCCCCAGGTTTACTACAGGCGGAACGTTTGTCGTTGTTCCGGGAGCTCCCTGAGGCTCTTTCTTAACCCCGGTCTCAGTCTCCTGAACCTTCCTCTGGCTTACAACGGCAGTCATATCGGGGTCGTAGATCTCTTTCTTCGTCTGAACCTTGCCGGTTTCAATCTCTACAGAGGCCCTTACAACAACCTTACTTCCTCCGAGGACCTGAGAGAGCATAGACTGAACTTTTCGCTCAATCTCCCTTTCAAGTTTCTGTTTTATCTGGAGTTCTTTACTTGCGCCAGTCTCATCTTCACTCTCAGATAGAAGATCGGTCAGAACCCTTCCCCTATCGTCTACAACGGTAACGTTCTCAGGCTTTAAACCGGGAACGGCGTGGGAAACCAAAAAGACAATAGCCTTAACCTGCTCAGGAGTCAAATCCCTACCCGGCCAGAGTTCCACAAGAACAGAGGCCTTGGGCTCCTGAGAAGGTCTTACGAATATGGAATCCTTTGGAAGGGCTATATTAACCTTAACGTCCCTTACTGCATCTATTCGCCTGATGGTTCTCTCAAGCTCCCCTTCCAGAGCCCTCAGGTACTCAACATTCTGCTGGAACTGAGTTATACCGAGCTGGGTATTGTCAAATATCTCAAACCCAACAACCTTACCGTGAGGAATGCCCTTTGCAGCCAGCTTGAGCCTTACATCGTAAACCTTATCTTTTGGAACAAGAATTATTGAACCATCTCCTACAACTTTGTAGGGAATGTGTTCCTGCTGAAGAACGGAGAGTATCTCACCGGCGTCGTCAGGGCTTAGATGGGTATACAGAACTGCGTAGTCCTGAGACGAGTGTTTACTGGCAACGATAAAGGTTAAAAAGGAAAGTAACGTTAGAGCTCCAAGAACAAGAGCAATATTCCTGGGATTCGCCTTTTCCCTTAAAAGGGTCTCTACTTTCCCTTTTATCCTGTCAAGCTTCAAGAACCCCTCTCTCCGTTAAACCTGCATTCTCATTATTTCCTGATAGCTTTCAAGGGCTTTGTTCCTCAGCTCTGTCAGCAGACGCAGGGAAAGGTCAGCCTTCTCTATTGTGTACATGGCCTCCTCTACGTTTTTAACCTTTCCCTCAGAGAGAGCTCTCTCTACCTCCCTTGCAGAGAGCTGTTGAGAGTTAACCTCTTTAAGGAAATCCTCCAGAACCCGGGAAAAAGAAACCCCTTCAGTCTTTTTTCTCTCTTCCAGGGAAAGAAAACCAGAAAAAGCTGTATTCAAGTTAACCTTCATAGCTCCTCCTAAGCCCTGAGTATCTCAATAGCGTTAAGAATGCTGTTCTTGTAGGTGTTAAAAGCCGTAAGGTTTGCCTCATAACTCCTCATTGCAGATATCATGTCCACCATCTCTTTCACAGGGTCAACGTTTGGAAGCTTCACGTAGCCGTTTTTATCAGCAAGTGGGTTTGAAGGATCGTACTTGAGACGGAAAGGAGAAGGATCTTCTACAACCTTTTTCACTTTAACCCTGTAAACAGGGACATCTCCAGAGCTGTCTAAAACGGCCTCAAATATGGGAACTTTTCTCCTGTAAGGTCTTCCGTTCTCATC
Organism: Desulfurobacteriaceae bacterium; assembly: GCA_027075275.1. Classification (GTDB taxonomy): domain Bacteria; phylum Aquificota; class Aquificia; order Desulfurobacteriales; family Desulfurobacteriaceae; genus Balnearium. The sequence goes on from JALTBO010000114.1 coordinate 11,705, forward strand.
TACAGAGTTGGCATTAGCAAGGTTACTTGAAGCAATGTCCATTCTTACCCGCTGAACCAACATTCCCGTAAGGGAGACTTCAAGCCCTTTGAATATCACCTCTACCTCCCCTGAATAACCAGCTTAAGCTTCCCTATCTCTTTTCTGAGAGCCTCGTTTATTGCCCTTATCATTAAGTTTGACTCTGCAAGCTTTGCAAGCTCTTTATCAAGGTTAACTTTGTTGCTGTCGTAACCGGAATAGTCGGGAGAGTTAACCACCTTAAACCGTGAAGACGGTTCCCGGGGATCTATGTGGCGGGAATCTGTCTTTTTAAGCGGAAGGGCTCTCTCAAGCTCTCTCTCAAAGATCAGGTCTTTAGGTCTGTAGTTGGGAGTGTCTACGTTAGCAATGTTTCCCTGTATTACTTCCGAACGGCGGAAGAAGTAAGAAGCTCCGATCTCAAGGTTATCTAACGGCTTGAAAAGTCCCAAGGTTCTCCTCCCCTAAAAGGGCATCTTCGTAAGCAGTTCTTGCAAGCAACGAAAGGCTGTCAACACAGCTCTTTATAACCGTGTACCCTCTCCTGGCAACGTCAAGCTTACCCATCCTTACAGCCGAAATGGTCAGGTAGCTGTCAATAAAACAGTTCTTATAGCCGGCACTATCAAGGTCTTTGGCCACCTGAAGGGCAACGGCGTAGTTCTCTTTTAAAAGGGCCATCTGAAGGAAGCTGTCTATAGCTGCCCTTACTACAGGATCTCTACCGTAACCCTTCAGAAGGCCGTCCCTGTTTTCCCTGTAAACTTTGAATGCAGAGTCAATATTCCCCAACTTTGAGTAATCGGCCAGAACTACTGCCATTAATTTTACATTCTTTTTCCCGCTACACACTTTCAGGAGTCTATCGGGAGACGGCAGATTTCCACCGGTAACCAGTTGAATCTCTGAGTAAAGAAGGTTATAACGGCAGGAGTTTTTATCTTTTACTTTCTGAAGAACTTTTAAGGCCTCTGAAAAGTCCTTATCGTCAAAAAGGGCTTCTGCCATAAGCAGTCTGCTCCTGTCATCTTTCCATCGGTTGACCATGTAAGAAAGGAGATCCACCCTCAACCTTCGCTGGTTACACACCTTCAGGTCTGAAGCAAACTTCAGGAGTACCTTTCTGCCGAAGATCTCCTGAAAGAACCGAGGATTTGATCTGTAGAGCTGACACCCTTTTTGAGGAGGAAGTTTCAGAAGGTAAGGTTCCCAGAGATACCTTAAGAACTCCCTCTGCTCGTACTTCACCTGTTGGGGGAAAACGAGAGAAACCTCCCAGAGGAGGCGACGGAAAACGCTGGAGGGAGCTCCTATGTCAAAGATCAGATACCCCAAATCTGCAAGGGCGTATATTCCAACGTAGGTGGTTCTGTAGTTAACAAGAAGGTTCGCTATGTAGTTAATAGGCTCCTTAAAAGCTTTATCCTTAGTAAGTAGAGCCCGGTACTCTATCTCTGGATCTTTCATCATGGGAATAATCTTTAACCTTGCAACGTAGCTCTCTGTAGAATCCGGGTAATCGCGTATAACCGAATAGTAGTAAATAAAGGCGAGCTTTTTGTTTCCCCTTTTAAGCTCTATGTCTCCCAAACGGAGAACAGCTTTCCTGACAACGGCAGGATCTTTCGTAAGTGAAGCTATCCTTCTAAAAACTTGTTCCGCAAGGGTTAAGTTTCCGGTCCTGTATATATCTTCAGCAACTAACAGGTAGTACTCGGGGTTATCTATCAGGAAATCCTCAAACTCTTTGTAGAGATTAAAGAAGTAGGGAAGGGCCTCTCTGTACTTCCCCTGAGAAAAGAGAATAAGCCCCTTTAAAAACTCCACCTCTTTTTTTTCCTGAGGATTGAGCTTTGAAGTAGAAACCAGAATAAAGTACTCATCTACAATGTCGTTCCTTCTGCTCCAGACGGCAGTTCTAACAATTCCTATTGTTGTATCTATTCTCTGCTGAGGAGTTTTAGCTGCCAGAAACGCGACCCTGTAAACGGCAAGTGCCTGCTCGTAGAAAGAGAGGGCTTCATATATTCTTGCCTTTGTGTAGTAGTAGTCCCAGGGGAGCTCCCTGTTACCTAAAGAGATAAAGTAGAGCTGTAGGTAGTTTAAAGCCTGCCAGAAAAACTTCTTATTCCCGGTTTTCCGACCTATAGCGTAGTAGGTCTTTGCAAGCATGAGGAGGCTTTTAGAGTAGTATTTAGAACCTGGCTTAAGGAGTTTCAGGAAATAGTCAAGAGCAGTAGAGTAAGAACCTATCTCAAACTGCTGAACACCCCTCTTAAAGAGAACGGCATCTCTGTTTACTGTAACGGCTTTCGCTTCAGTAAAACTGAAAACGAGAAAACAGAGAAGGAAAAACCACCTCAAACCTTCAGCTCCAGTTCATCAGAAGCTTTTTCACGGAACAGCACATAACGTTCCTTCTTCTGTTTAAGGGTAATTTTACCCGGAACAAAACCTGAATCCTCAATAACTGCCGTAAGGTCTTTCAACGTTGACGGATCAATGTGAAGACTGCTGAGAACGTTTAAGTTCAGGTTTAAAACGTTCCCCCTTAAAGTAGCCAGCAATTTTAAATTTTTATCAACATATGAAAGCTGAAAGCCTGTATCCTTTTTAAAAACCTGAAAGAGGGAGGAGTGATTCAATTCGTTGGAAAAGTTATTCTCCTTTCCCGTACTACCGCTGGAAAGCTGATCCTGTAAGGTAACAGTGGAAACTCCGGAAAACAGACCGTCAGTCTGTATGCTGTTTTTATTCTGGTGAGAGTGGTGTTGAAACTGAGAGGAAGTATCCGATAATAGAGGTTGGGGTCTCTCAACAGTAGCAGAAAAAAGGTGGACAGGAGGGGGGGCACTCCTGTCCACTACCGCCCTCTTAAGAGCGGGGAAGTTGCCGGGGGGAAAGGATGCTTCGGCATCCTTTATTATCCTAAATTTTCCGTTAAATTTGGAGGAAAAAAGAGAGTTTTTATCTTTAAGATTCCCTTTTCTGTAAGGAAAGCCAGCCTGAACCTTATGTGGTAAAGAAATATGAGAAGTAGATATGAAAAAGCTTTCCGGTTTAACATTAAACTCAGTAAGTAGTTTGGATTGTAGTCTGCCATTTAAGCTGAATTTAAAAGAATAATCAGTATTATTTACTTTGGTATCTCCCTGAAAACCAACATTATTTTTATAATCGCTTTTCTCATTAAGAGTAAAATTGGAAAGTTTGGTGTCTGACAATCCAATTTTTATCCTATTTCTTTTATTATAAATTACATCCTGGTTCTTTTTCAGAACTTTAAACCCATTATCAGGTATTTTAAGAACAGAGCTGTGTTCTAAATTTCCACTTTCAACCTCCGAAGATGGAGAATTTTCTTTCCTTGCAGATTTAATCTTAAATTCTTTTAAAGTTCTATTGAGTTTTAATCTATCTGAGACAGTAGAATTAAAAGAAACCACTTCTCCCCGCTTTTTAAACGCGTGCCCGGCCTCCTTTTCACCAGTTTTAACGTATAAATGCTGATTCACCATTTGCTCCGGAGCTACACCGAAAATTTGAGCCGTTTCTAAGGGAGCTCCCCTATGAATCCCTTGGTTTTCAGCCAATTTGAATAGCCGTTCACCCTCTTTCTTAATTGCT
>JALTBO010000115.1 GCA_027075275.1 Desulfurobacteriaceae bacterium
TCCTCTAAGTTTTCTTCCATTCTCTTAAAGGTTACGTCGTTGACGTAGAGGTCAATCCTCACGCCCTTTTTGTAAACCCAACGAGGAGGACGATTGTCAAAGGCAACGGTTATGGTCTTCTCTGTAATCCGAACAACGGTTCCAAGAAGGTCGCTCTTTAAAGGGTTTCCACGGCTTACAAGAACGATGTCTCCGGTTGAGATCTCAGTCTCTATGGGCTTCTCTCTCCAAAACCTTACAAGGTGGAGGTGAAACTTTGTTCCCGCCTTTGTCCCTTTCAAATCAAGGATAGCGCGGCCGAGGAGCTCCCTCTCCCTGCCCGAAAGTCTCCTTATTTCAGCTTCCTGAGCCTCAATCTCTGCAAGCCTTTCAACGTCTATCAGGTATTTAAACTTCTCAACGTATCTGTGGACAGTGCATATCTCCCTGGCTTCTTCCTCTGATGGGATAAAATCCTCGTAAATTTGACAGAGGGACTCATCTTTTAGGTAGATAAGGGTTTTCCCGTTGGCTATACAGGTTTCCCTAACGTCTCCTTTCCTTAAACCAAGGTGCTTAAGCTCCCTCTGGAGTCTTTTTCCGTCGTATATTCCATCTAAAAGAATTGGCATTCCTACCTCGCAGGTTAGAATTTGACATCCGGGAATTTAAAGAAAAAGGAGGGAACTTGGTAGTCCATATTGTTGGAATCGGCGGAATCGGAATGTCTGGAATCGCCCTTGTTCTGAAGGCAAAGGGATATAGGGTTCAGGGTTCTGACATAAAGCGGAGCTCCATGGTCAAAAAACTTGAAGAGGCCGGAATAAAGGTCTTCATAGGCCACAGGGAAGAAAACGTTGAGGGAGCAGATGTTCTAATTCACTCATCTGCCGTTAAGGAAGACAACCCCGAAATCGTTGCAGCAAAAAGAAGAGGAATTCCTGTTATCCCGAGGGCAGACATCCTTTCAGACATCATGAGGTTTAAAGAAGGCGTTGCAGTTGCAGGAACCCACGGGAAGACAACAACAAGCTCTATGGTTGCAAAAGTTTTCTACGAGGCAGGTTTAAAGCCGACAATTCTGGTAGGCGGAAGGCTCTCTTTCTTAGGCGGAGTTAACGCAATTGAGGGAGACGGGAAGTGGTTAGTTGCAGAAGCCGACGAGAGCGACGGAACGTTCCTGAAGCTCACTCCAACCCTCTCTGTGATAACCAACATAGACGCAGACCATTTAGATTACTACGGAAGTAT
>JALTBO010000116.1 GCA_027075275.1 Desulfurobacteriaceae bacterium
ACCTTGCCAAGGTTGGGGTCGCGGGTTCAAGTCCCGTCGCCCGCTCCATTAAGGCGGCGTAGCCAAGTGGTAAGGCAGGGGACTGCAAATCCCTTATTCGGCGGTTCGATTCCGCCCGCCGCCTCCACATAAACTCTATCTATTTCCTCTCATCGTACTCAATTTTTACATCTGGCTCTGGAGCTGGTAGGGTTTCGGCGGGTTTGCTGATTTCAAACTTTCCGCTCTTTATCCACTCCTTCAGGATTTCAGCGATTTCACGGGCTTTATAGTAGGAAGAGACGGGAGAGGTTGGAACTTTCTTGCCGTTTATCTCAATGTAGCCCCGGCGGAGCTCCCCGTAGCTCACGTACTTAATCGGCTTTGCGTTTCCAGAGGGGTAGTCAACGGAGTAGTCTATTACGGGAGCAAATATCTCATCATCCCTAACAGAGGTGTAGTAGGCAATCCTCTCGTTGAGTATCGGTATGGGAATTCCTATTCCAACGAACATTGAGACGCCGTAGCCTAAAATTGACGCTGCCTTTATGAAGTCTGTTGACATCTGTTTCATATCACCAACAACCATTAACGTTCCAGAACCCTCCATGGGCTGACCCTTCTTGCTCCTCTTAACTCCAAAGGGGGAGTGCTGAGTTCCGTGGAAAGCGACATAGCCTATTCCACCGCCTAAGAAGATACGGGTTCCTATTCCAATTGTTTCAAAGAACGGGTCGTTCATTAGGGGAGAGAGCTGGCCGGCTCCAGAGTAGGTTGCGTTTCCAAAGTTAGGCTTTAGGGTTCCCATGTAGGTGTAGATAGTTCTGGAAGACTTGTTGACGGCAACGTTGTAGTTCTGGTAAGCGTTCCTCGGGCTGCACAGGATTGCGTCGTTTATGGTTTTTATGTTTATGAGCTTCTTTATCTCTCTACGGGGGTAGCAGTCTGTTCCGTAAGCGTAGGCTTCAAGCTCTATGTCCTCTCCGGCTATGAGTTCCTCTATAACGTGGGCTCCCCCGTATTCAAATTTTCCAGGGTAGACCTCGTTCCTCGGGTCGTTCTCAGGAAGGGCTGTTGCTCCTATGTAGAGGTCAACGGCTGCAATTCCGCCGTATGCTGGAACGCCGTTCAGGTAAATCTCTTCCATTTTCATTCTGGGTTTTGTGTGGCCAACGTTTAAGAAGGCTCCAGAGGAGCACATTGCACCGAAGGTTCCGGTTGTAACAACGTCAACCTCTTCTGCCGCCTTAACTACTCCAAGCTCCTCAACTATCTCAATCATCTCCTCAGCGGTAACGACAACCGCCTCGCCTTTTCTTATCTTCTCGTTTATCTCCTCGTAGGTCTTAACAACCTTGAACTGCTCCATTGGCTCTACCTCTTTCTGAGTGGGTAATTAAGAATTATAGTGGTTTAAAGCTCCCTGAACTCGTCTCTTACGAAGTTTCTGTAGAAATCCCACTCTGAGGGTTTTAAGAGGTGAACTTCCAAAGGAGAGAACTCATAGCCCTCAATTATTTTGAGCTTGTGTTTTGTCCTCTCTGTTGCGTTCTCTGGAACGAGGGGTGAGACGACTGCAACGTCTATGTCGCTCAAGGCTGGGTGGTAGTCTCCTCTGTAGTAGGAGCCAAAAAGGTAGACCTTTGAGCCGGGAAGGAGCTCCCTCGCCCTATCGGCAACAACCTTAAGGTGCTTTTCCGCCTCGTCAAAGAAGGCTTTTCTCCTCTCGTAGATTTCCTTTGCAAGCTCAACGGCAGTTATGTTCCTCTTCAACTCTCAACTATCTCCAGAAGTTCCCGGTATATGTCTAATTTACCATCAACCTCTTCCTTTGTATACCGCCTTGGAAGGTAGCGGCCTGAAATGTAAGCGTCTGAGATTACCTCTATCGCATCCATGTGTTTTCTGTAGAACTTGGAGAAACGCTCATCAAGGCTACCTGTCTCGTCAAGGAGATTTCTCAGGTTGTGGGTTTTTGAGAAGTAGCCCACTGTCTTTGCAAGGTAGTATTTAACAAGGAGCTGAAGAGCCTGTTCAAGCATAACAATAGCCCAGTCGTAGTAGCCTTTTTCTATCATAAGCTGAACGGAGTCAAAGGCTTCCTCAGCCCTCTTCTTAAAAACGGCAATCTCTTCTTTCATCGGGGGAGCTCCCTGCTGAGTTTATCTATAAGCTCCTGAAACAGGTGGTGTTTCTCTGAAACTGTCTCATAGACAGAAAGGGCAATCTCCCTGTTGTAAGTGTGTGAAGTGAGATTCCTTGCCCTGAGAAATGAGAGCCAGTCCTCTTCGTTCTCTACCCAGCCCAGTCTGTAGGCAAGCTTTATGCAGGATCTGGCGAAGTTGCAGTCTCCGGCTCCTAAAACCCTTGCAAACCTCTGAACGGTCTTCCAGGCAAGCTCAAAGGTAAACTCAAACCTCTGGATTGTTGCGTCTAAAACGATGTCGCTCTTTTCTTCAATTGTCAGGGCTTCTTTAAGCCTGGTGTATGCAGATTCAAGGAGTTTCAGGCTCTCTTTCAGCTCTTCCATCGTAGAGGATAACTCCCGTTCTCTTAACCATTTCCCTGAACTCTTCTGAAACTAAGGAAAGGTCAACAAGGTCAAAGCTCTTTAGTGTGGGGAGCTCCTCAAGCTCTCCCTCAATTTTCGCCATTACGCTGAAAGGAACTTTAGAGCCGCAGTCAACGGCTATGTCAAAATCTGAATTTTCCCTTGCAGTTCCCTTAGCCCTTGAGCCAAAGAGGTAAATTCTGCACTGTGGAAGGTGTTTAGAAACTATCTCAACTACTTTCTTCAGTATCTCCTCATCTGTTAAAGGTCTAACCCTTATCAACTACAGGCTCCGCTATCAGATCAACGTTGCTTGCAAGGTCTGTTATTCTGGCCTTAACGAACTCTCCAGGTTTGAAGTTTCCTTTCAGGTAAACGATTCCGTCTATCTCGTAGGCGTTCCTGTAGCTCCGTGCCTCTACAAAGCCCGACATTTCTGATGAAGGAGAGTCAACTATTAGTTCAAACTCCTTTCCAATTAGCTCTCTGTGTTTTTTCTCGTATATCCAGAACTGGGTCTCCTCAAGGAGAGAGAGCCTTGACTCTTTTACCTCATCCGAAAGGTCTCCAAGTTTGTAAGCAGCTGTTCCGTCTTCCCTGTAGTATTTAAAGAAGCCTACCCAGTCAAGTTCTGCATCTTTTAAGAAGGAGTGGAGCTCCTCAAACTCCGCCTCCCCCTCTGTAGGGAATCCAACTATAAAGGTTGTTCTGATGGCAACGCCGGGAATTCTCTTTCTCAGCTTCTCTATGAGACTTTCTGCAAATTTCCTTGAGTATTTCCTGCCCATAGAGGCAAGAACTTTATCGTTTATGTGCTGAAGTGGAACGTCAAAGTATTTAAGAACTTTCTCAGAAGAAGCTACAAAATCTATGAGCGAATCTGTAATGTGGGATGGATAGGTATACATAAGTCTTATCCACTCTATACCCTCAATTTTTTCAAGCTCTTTCAGGAGTTTGACAAGACCCTCTTTCTCGCCTCTGTCGTAGAGGTAGGCGGTTGTGTCCTGAGCTATAACGTAGAGCTCTTTAACTCCAAGGTCTGCAAGTCTTTTGGCCTCCTCAATCAATTCCTCAACAGGGCGGCTCCTGAGTGGCCCTCTGATAAGAGGGATTGCACAGTAGGTGCAGCCGTTTGAACACCCTTCGGAAATTTTCAGGTAGGCAAGGTGTTTTGGAGTGAGAATCTCCCTTAAAAGGTATGGCTTCTGGACAGAGGCCTTTCTGTTGAGTATCCTCTCAACGCTTTCAAGGAGTTCGTTTACACCGATGAAGGCGTCAACCTCGGGGAGCTCCCTCTTTAGCTCCTCCTTATACCTCTCGTATAAACAACCTGCCACAACAACCTTTTTCTCAGGAGAGTTCTTCTTCTCCTCTATGGCGTTGAGAATCTCGTCTATTGACTCCTCCTTTGCAGGCTGGATAAACCCGCAGGTGTTAACAAGGATTACGTCGGCATCTTCCAAATTGTTTACAAACTCAACGTCTCCCGTAGCCTTTAAGAGGCCAACCATAGTTTCTGTATCAACAAGGTTCTTAGGACATCCAAGGCTTATAACCGCAACCTTTTTCTTCAAGTCTCTCTCCTTCAGTAAAACTTTATTCCGGTTCCTTCCTTAATCTTACCAACAACCTGAACCCAGGGCTCTCCTTTTTCGGTGAGCTTTGAGAGGAGCTCCGGTAATTTCTCCTCCGGAACGGCAATTAAAAGCCCACCGGAAGTTTGAGGGTCAAAGAGGAGCATCTTTAGGTCTTCATCAAAACCTTCTGGAAACTCTACCGCATCTCCAACGTAGTCAACGTTGTCGTAAGTAGCGGCAGGCAGAAGTCCCATAGAGGCGTACTCTTTAGCTCCGGGAAGAAGCTTAAATGCAGAGGAATCAATTTCTGCTGAAACTCCGCTGAACTTAACCATTTCGTAAAGGTGTCCTAAAAAGCCAAACCCTGTAACGTCTGTGCAGGCACTTACTCCAACTGAAACCATAGCCTCAGAGGCAGATTTATTGAGGTGGGTCATAACTTCAGAAACGGCCTTAACTTCCTGGTCTGATGCCATATCTGCCTTTATTGCAGTTGTTAGAACGCCGATTCCTAAAGGCTTTGTGTAGACAAGAACGTCTCCCGGTTTGGCCGTTGAGTTCCTTACTATCTTTTCAGGATGAGCGATGCCTGTAACAGAGAGGCCAAACTTTGTTTCAAGGTCGTCAACTGTGTGGCCTCCAACGAGGGAAACTCCGGCCTCTCTTAACTTTTCAGCTCCTCCCTTTAAAATCTCTGTCAGGTATTCCATAGGAACATTGCAGGTGTCAAACATAACAAGGTTAACGGCCGTTATAGGCTTTCCTCCCATTGCGTAGACATCTGAGAGGGCGTTTGCAACTGCAACCTGGCCGTAGACGAAGGGGTCGTCAACAACGGGAGTTATGAAGTCTGCAGTTTGAATTAGAGCCATCTCGTCTGACAGCTTGTAAACTCCGGCATCTTCGGCAGTTTCAATTCCAACAATCACGTTCTCATCTACAGGGAAAGAGACCTTACTCAGAACCTCTGAAAGCCCGACCGGGCTGAGCTTTGCTCCTCAGCCGGAAGCCCTTACAGTTTGAGTCAGTTTAAACTTCCTACTCAACTATCTTTCCCTCCTCTTTCAGCCTCTTTATGAGGTGGTCTTCCTCTCCTGCTTCAGCCCATCCTTTAGCCCTCAAGATGCAGCTGTCGCACCTCATACAGGGAACTTCCTCTCCTCTGTAGCAGGAGATTGAGTAGGAGTAGTCTGCACCTAAAGAGAGGCCAAGCTTTATAATTTCGCCCTTTGTAAGGTTTATAAGGGGAGCGTGAATCTTCCACTGCTTCCCTTCTGCTCCAAGCTTCGTTCCTCTGTTCAAGGCCTCCTCCATGGCAGAGAGGAACTCTGGGCGGCAGTCTGGGTATCCACTGTAGTCAACGGCATTCCACCCTCCTACAAGGTGCGTAGTCCCTCTGCTCTCAGCGTAAGCTGCAGCAATGGAAATGAAGACTCCGTTTCTAAAGGGAACGTAGGTTATGGGAATTCCTCTCTCCTTTACCTCCTCAACGGAGTGGGTTTCAGGAACTTCTAAGCTCCTGTCTGTAAGTGCAGAAGCTCCAAACTTTGATAAATCAACTTCAAAGAGAACGTGCTCCTTTACTCCGGCGTTTTTAGCCGTAATCTTTGCCATCTCTATCTCTATAGAGTGCCTCTGGCCGTAGTAGAAGGTGATGGCGTAAACTTCCTCAAACTGTTTCTTTGCCCAGTAGAGAGCCGTTGTTGAGTCAAGACCTCCTGAGAATATGACCACTGCCGATTTCATACTTTCTCCCAAAAGAGTTTTAAGACTAAGGATATAATAATACCCGGAAAACCAATTTTAAGGGGGCTCTTATTCCTCTTGACCTTTCCGTTGATAAGAAGAGAGAGGAGCGGTTTTTAGAGGAGCTCCGCCAGATCGTCTTAACCCTCTTAAGTGGTAAAGAGTGCAGAGTTTACCTCTTTAGCTCAAGGGCCAGAGGAGATTACCGCCGCTCCTCAGATGCCGATATAGCCGTAGAGGGGCTGATAGAAGAGGAGTTAAAAAGGTTCAAGCTCCTTTTAGATGAGATGGTTGAGGGGAGCTCCATTCCTTTTACCGTTGACGTTGTTAACCTGAACAGCGTTTCAGAGGAGTTTAAAAGGGAGATTCTGAAAGAGGGCATCAGGTGGAAATAAAAATCTCCTTTCCCACGTCTACCGCCGTGAGGTTGTGGAGTCTGTTCTACCCAAACTCAGAAACTACTTAGAGCTGATGAAGTCTGCTCTTTCCCGGTTTAAAGAGGTTCAAAAGTAAAGGCTTCTCCAAATTTGACGACCCATAAACAACAAAATAAAATTACGGCGACAATTACTACAGTGCGGGGATAGCGTTGACATTTCAGGAGCTCATCTTCACCCTTCAGGACTACTGGGCAAAGCAGGGCTGTATTATAGCTTCACCATACGACGTTGAGCAGGGTGCCGGAACGATGCACCCGTTTACTTTCCTAAAAGTTCTTGGGAAAGAACCCTGGAGGGTTGCCTACGTTCAGCCCTGCAGAAGGCCGGCAGACGGCAGATACGGGGAGAACCCAAACAGGCTTCAGCACTACTTCCAGTTTCAGGTTATTCTAAAACCATCTCCAGAAAACTCTCAGGAACTCTACCTTGGAAGCCTTGAAGCTTTAGGCTTCAACCTGAAGGAGCACGACGTCAGGTTTGTTGAGGACGACTGGGAGTCTCCAACACTTGGAGCCTGGGGACTTGGCTGGGAAGTCTGGTTAGACGGCATGGAGATTACCCAGTTTACCTACTTCCAGCAGGCCGGCGGGATAACCCTTGACCCTGTGTCCGTTGAGATTACCTACGGCCTTGAGCGTATTGCAATGTACATCCAGGGAGTTGACAGCGTTTACGATATTGAGTGGACAAAGGGAGTTAGATACGGAGACCTCTATAAAGAGAACGAATACCAGTGGTCTGTTTACAACTTTGAGAAGGCAGACACCGAGATGCTCTATAACCTGTTTAACATGTTTGAAAAAGAATCTGAAAAGCTCGTTAAAGAAGATTTAGTTCTTCCTGCCTACGATTACTGCTTGAAGTGCTCCCACGTTTTTAACCTCCTTGATGCAAGGGGAGCAATCTCTGTTGCCGAAAGGGCTTCGTTTATAGGAAGGGTTAGAAAACTGGCGGCAAACTGCGCTAAAAAGTATTTAGAACTGAAAGAGGGTAAAGGTGAAGGCGCAAAATCTACTGCTTGAGATAGGTTGTGAGGAGCTCCCGGCCTCATTCGTTGAGCCGGCGCTTTCCTACCTTAAGGAGAAAATCTCTCAGAAACTCTCAGAGAACCACCTCTCTTTCACATCTGTTGAAACTTTCGGAACTCCAAGAAGGCTCATAGTTATCGTCTACGACGTTCCACAGGTTCAGCCAGACAGGGAAGAACTGATAGTGGGGCCCTCAGAAAGAGCTGCATTTGACGAGAATGGAAACCCAACGAAGGCGGCTTTAGGTTTTGCAAAGTCTAAAGGTGTTGACATTTCAGACCTAACAGTTGTTGAAAACCCTCCCGGCAGGAAGGGAAGATACGTTGCCGTTAAGCGAATTGTTAAAGGAAAGGAGACTGCTGAGGTTCTGAAAGAGGTTCTACCCGAAGTCATCACCTCCATTCCCTTTAAAAAGAGCATGCGCTGGGGGGAGAAAAGGATAAGGTTTGCAAGGCCTATCAGGTGGATAACCGCCGTTTACGGGAAAGAGGCAGTTGAGTTTGAGATAGACGGAATAAAGAGTTCAAACGTTTCCTTTGGCCACAGGTTCCTCTCTCCAGAGCCCTTTGTTGTTGAGGAACCGTCTGAGTTTATCTCCCAGCTTGAGGAGAGATTCGTTGTTGCAGATATAGAAAAGAGGAAGGCGATAATCCTTGACAGGGCTAAGGATTTAGCAGAAGGAGTGGGCGGGGAGCTCCTTGAAGACGAAGACCTCCTGAACGAGGTTGCAAACCTTGTTGAGTTTCCATACCCGATTTTAGGCTCATTTGAAGAGGAGTTTCTGGAGCTCCCCAAAGAGGTTCCCGTTGTAGTGATGAAAGACCACCAGAAGTTCTTTTCGGTTGTTGATAAAAGTGGAAACCTGAAAAATTACTTTATAGGCGTTTCAAACATAAAACCGGTTGACGACTTAACGGTTCGTTTGGGCTATGAAAAGGTTTTAAGGGCAAGGCTTTCAGATGCTCACTTTTTCTTCAAGGAAGACAGGAAAAAGAAATTAGAGGAGAGGGTTAAAGACCTCTCTGGAATCGTATTCCACGAAAAACTTGGAACTATGCTTGACAAGACAGAAAGGCTTGAGTCCTTGGCTCCTTTTACCTCCACACAGTTGGGATTTGACAAAGAGGAAAAGGCCAAAAGGGCTGCATACCTGTGTAAAGCAGACCTTTTAACAGAGATGGTTAACGAGTTCCCGGAGCTCCAGGGAACGATGGGCAAATACTACGCCCTCTTAGACGGAGAGGATGAAGAAATTGCGGCAGCTATAGAGGAACACTACCTCCCGAGGTTCTCAGGCGATAGAGTTGCAGAGACAGAAACGGGAATTTCCCTCTCAATAGCTGAGAAAGTTGACAACTTAACTGGTTTTATAGGGGCAGGGCTCAAACCGACAGGCTCTGCAGACCCGTTTGCCCTAAGGAGAAACGCTTTAGGTCTAATTCAGACGCTGATTGAGAACAAAATTTCTGCCGGATTAACTCCCTTAATAGAAAGGGCAGAGGAGTTCTACAGGGAGCAGGATATAGAGCTCTCTGAAAATACCGTTGAGGAGACCCTCTCTTTCATAAAGGAGAGGCTCAAAAACTACCTGAGGGAAAAGGGCTTCAGCCCGGACTCAATAGATGCAGTTCTTTCCGTTTCAGACGACCCGTACGACTCCCTCCTAAGGGTTGAAGCAATAGAGAAACTGAGGCAGAACCCTGAGTTTGAGGCGGTTCTCTACACGATGAGGAGAGTTGTTAATATAATTCCAGAAGGGTTTACTCCCTCTCCCTTTGAACCTGAAGGGGAGTATGAAAGGAACCTCTACGAAGCGTTTCAAAGGGTTAGGGAGGAGATTGAGAAGTTCCTTAAAGAGAAAGACTACGAGGGGGCTCTTTTAAAAATAAAGGAGCTGAAACCGGCCGTAGATGCCTTCTTTGACAACGTAATGGTTATGGATAAAGACGAAAAGGTCAGAAACAGGAGGCTCAGCCTCCTTAAAGCAATAGCAGACCACCTCTTAAGATTAGCAGACTTTTCAAAACTCGTATTTTAAGGGGGCGCGGAGATGCCTAAAAAGATGGTCTACTACTTCGGCGGCGGAAAGGCCGAAGGAAGTGCCGAAATGAAGATGCTCTTAGGTGGTAAGGGTGCAAACCTTGCCGAGATGACCAACTTAGGACTTCCCGTTCCACCGGGAATCACAATAACAACAGAGGTGTGCAAGGAGTACTTCAAGGAGGGACAGAAGTTCCCGGAAGGAATGTGGGAGCAGGTTTTAGAGGGGCTCCAGAAAATTGAAAAGGAGATGGGCAAGAAGTTCGGAGACAGGAAGAACCCGCTGCTGGTCTCTGTAAGGTCGGGAGCTCCCGTCTCAATGCCCGGAATGATGGACACAATCCTCAACTTAGGCCTCAACGACGAAACCGTCCAGGGGCTTGCAGAGTCAACCGGAAACGAGAGGTTTGCCTGGGACTCCTACCGCCGCTTCATCCAGATGTTCGGAAACGTTGTTATGGGAATCCCCCACGAGAAGTTTGAGGAAATTTTAGAGGAAAAGAAAAGAGAGGTTGGGGCAGAGCAGGACGTTGACCTTACAGCAGAAGACCTGAAAGACGTTGTAAAACGCTACAAGGAGCTAGTTAAAAAGGAAACGGGAAGGGAATTCCCTCAGGATCCTTACGAACAGCTCAAAATGGCAATAAAGGCCGTCTTTGACTCCTGGAACAACCCGAGGGCTATTAAATACCGCGAAATAAACAAGATTCCTGAAGACTACGGAACGGCCGTAAACATCGTTGCAATGGTCTTTGGAAACATGGGAGATACTTCCGGAACGGGCGTTGCCTTTACCAGGAACCCTTCAACCGGAGAGAACGTCTTTTACGGTGAATACCTGAAGAACGCCCAGGGTGAAGACGTTGTTGCAGGAATCAGGACGCCACAGCCACTTACAAAGGCTCAGAAGACAAGCGAAGAGCAGGTTTCCTTAGAAGAGGAGTTTCCGGAAGTTTACAAACAGCTTCTTGAAGTAAGGGACATCCTTGAGAAACACTACAGAGATATGCAGGACATTGAGTTCACAATAGAGAACGGCAGGCTCTGGATGCTCCAGACCAGGGCTGGAAAGAGAACAGCAAGGGCTGCCGTAAAGATAGCTGTTGACATGGTTAAAGAAGGACTTATCACAAAAGAGGAAGCTATCCTAAGGGTTGACCCCTTCCTTATCAACCAGCTCCTCCACCCGATGCTTGATGAAAAAGACAGGAAGAAAGCAATAGCCGAAGGAAGGCTTATAGCAAAAGGTCTCCCTGCCGCTCCGGGAGCTGTAAGCGGTAAGGTCGTCTTTAACGCCGACGAGGCTGTTGAGCTTGCAGAGAAGGGAGAGAAGGTAATCCTTGTCCGCCACGAAACTTCCCCTGAAGACATCCACGGAATGCACGCAGCTGAAGGTATTTTAACTGCAAGGGGCGGAATGACCTCCCACGCCGCCGTTGTTGCAAGGGGAATGGGTAAGACCTGTATAGTTGGGGCTGAGTCTATCCACGTTGATTACGACAAAGAGGAGTTCAGAGTAGGAGACGTTGTAGTTAAGAAAGGAGACGTAATAACCTTAGACGGCTCAACAGGTGAGATATTCCACGGGGAATTAAAGACAATACCTGCCCAGATTTCCGGCGAGTTTGAAGAGCTTATGAAGTGGGCAGACGAGATAAGAGACCTCCAAGTAAGGGTAAACGCCGACACTCCAGAAGACGCAAAGCAGGGAAGGGACTTTGGAGCCGAAGGTATAGGCCTCTGTAGAACTGAGCACATGTTCTTCAAGGAAGATAGGATTCCCGTTGTCCGCGAGATGATACTTGCCAAAACCAAGGAGGAGAGGGAGAGGGCCCTTGAGAAGCTCCTCCCGATGCAGAGGGAAGACTTTATTGCAATCTTTGAGGTGATGAACGGACTTCCCGTAAACATAAGGCTTCTTGACCCGCCACTCCACGAGTTCCTCCCAAGAACTGAAGAGGAGTTTGAGAGAACTGCAAAGGAGATGGGGCTTCCCGTTGAGGAGCTTAAAAAGAGGGCTGAGGAGCTCCACGAAGTCAATCCGATGCTTGGACTTAGAGGCTCAAGGCTTGGAATAGCTTACCCTGAAATCTACAGAATGCAGGCAAGAGCTATTCTTGAAGCAGCCTGCATCTGCAAGAAAAACGGCATTAACGTTCTCCCCGAGATAATGCTTCCGCTGATTGCAGACGACAGAGAATTAATGAAACTGAAAGAGCTGATAGACGACGTTGCAGCAAAGGTCTTCCTCGAGCAGGGAACAGAGGTTGAGTATCAGGTTGGAACGATGGTTGAGGTCCCAAGGGCTGCCCTCATTGCAGACCAGCTTGCCCGCTATGCCCAGTACTTCTCCTTCGGAACAAACGACCTTACACAGATGACCTTCGGCCTCTCAAGGGACGACGCCGGCAAGTTCATAGGAACTTACATAGAGGAAGGAATCCTTAAAGGCGACCCGTTCATGCATATAGATGAGAACGGCGTTGGAAGACTTATTGAACTTGCAATAGAGAAAGGAAATTCCGTTCGTCCCAACATGAAGACGGGAATCTGTGGAGAACACGGAGGAGACCCGAGGTCAATAAACTTCTTCCAGAAAGTTGGCGTTAAATACGTAAGCCCATCTCCGTTCAGAGTTCCAATTGCAAGGCTGGCAGCTGCCCAGGCAAAGATAAGACAGATGAGGGGAGAACTTTAAAACCACTTTAAACCACAAATTCCGGGGGCCCCGCGCCCCCTTTTTTCTTTTTAAGGCATAAAATAAACAACCTAAATTAGAGAGGGAGGAAACAATGAGAACACTTCTATCGGCGCTCCTAACAGTACTACTGGTCTCAGGATGCTCTCAGGCACAACCGGAAAAAACTGGAATTCAAAAAGAGAAATCGTTTAAGGACAAAACAGAAGAAGCTGAAAAGGTTATAAGAGCTCTTCTTAAACCTCTATCTGTTCGCGGAATTGAGGTAAAAAGCGTAAAACCAACATCGGAAGTAAAGGTTCCAGGATTTAATACGTTTAAAGTTGATCTAATAGATAAAAACAACCACAGAGAACTTAAAAGGTTTATATTTGTAAACCCGGAAAACCACTACATCGCACTTCAAATATTCAAGTACAGTGTCAACGGAGAGAGAGTTATTCTCCAACCTCTCAAGCCTAAAAACGCAGAAAAACCCTTAAAAGTTGACATCTCGTTTATCAACCAGATAGATAAAGAGTTAACGGAAGCAAACATTCCCCACATTGTAGGGAAAAGTGATAAAAAGATCTATATAGTATGGGACGTTTTCTGTCCGTTCTGTTACAGCCATTTTAATCAAGTTGAGGAGATAGCCAAAAAGAACAACGTTGAAATCCACATGATACCTCTGGCTGTTCATGGAGAGAACTCTCTTAAAGGACTTGTTTACTACACAAGGCTGGCAAGGGAAAAAGGAACGGCAGGAGCTCTGAAGGAACTCTACAGTATGGGAAATGGAGATTTTATGAAGTACGTAAAATCCCTTGAAAAAAGGTTGAAAGACCAGAAAGAGATCACAAAAGACCAGCAGAAGATTATAAAAACTCTCAAAAACATAGAAATTCAGCTGGTCAAAAACGGCGTAAGGGCTACCCCAACTCTGATTTACGCACCTCCAGGAGAAATGGAAGGGAAAATTCACGTAGGATTCATGCCAGTAGACAACTTCATAAAAGAAAAGTAGTATGGAAGGAATCGTTCTTGAAAACTTAACAATCGGTTATAAAAACCCAATTATTTCCTCCCTCTCGGTGCACCTTTCCGAGGGGGAGTTCTGGGTTGTTGTAGGACCTAACGGAGCCGGAAAGAGTACGCTTATTAAAACAATCCTCGGCATTATTCCTCCATTATCGGGAAAAATACTTATTCACGGAAAAGACTGCACTAAAAGGTGCGACGAGAGGCGTTTTTTGAGTTACGTTCCTCAGATGGAAAGTTACTCTCACTCTTTCCCAGCAACAGCTTTAGATGTTGTTATTTCCGGTCTGTTTCCACGGATTAAACGGTTTGAAAGGATAAAGGAGGAAGATTTAGCAAAAGCTCTCCGGTGGATGGAGGAGCTCCATCTGAAACAGGTTGCCGATAAACCGTTTAACAGACTCTCTGGAGGACAGCAGAGGAAGGTTTTAATAGCGAGAGCTCTTATCAGCGATCCCCATTATATCTTTTTAGACGAGCCCACAACGGGAGTGGACTTGAGGAGCTCCCGAAAAATCTTAGAGCTCCTTGACAGGCTCCACAAGGAAAAAGGCTTCGGCATCTGCATGGTAACCCACGACCTTAACTTTGTCTGGAAATACATAGACAAAGTAATACTCTTAGGATACGAAGGAAAGTTCTTTATAGGCAGAAAGGAGGAGATATTGAACGAGGAGCTCCTCTCTAAAATCTACCAGGTTCAGGTAAAAATTGTTGAAACGGAATACGGCCCAATTTTCCTGGTGGGAGACAAGCACTTCTAATTTCTTCTTTTCTTGAGGAGCTCCTTCGCTTTAAATAGAATAGCAACAACTGTCCACGCAACAGTTACAACAAAGAAGAACCAGAAAAAGAGAGTTCCTGCTTCAGGCCTGTTTATCAAAACTTACTCCCTTATCTGACCGTTTCCAAAGATTATGTATTTAGGAATTGTTAAGTCCTCAAGACCCATAGGGCCGCGAACGTGGACTTTGTCGGTTGAGATTCCCATCTCAGCTCCAAGGCCGAAGACGTTTCCGTCTGTAAACCGGGTTGAGGCGTTTACGTAAACGGCAGCAGAGTCAACCCTGTTTAGGAACTTCATTGCGTTTGTGTAGTTCTCTGTAACTATCGTATCGCTGTGGTGGGAGCCGTAGGTGTTTATGTGGTTTACAGCCTCGTCTAAAGAGTCAACAACTCTAACGGCAAGAATTAAGTCAAGGTATTCGGCATACCAGTCCTCTTCCGTTGCAGGCTTTATGTAGTCAGGGTCGTAGCTCCTTGTTCTCTCGTCTCCGCGGAGCTCCACCCTTGCCTTCTTAAAGAGCTCTATCATTGTTGGCAGGAATGCGTCGGCAATTTTAGAGTGAACAAGCATCGTCTCCATTGCGTTGCAGACTCCCGGCCTCTGAACTTTTGCGTTAAAGCAGATGTTCCAGGCCTTCTCAAGGTCTGCAAACTCATCAACGAAAACGTGGCAAACTCCCTTGTAGTGCTTGATTACAGGCATACGGGCGTTTTCTGCAACGAACCTGATTAACCCCTCTCCGCCTCTCGGGATGACAACGTCTATATATTCGTCTAAAAGGAGGAGCTCCTTAACGGCAGACCTGTCTGTCGTATCTATGAACTGAATTGCCTCTTCGGGAAAACCCTCAGAAGCGGCAGCCTCCTTAAGGATGTTTACAAGAACCCTGTTTGAGTTTATAGCTTCTGAACCGCCCTTTAAAATGACTGCGTTGGAGCTCTTTATACAGAGAGAACCTGCCTCAACTGTTACGTTGGGACGGGATTCGTAGATAATTGCAACAACTCCAAGGGGAACTCTCATCTTACCTATCTTCAAACCGTTTGGCCTTGTCCACATCTTCACAACTTCGCCAACGGGGTCGCTAAGGTTTGCAACGTCCTTTAGAACCTGAACCATTCCGGCAATTCTCTTTTCGTTGAGAAGGAGTCTGTCAAGCATCGCTTTGGAAAGCCCTTTCTCCTCTCCGGCAATCAGGTCTTTCCTGTTCTCCTCCTGAATCAGCTCCCTCTTCTCCTCTATAAGCTCAGCAGCCTTAAGAAGGGTTCTATTTTTTACTTCTGTTGAAATGTCTATAAGGCTGTAGCTCACTTCTTTTGCAC
>JALTBO010000117.1:0-9481 GCA_027075275.1 Desulfurobacteriaceae bacterium
TCCCCATTCTCCTCAAACACCCTCTCATCAAAGGTCTTTATGTAGCGTTTACACTTGCTACAGATGTCAACCCTGACTCCCTCCTCTCCCTGAACCACGTAGTAGCTGTGCTCGTCAAGTTCTTCGTTTCCGCAGTAGGGACAGACGTCCCTCTTTGACGGCCACTCACCGTAACAGACGGGACAGACGAGGAAGCGCTTCCCCTCTTTTTCTTTGCTGAAATAGCCGGTTACAGGCCTGTAACCACAAAAAGGACAGTTTGTTCCGTTAAAATCCTCAGGTAACTGTTTCTCAAGTTCACCTACAAGAGGTGAGAAGAGAATGGGGGCGACGGAGAGCACGGTTAAGTTGAGGAACTCGGGGGGAATACCTTCAACCTCACCTATCCCCCTGATATAATTGGTAAACGTTTCCTTTACCTGGGGAGGGCCGAACAGGGAGCTCTCCGCCGCCCTTTTGGCCTCTTCTCTCATGCTGTGGGTTCCAAATAGTGAGATAAACTCAAAGAAATCCTTAACTAAGTTACTTACAGTTTCAGCAGGAATGTTCTTCTCAAAGACAGAGAGAAGAGGCCTCTCAACTGCCATAGAGACGGGGAGGTTCCCGTAGTCTATTCCTGTTCTGTCAAAGGAAGTATTCTGGAACTCTAAGATGTTCTGATAGAGCTCCAGAACTTCCTCGGCAATGCTTCCCGGTTTCTTCAGCTTCTTTATCCTCTTAAAGGCTCTGTTAAAGTCCACGGTAACCTCCCGTCAAATCAGCCACTAAAGAATTCCCTTCTCTTTGAGCTCCTTGTACCACTCAGGGTTGTGAACCTTTATGTAGTCCTCGCTGACCTTACCATTTATCATCGCCCAGATGGTTCCAGGGTTTGCAATTGTCGCAAGGTAGAGGTGGATGATGAAGAACGCTATCCAGAGGGTTGCAGTGACGAAGTGGATGGCCAGAAAGAGAGCTCTTTCATCTTTTGGAACAAGGTCATACATGAGCGAAAACCCTGTAACGGCCATGATGATAAGGGCAACTACGCCGAACCAGTAGTAAACCTTCTGACCTGCGTTGACCTTTCCGGCAGGGGCGTGGGTTCTGTGGCTCGGGTCAAGGTAGCCGCCAAGCTTTGCAAACCATTTAAAATCGTAAGGCTTGAAAATGCTCTCAGGGAGAAGCTTCAGGAACAGAAGACCTCCAGAGATAACCAGGACCCAGCCGAAGAACTCGTGAACCTCCTTAACGTTCTTCATAGAGCCGAATAGGAACTCCCCCAGCCCTGTCCACCTGTAAGCCATTGATAGCCCTGTAATTGCAAGAACTATAAATGAGATCAGGTGGATGAAGTGGAGAAGCCTGTCTATGGCGCTGTATTTCTCAACGTATCTCTTTGCTCCACCTCTCACTTTAGCCGTTGCTGTAGCTAACATAACTCCCTCCTAACCAATCGATTTAACGTAGAGGGGAACTCCCCTCTCTGAGTAGTAGACAACCTTATATGGACAGACTTCAACACACCTGTTGCAGGCTATACACCTAACGTCGTCAAAGAGAACCGTTCCATCCTCTGCCGGAACAATCGCCTCTGTTGGGCAGACCCCGATACAGGGCTTATCAAGGCACTTCCTGCAGATTTCCCTGTACTTCTCAAAGAGGATGGCCGGCTTGCGGAACCTCAAAAACGCGTGAACCGTAGTTACAGCTATGAGAATGAGAGCAAACATTTTGTGAACAGACATGGCAAAGAGAACAGTCCTGTGGGAAAAGAGCTCCCTGAACATAAGGAGAAGCCCTGTTGGAACCATAATCGCAAGGGAGAGGAAAACGAACCAGTAGAAAAGCCTCTGAAAGAGCGCTTTTGCCGTTAAGCTCCCCCTTATTCCCATCTCTGGAAGAACCTTCAGGCTCAGGTAGGTATTTGTAAGCAGGTATGCCCAGGCAACGGTTTTGTGAACGCTCTCTGCAGTCTTCTTTGAGCCGAAGAAGACCAGGAAGAGGCTCTTTCCCTTAATGAGAATGGCCAGCCCAGAGAGGGCCAGAACCGTAAAGGCAACTGCATGAACTCCGTGGGCATACCTGTGCTTAACGGCCATCCTACTTCTCCTCTTCCTCTTCCGGCAGTGCCTC
Organism: Desulfurobacteriaceae bacterium; assembly: GCA_027075275.1. Taxonomy (GTDB): domain Bacteria; phylum Aquificota; class Aquificia; order Desulfurobacteriales; family Desulfurobacteriaceae; genus Balnearium. Next base: position 2,116 of record JALTBO010000117.1, read on the forward strand.
TTCTACCCTCTTCGGACCAATCGTTACGTAGTGGAAGAGAGCTCCCAGAGCAGAAGCCCCTATTGCTATAGCTCCAAGGGGACTCAGTATCTCCTTCCACCAGACGACAGGCTTTGTGTGCTGGGGCTTTGGAGGAATCCAGGAATACTTCTCAGGGGAGAACGGAAGAACCAAAATAACGCCTGTTTTATAGTCTCCAACCCCGTAGGCGTTGGCCTCTGTAAAGCCCATCTCTTTCAACTTTTTAACTCTCTCAAGGGCTTCTTTCTCAAGTTCTTCCCTCTCTCCGTACTTGAGAGCTCCCGTCGGGCAGGCGCTGACGCAGGCGGGAGCAAGGCCGTTGTCAATCCTGTCTATACAGAAGTTGCACTTGTAGGACTTCTCCGTCTCTTTATCAATGTGGGGAACGCCAAAGGGGCAGGCGTCTGCGCAGTTTCCACAGCCTATACAGAGCTCGTGATTAACAAAGACCACACCGTCGTCCCTAACGGTCATGGCTCCCGTTGGGCATACGGCAGAACAGTCTGGATTGTCGCAGTGGAAACAGGACTGCCTGTTAAAGAGCCATACCGGGTAACCCCTATCGTCTACGTGTTCGTCAAACCTGATTATGAGCCACGTTTTAGGAGAGAGGTCTTTAGGGTTCTGGTAGCTTCCCCAGTTGTGGGTCTTCTCCGCCGGGAGGTCGTGCCACTGCTTGCAGGCTCCCTGACATCCCCGGCAGGCGGTACACTTGCTGGCGTCGTAGAGCATTGCCTTTCTCTTTATGTTAACGTCAACCAAGGCTAAGTTTGAGTTGTTGTTCATTGCTGAAGTAATCATCTCTTCCCCCAGATAGCGGTTTAAAAGAGAGGGGAGGTGCCGCCCTCCCCGTTAGGCCTTCTCAATATTTACAAGGAATCCCTTATACTCGGGAATCATCGTGTTGGGGTCTCCCCAGTGGGGAGTTGCCTTGTTGGCGCTGTCCCCCGTTGAGAGGCCTCTGTAGCCCCAGTGCCACGGCATACCTATCTGGTAGACCCTTTTACCGTTGACGTTTAGGGGCATCATCCTGTGGGTAACAACGGCAATTCCCTCAACGGTTCCCCTTGCAGAGATGACCCTTACCTTGTCTCCGTTCTTGATTCCCTTCTCCTTGGCAAGCTCAACGGGAATCTCTATGAACATGTCGGGCATCATCTCAACGAGGTAGGGAATGTTCCTTGTGAGAGCTCCGGACTGGTAGTGCTCGCAGACCCTGTAGGTTGTGGCAACGTATGGGAACTGGGAGGAGCTCCCCTTCTTGTTCATCGGCCCGTTTACAAACTTCATACTTAAAGCAATGGCAGGGTTGAAGTTCTGCTTTGGATGGAGAACGTTCTTCGTAAAGGACTCAAGGGGTTCGTAGAACTCTGGAAACGGACCGTCTTTCAGGCCGGGAGCCCATATCCTTGCAACCCCCTCCGGGAGCATGATGAACGCACCTGTTCCCTTAAGAACCGCATCTGGAGGCGTTGTTTTTCCGTAGTCTGGAACGTCCCCGATCCAGCGGGAGCCGTCCCACCAAATGACAGGCCTGTCTGGACACCACGGCCTTCCTTTATCGTCGCAGGAAGCCCTGTTGTAGAGAATTCTCCTGTTGAGGGGCCAGCACCAGGTAAACTCCGGATAGAGCCCGATTCCTGTCGTATCGTCTGTATTCCTTCTCTTAGCAAGGTTTCCTTCTTCAGGGTAGACACCGCTGTAGAGCCAGTTTCCGCAGGCAGTTGAACCGTCGTCTTTGAGCTTTGTGAAGTTTGCAACCCGCTTCCTCGTCTTCCAGTCAAACCCGTTAATTTCGGCAAGGACTTCCTCGGTGTTAACCTCCTCACCGTAAGGCCAGTAGCAGTCAAGGATGGGATCTGGGAACGTTCCCCCCTCTTTCTCGTAGAGCTCCCTTATCTTCTTAAAGAGCATGTTGATAATGTCTGCATCCGGTTTTGCCTCTCCAGGTGGGTCAACGGCCTTCCACCTCCACTGACACCACCTTCCTGAGTTCGTAACAGTTCCCTGCTTCTCGTAGCTTGCAGCGGCAGGAAGGAGAAAGACCTCCGTCTGAATCTCTGCAGGGTTTACCCCCGGGCGCTTCCAGAACTCTGCGGTTTCTGTCTTAAAGAGGTCAACGCAGACCATCCACTTGAGCTTTTCAAGTGCCTTCCTCTCCTTGTTGGCGTTGGGCCCTCCAACGGCAGCGTTCTGACCCCAGAGGAAAGCACCCTCAAAGTGGCCGTCAAACATCTTCTCAAAGAGGACTATGTGTGAGTAGTTTCCTCCGTCGTCAAGCTTCGGCAGGTAGCTGTAGCAGAAGTCGTTTTCCTTTGTAGCCTTTGCTCCCCACCAGGCTTTGAGGAGTGAAACTATGAACTTGGGATAGTTCTTCCAGTAGTTGACTGAACCTTGAATCAGCGGTTTCGGAGTGTACTTATCTAAATACTGCTGGAGGGTCTGCTGGGATTCCCTTGGAGTTTTTAGGTATCCGGGGAGGATGTGGAACAGGAGACACATGTCTGTTGAACCCTGAACGTTTGACTCTCCCCTCAGGGCGTTAATTCCGCCACCTGCAAGACCGATGTTTCCTAAAAGGAGCTGCATTATTACGAAAGACCTGATGTTCTGTGTTCCGTAGGTGTGCTGGGTTAGACCCATTGCGTACATGTGGGTCATTACCCTGTCGGGCTTCCCGCAGGAGGCAACGATTTTTGCAATCTCAAGGAACTTCTCCTTAGGACAGCCGGTTATTTTCTCTACAACTTCTGGAGTGTAGCGGGAGAAGTGTTTCTTGAGGAGCTGGAAGACGCACCTCGGGTGCTGGAGGGTGGGATCCCTCATTATCTCGCCGTTCTCGTCCCTCTTGTAAGTCCAGCCTCCCTTCTTCTTGTCGTATTTACCGTACGCTGAGCCTTCAAACTCGCCGAGTTTTATAAAGCCAGAGAAAACTCCCTCTTCCGGGTCAAAGTCAAACTTATCGTCAACTATCCAGGAGGCGTTTGTGTGGAGCTTTACGTACTCCTCGTTGTAGCTCTTTGTCTGGATTATGTAGTTGATGAGGCCTCCCACAAAGGCTATATCGGTTCCAATTCTTATCGGGGCGTAGATGTCTGCCTTTGCGGCTGTCCTTGTAAACCTCGGGTCAACGACAATTACCTTTGCTCCCCTCTCTTCCCTTGCCTTCTCAACCCACTTCCAGGAGATGGGGTGGTTCTCTGCGGCGTTTGAGCCCATTATGAGGATTACGTCGGCGTTCTTGATGTCAATCCAGTGGTTTGTCATAGCACCACGTCCGAATGAGTTGGCCAAACTGGCCACTGTGGTGCTGTGTCATATCCGGGCCTGGTGCTCTAAATAGACGATGCCCAGAGCTCTCAGCATCTTGACAAGGAGGTAGCACTCCTCGTTGTCAAGGGCGGCAGAGCCGAGGCTCGCTATTCCCTCGCACCTGTTGACAACGTTCCCGTTTGGCTTTCTGGTTATGAAAGTCCTGTCGCGGGTCTCCTTAACCCTGCGGGCAATCTGCTCTATTGCCCAGTCCCAGCTCACCTCTCTCCACTCCGAGGAGCCGGGAGCTCTGTAGAGGGGTTTTGTGAGCCTTCTCCTGTTCTCGCTCCCTGCAAGCTGCCTGAGGGTTGCCCCTTTGGCGCAGAGAGCTCCCCTGTTGATAACGTGGTCCGGGTCCCCCTCAAGGTTTATCACCTTGTTCGTGTGGGGAATAGAGTGGACAAGCATTCCGCACCCTACGGCACAGTAGGGGCAGATCGTTTTGGTTTCCCTGGCTTTGGTAATCTTCAGCTCCTCGGCCTTTGCCTTCGCGGGCTTCAAATTTATGCCCAGAGTGGCCGCGGCCGTGAAGACCCCCGTCGCCTTCAGGAAGTTTCTTCTTGTTATTCCCATGGTACCCTCCATCGGGTGGTTTCTTAATATGTTCTACTCCTTTCATAAGGAAAAGTCAATAACGTTGAATTCAAATTTCATTGTTTTGTTGTTATTATTATTGTTGTGATTATAAACTGATAATATACCAAATCATTGTCAGTCTATAATGAACTCTATACAACGCTCAGGAGGTCTTTATGGTTCCCGTAATCTCTTTCATAGGCTACCACAACTCAGGGAAGACAACGGTTGCAACTAAGGTTGTTGGGGAGCTCCGAAAAAAGGGCTACTCGGTCGCAGTTCTAAAATCAACAAAACACAGAGACTTGATAGGGGACACGCCGGGAAAGGATTCATACAGGTATAGGGAATCTGGAGCGGGAGCCGTTGGAATTGTCTCTCCGGATGAGATAGTCCTCTTTCAGGACATAGACAGGGACAAACTCAACCTGAAGTTCCTCTCCTTCCTCCTCTTTGACGACTACGACATCGTTATCTGCGAGGGATTTAAGCGCTCAGACGTTCCAAAGATTGAGGTAACGAGAAAGGAGCTTAATCAACCGTTGCTCCTAAAAGAAGTTAAAGGCGTTGTCGCAGTTGTTTCAGACTTTCCCGTTGATGGAGTAAAGAACTTCTCGTTTAATGACACGGAAAAGCTAACATCCTTCATTGAGGAGACCTTTATAAAGAGGAGGGAAGACCAGTTCCCCGATGAAGTTGAGCTCTTTGTAAACGGAAAGAGAATTCCCATAAAGCACTACGTAAAGGAGACGTTGAGGGAGATACTCTTTGGGTTTGTAAAGCCTTTAAAAGGAATAGAGTATCCAATAGAGAAAATGGACATCAGAATTGTTATCGGTAGGGGAAAAAGCTCCTGATCCTCTCGGGGAGCTCCCCCTTCCCCCTCTCTATCAGCTCCTCCCAGCTCCCTAAGAAGATAACTTTACCCTTTTCTAAGAGGAGAACCTTGTCTGAGAGCTCCATCGCCTCTAATGGATCGTGTGTAATGTGAATAACTGTCAGATTCCCTTTCAGTTTCTTAAGCTCCTCTATGAGCTCCGTTTTTGTGAAGAAGTCAAGCTGGTTCAACGGCTCGTCAAGGATTATCACTTCCGGTTCAGAGAGAATAGCCCTTGCAAGAGAAGCCCTCTGAGCTTCTCCTCCGGAGATCTCTCTCGGCCTTCTGTCTAAAATTCTACCTATTTTAAACTTCTCAACAATACTGTTTACGCCGGAAAAGTCTTTCTTTCCTTTTACCTTTAGAGGAAAGAGGAGGTTTTCAAGAACGGTCATGTGGGGAAAGAGGGAGTTCCCCTGAGGCAGGTATGAAATTCTCCTCTTTTCAGGTGGAAGATGTGAAATTTCCCTACCGTTCAGTTTTATACTCCCCGAATCTATACCCTCAACTCCAGATAGAACTTTTGCAAGTGTTGACTTTCCCGCCCCGCTCCTTCCTATTACTGTAAGGTATTCACCTTCTCCTATACTGAAATCCACAGAGAGGACAAAACTTTCAAGCTTTTTCCTGACAGAAACCTCAACCATTCTTCCTCTCTAAAAGGGAAGAGAGTGTAAGGAGAAACGTAAATATAAAAAGGCTGAAAAGGACTACTAAAAGGGCAATGGGCGTTGCAGCTTTCAGGCCGTAGTCTTCAAAACGTTCATACATAAGGATTGGAGCCGTTATCGGGTAGTAGGCGATGATAAGGAGAGCTCCCACCTCGCTGACTGCCCTTGCAAAGGAGAGGAGAGCTCCCCTTAGAATGTATGGAAACGTAAGGGGAAAGACAACGTATCTGAAAACTTGAAACGGCGTTGCTCCAAGGCTCCTTGCACTCCAGATGAGATTCCTGTCAACAGACCGAAAACCCAAAAGGGACGAAACGGCAACGTAGGAGATGCTGACAAAACACATTGCAACAACTATCCCGTAGATGGTATCAACAAACGTAATCCCAAGCTCTGAGAAAAACTCTCCTAAAAGAGTTTTACTGTTAAGAAGCTTTAAAAGGATTATTCCAACAGTTACGTGGGGAATAACGATCGGCAGGTTTAAAATGCTCTCCAAGAACTCCCTTCCCCTAAACTCAAACTCTGAGAGAAAGTAGGCCGTCGGAACCCCAAGGAGAACTCCCAAAACAGTTGAAAAAGTAGCACCTTTCAGTGTTGTAAGGAGAGCTCCCCAGACCTCCCTGTCCTTCAGCGTTTCAATCAAAGAGTGCTTATCTACGAAAAACAGGTTTAGAACGGGAACGGTTATAAAGGCGAAAAAGAGAAAAGAAAACAGGAAAATTAAAAGACGGAACAGCCTCAAATCACTCTCCAGCATTAATAACTTTTGGAGGGTAAACAGGGTTCTGGTAGCACTCCTTCAGAATTTCAGCGCCCTCTTTAGAGGTAACGAAATCCTCCCAGAGCTCTGCCTCTTTCGGGTGAGGAGCTCCCTTAACAACGGTTATCCCGTAGGCTATCGGCCTGCCTTCAACAGTTTTTCCGTTTCCAAGCTTCACCTTCACTTTCGCGTAGTTCTCTTTAAACCTGAGGCTTGAGAGGTTAATCTCTTTAGGAAGCTCTACAAACTTTAAACCGTGCTGGAGTGCAACGCTTTTATACTCAACTGCGTAGTCTATCGCGCCGCTCTCAAGGAGCCCCAAAAGGGCAACGGCCTTCGGCCTTATAGTCAGGTTCCCCTTAGGCCTTAAATTCTCTGGGACAGAAACAACCTCCTTCCCGTTGAGTTCTGTTCTCTTTATTCCGGTTTTTGAGAGGAGCTCCTCAAATATGGGCTTTCTGTAGTAGTCTGAGGCAAGTGAGAGCATCATCAGAGCCCTATAACCGCAGGGATCAAGGTTTGGGTTTGAGAATCCCCACCTTACTTCCTTATTTTTCAGTATCTCAAACCAGTTGTTTCTGTTAATTTTATCGGCAAACTTAGACTTTGGCGTGTAGCAGAGAACCAACTCGTTTGTCGCAAAAACCTTAACGTGGTCTGCATACTTTGGGAACATCATCTTAGGAATCAGTGAGTAGTCGGCGCTTGCAACAACATCGCAGGGCTTGTGGAGATCTGTAACCTTCCTTATGGCCTTAACGCTTCCGCTGGGCTCAAGCCTTACCTCAGTGCCGGGATGCTCCTTCTCAAAAACGGCCTTCATCTTCTTAAAAGGAACGGAAAGGCTACCTGCGTGGAAAACAATAACCTCACCGGCAAAAGTAGTAGAAGAAATGAACAAAAGGCAAAGAACAGAAAAGAGAAACTCCTTCATATCAACCTCCGACGGGCTTTTTTCCGAAATTATGTTAACAAACCCGCCGGAGGTAAAGGTTAAAAGAGGAGCTGGAACTCTGTTACAAACACGTTGTTGTCAATCTCTTTACCGTGCCTCTCGTTAGCCCAGGTGTACGAAGACCTGACTGCGGCCTGCCAGCCGTTTAAGAGGTAGTAGAAGCCAACGGTTGTGTAGTCAACGTCGTACTT
>JALTBO010000117.1:9581-15111 GCA_027075275.1 Desulfurobacteriaceae bacterium
TAGTTTTTGTCGGAGCTCCACCCCTCACCGTTAAAGAGGCCGGCAGTTAATTTAACTCCCTTAAAGAGTTTATATGTAGCCGCAACTCCAATCTCCCTCCACACAGGAGCAATTTTGTTAACGGCAACTGGCCTCTCAGGAAGCCAGAGCTCTGTTCCGCTCTTTAAGTAAGACATAGAGACAGGAGTCTTAAACTGACCCATCTTTACTGAAAGTGGAATGGAGTCAAAGGAGTATTTAACGTAGGCATCCCAGAGCTGAACCTGGCTTCCCTTATCTGCCTTTATCTGAACGGCATAACTGATATTATCGTTAAGCTCTCCCTTTACATGAAGCCTAGCCTTCTTAACCTCAAACCCGTTTCCATAATCTCCAAATATGGACTTTCCGCCGTTCTCATCTATGTCCTGCGTCTGAGAGAACCTGAAAAGAACCCTTCCTCCAACTTTAACCTTTTCTGTTCTCTTCCTTAAAGGAACAACGGCAGTTCTTCTGTAGAGAAGTTTCTTTAACTCTCTGTTTTCCTTCTCAAGCTCCTGAACTTTCTTCTCAAGCTGCTGGAGTTTCTGAAGTATCTCCTCGTTTGAAACCGTTTGAGCCTGAGAGGCAGACGAAGCAAGAACAAGAGAGCTGAGAATAAGAAGGGTCTTTCTCATAATCTCCTCCCGAAAAGAGATTAAAATGAGTTTATACCAAATTAATATTCTATATTTCAAATCAAGAAATAGAAAATATCAATCATTGGAGAAGAAAGAATTAAGGGGAAGGATAACCAATTTTTTCTTAACGTGGTGCCCGGGGCGGGAATCGAACCCGCACGGCCTTGCGGCCCCGGGATTTTAAGTCCCGTGCGTCTGCCAATTCCGCCACCCGGGCTTTTTAGTTTTATTTTTGGAGGGAAAAATAAAAATGGTGCCGAGGGGCGGAATCGAACCGCCGACACGAGGATTTTCAGTCCTCTGCTCTACCGACTGAGCTACCTCGGCCCGCGCTATGGAAATATAAGATGGCCTCAACAACGTGTCAACCTGTTTGACATATCTCATTTTCCTCAACAGAACATAAGCCAATCTTTAGTTAAGAACGGTTAAGGAGGATAAAATGGCACTAATTGAGGAAAGGGAGCTCCCTTTAGTTCCCTATCAGGGAATGAACCTTGTTCACAAGAGGGAGCTTGAGATACTTAACAGACTCTACAACGCCCTTGAGGAAAACAGAGACGATAGGGAAATTGACATTCTGTTAGACGAATTCCTGAGAGATGTTGAGGAGCACTTTAGCTACGAAGAAGACCTTATGAGAAAAGCCCACTTCTTCGCCTACGAGTGCCACCACGGAGAGCACAACAGGGTCAGAGAGGAACTCCGTTCAGTCAAGGAGAGGTGGAAAAAGAATAGAAATAGGGATGAACTAAAAAGGTACTTTGAAGAAGTGTTTAAACCCTGGATATCTGAACACATCTTAACGATGGACACTGTAACTGCCCAATGGCTGATGAGAGTTATGGGGGGAATCGGAGCTCTATAACGTTTACAACGGCTACTGCAAACTCCCTTTCGTGGGAAATTGAGTAGAGAAGCTTTAGCCGGGGGGAGAGACCTTTAACTGTTAAGGAGAGCTCCTTCCCCCCACCTTCAACTGAAACATCCTTAATACCTATTCTGTACCCTGCCTGAGAGAGAGCTTTAACGGCAGCCTCTTTCAGGGCAAAACGGGCAGCTACACAGCCGGGGAGCTCCCCTTTTCTTCTCTCAAGACAGTAAGCGTACCCTTCTGGAAGTATTTTCCTCAGGAAGCGCTCACCGAACCGGTTTATAAGCCCTTCAACCCGCTTTACAGAAACGATATCAATACCAACACCCAGTAACAATGCTTTCCTCTAATTTAGCTTAGCGAGACAAGATTGAGGTGTAAATTATGAATATTATATCTATTAAAAAACAAAAATTAATCAGAAAAACTATTTTTAAATATCCCTTTTCTGCAAATTTCAAAAGACATAACCCTGAAAGCAAAGCAATAACACCCAAAAATATAACGCTAATCAGTGAGTTTGGTCGTAAACTATGGATGAAATATACGTTAAATACGTGTTGATCTATTAAATCTTTTCTGTATAGAAAAATTAGAAATAGCTCAAATAGAGAACCAGCGAAGTAAAGAGAACACAGATAAACTTGAACGAATGCAGGAATTTTACTTCTTTCCAACACTCTATAACCAAAATTTTATGTGAAATGGCTACTTGTTACTGTTAATCAACCTTATCATCTTCTCAACCGCCTCTTTAAGGCCAAAGAGGATTGCGTTCGCAACTATTGAGTGGCCTATGTTCAGTTCTTCAATTTCGGGAATCTCAGCAACAGGCTTAACGTTTTTGTAGGTAAGTCCGTGACCGGCATAAACCTTTAAGCCCGCCTCTTTTGCAACCTTTGCAGCCTCTTTTAAACGGTGAAGCTCCTTCTCTGTTTCCTCTTTATTGTTCTCTGCAAAGGCCTCTGCGTAGCGGCCTGTGTGGAGCTCCACAGCATCTGCTCCAACCTCAGCCGCTGCCCTTATCTGCTCCGGTTCTGGATCTATAAAGATGTTAACCGTTATTCCCGCTGACTTAAGTTTTTCAACAACCTTTTTTATCTTCTTTTTCTGGGAGAGAACGTCAAGCCCGCCCTCTGTTGTTATCTCCTCCCTCTTTTCGGGAACCAGCGTTACCTGATGGGGCTTTACAGAGATGGCTATCTCAACCATCTCATCAGTTGGAGCCATCTCAAGGTTCACCCTTGAGTGGATGAGCTCCTTTATAAGTTTCAAATCCCTTTCATTAACGTGTCTTCTATCTTCCCTCACGTGAAGAGTTATCTGGTCGGCCCCTGCAAGGTCTGCAATTACTGCAGCGTGAACGGGATCCGGCTCAAAGGTTCTCCTTGCGTTTCTCACAGTTGCGACGTGATCTATGTTAACTCCGAGCCTTACTCTCTTTCCCATAACGTCCTCCTTTTCCGGTTTAAAGTATAAAATATCGCCGGAGGGAAAGTTGAAAAAAGGGTTTACATTATTAGAAGTTTTAGTAGCAGTTGCCATTGCCGGAATGGCATTTGGAACGTTCATCGTTTTAGCAGGAAGAAGCGCAGATTCTACAGACCTCCTCCTTAAAACCACACTCTCAACGGTAGCAGCAAGTAACTCCATTAACTCAATAGTTTACGGTGGAAAGAGTTTCAACAACAAGGAAGTAAACATTTTGGGATACAGCGTGAAGGTTAATCAGGACTTTGAAGAACTCATGGGTTTTAGAGTTGTAAAGGTTGAAGCAGGAACACCAGACAGGGGAGTTTTAGTTGAACTCTACGAAGCCCGTTAAAGGTTTTACCCTTATAGAACTCCTCTTAGCTGTAGCCATCTCTGCCTTTCTGATTACAGTAACTTACGCTTTCTTCTCAGCCGTTGAGAAAACAGGAAGGGCAGCGGTTGAAAACAGTCAGCTCCAGTCTTTTGTTTCACCTATTTTTTACCTGCTTCAGAGAGATATTGAATCAATAAACAGTAATTACGGTGGAATCTCTTACGTAAAAGACTCAGACGGAAAGTTCCGCTGGATTGAGTTCTACACAGAAAACTGCTACTACTTTCCCGGAGTGTGCAGGGTCAGGTATTGGATATACAGAGATGAGGATAAAAAAGAGAGCTGGCTGATAAGGACGGAGCTCCGCCTCAACACAACAAACAACACAGGAATAGACGCCCCCATCTCATCAAAAGTTTCAGACATAGAGGTATACCACCTGTCGGGGGGAGACTGGGTTGAAGGAGTAGGGGGAAAACTGATCAAAATCGTTATAAAAACAAAAAGGGGGAAGGAGCTCCCCCTGGTATTCGTAATCAGAACTTAAACATCTGGCTGATGGACTCTCCGTAGTGGATTCTCCTTATGGCCTCTGCAAGCATTCCGGAGACAGAAAGAACTTTAACTCCTTCAAACTCCTCAATGAGAGGGATTGTATCTGTAACAACAACCTCTTTCAGGAATCCCTCTTTTATTGCACCGGAGAGCCTCTCAACGGCAGGACCTGAGAAGACCGGGTGAGTGCAGGCAGCGTAAACCTCGGTTGCTCCAGCCTCTTTAATAGCTTTTGCAGCGTTAACAATCGTTCCGGCCGTATCTATTATGTCGTCAATAATAACCGCCCTTTTACCCTCAACCTCTCCAATGATGTTCATAACCTCAGAAACGTTGGGTCTCGGCCTCCTCTTATCAATTATCGCTATGGGAGAGCCTAAAACCTTTGCAAAGTTCCTTGCCCTTGCAACGCCGCCGATATCCGGGGAAACTACAACCGTATCCTCCCCTCCCATCCCTAACCTGAGGAAGTAGTCTGTAAGGACGGGTCTTGCCTCAAGGTGGTCTACCGGAATGTCAAAGAACCCTTCAACCTGCTTTGCGTGGAGGTCAACAACTACAACGTGGTTAACCCCTGCAGCCGTTATTATGTCTGCAACAACTTTAGCGCTTATTGGGTCTCTGGGGTTAACCTTCCTGTCCTGCCTTCCGTAGGCGTAGTAAGGGATAACTGCCGTTATCCTACCGGCTGAAGCCCTTTTAAGGGCATCGGCCATTATGAGGAGCTCCATTATGTTGTCGTTGGCCGGCCTGCAGAGAGACTGGATGATGAAAACATCACAGTCCCTCACGCTCTCGTTTATAACAACCTGAATCTCACCGTCGCTGAACCTACCAACTTTAACGTCTGCTAAAGGCATACCAAGGTTTGCAGCAACCTTCTTAGCAAGCTCCGGGTTTGCAGTTCCCGTCATCAGCTTTACCTGTTTCATGACCTCTCCCCGCTAATAGTTTTTAAGAATCTCCTTAAACGCCTTTACGTTTGCAGAAATATCACCTTTAAAAACGGCAGAACCGGCAACAATCACGTCGGCACCGGCCTCTAAAACCGACTCAACGTTACCGACCTTTATTCCACCGTCAACCTCTATGAGGAGCTCCCTGTTAAGCTCCTCTTTCATCTCCTTTAACTTCTCAATTTTCTTAAGAGAGGTTGGAATGAACTTCTGCCCACCAAACCCGGGGTTTACAGACATAACAAGAACGAAATCCAAAAAGGGAAGAATCTCCTCTAAAAAGGAGACCGGAGTTGACGGGTTTATAACTATTCCGGCCTTTGCGCCGAGCTCCTTAATCTGCTCAACTATTCTGTGGTGGTGAACAGCGGCTTCAAAGTGGAATGAAACCCAATCTGCACCGGCTTTTATAAACTCTGGGATGTATTTCTCAGGCTCAACAATCATGAGGTGGACGTCTAAGGGGAGCTCCGTCACTTTCCTTATTGATTCCACAACCGGAATACCAATAGTGATATTGGGAACGAAACGACCGTCCATAACGTCAACGTGGAGAAGGTCGGCACCGGCCGCTTCAGCTTCTTTTATGTCCCTTTCAAGACAGGCAAAGTTGGCTGAAAGTATAGATGGAGCAAGCAGAGCCATAATCTCCTCCGTGTGGGGCAAATTCTAACAAACA
>JALTBO010000118.1 GCA_027075275.1 Desulfurobacteriaceae bacterium
AGCCTTTCCCTGGAGAGAAAGGCAGTGGGTAATTGCCGCTGTTAGTGTTGTTTTTCCGTGGTCTACGTGGCCGATTGTTCCCACGTTCTTGTGGGGTTTCGTCCTTTCAAATTTTTGCTTCGCCATGATTATTCCTCCTGAAATCCATATTGGTTTTTAAAAGACCAAAAGCTTGCAGGCTGGTATTATATGCAAAGTTTCCTCTATGTAAAGAGGAAAATAAAAAAAACCCCCAAAAGGGGGGGGCGGAAATTACTTACTCCTCTCTCCTATTATCTGTTCAGCAACGTTAGGTGGAACTTCCTCGTAGTGGCTAAACCTCATTATGTAGGTAGCCCTACCCTGTGTCATTGAACGAAGGTCTGTAGCGTAACCGAACATTTCAGCAAGGGGAACTAACGCCCTGATAACCTGAGCATTACCCCTTGCCTCCATTCCCTGAACTCTACCACGGCGCTTGTTCAGGTCTCCGATAACGTCTCCCATGAACTCTTCAGGAGTTGTAACCTCAACTTCCATAATGGGCTCAAGGAGAACAGGGTTTGCCTTCTTAGCACCCTCTTTGAAGGCGATGGAACCGGCAATCTTGAAGGCCATCTCAGATGAGTCAACCTCGTGGTAAGAACCGTCAAAGAGTGTAACCTTGATGTCTGTCATCGGGTAGCCGGCAACAACTCCTGTTTCCATAGCTTCTCTAACGCCGGCCTCAACGGCAGGGATGTACTCTTTTGGAACAACACCACCCTTAATCGTTTCATGGAACTCAAAGCCTTTTCCAGGCTCTAAAGGCTCAATCTTGAGCCATACGTGACCGTACTGACCCCTACCACCAGTCTGCTTGATGAACTTACCTTCAGAGGTTACTTCCTTCTTGATTGTCTCTCTGTAGGCAACCTGCGGTTTACCTACGTTAACGTCAACGCCGAACTCACGCTTTAAACGGTCAACGATGATCTCAAGGTGGAGCTCCCCCATTCCAGAGATAATGGTCTGTCCTGTTTCATGGTCCATTGAGACCCTAAAGGAAGGGTCTTCCTTCGCAAGCTTCTGGAGGGCTATTGAGAGCTTCTCCTGGTCTGCTTTTGTCTTTGGCTCAACAGCAACGGAGATAACAGGCTCGGGGAACTCCATAGCCTCAAGGAGAATTGGGTGCTCAGGGTCGCAGAGTGTATCTCCCGTGTAGGTTTCCCTCAGACCAACGGCTGCAGCGATATCTCCAGCACCTAAAACAGGAATCTCCTCACGCTTATTGGCGTGCATACGGAGAATCCTGGCAAGACGCTCTTTCTTATCCCTTGTAGCATTGTAAACGTAAGAACCGGACTCCATAAGGCCGGAGTAAACCCTTACGAACGTCAGCTGACCGACGTAAGGGTCTGTAAGGATCTTAAATGCCAACGCAGCAAACGGAGCGTCATAGGAAGCAGGCCTTTCCTCCTCCTCTCCTGTTTTGGGGTTGACTCCCTTAATTGGAGGAATGTCAAGAGGAGATGGGAGGTAGTCAACAATTGCGTCAAGGAGTGGCTGAACTCCTTTGTTCTTGAATGCAGAACCGCAGAGCATCGGGAAAAACTTGAGCTCTATCGTTCCTTTCCTGAGGGCTGCCTTGATCTCGTCTTCTGTAATCTCTTCGCCCTCAAGGTACTTCATCATTATCTCTTCATCAACGTCGGCCAGAGCTTCAAGCATCTTCTCACGCCACTCTTCGGCAACGGGAACGAGATCCTCAGGGATCTCCTCGTAGTGGTACTTGGCACCGAGAGTTTCTTCTTCCCAGATGATTGCCTTCATAGTGATAAGATCAACAACTCCCTTAAACTCATCCTCAGCACCGATGGGAATTTGAACAGGAACCGGCTTAGCTCCCAGTTTTTCTTCAACCTCTCCAACAACTCTGAAGAAATCGGCACCGATACGGTCCATCTTGTTGACGAAGATTATCCTCGGAACCCTGTACTTGTCTGCCTGACGCCATACGGTTTCTGTCTGTGGCTGAACACCGCCAACGGAACAGAGGATAGTTACTGCACCGTCAAGAACACGGAGGGAACGCTCAACTTCAATTGTGAAGTCAACGTGTCCGGGAGTGTCAACGATGTTGATACGGTGGTCTCTCCAGAAGCAGGTCGTTGTAGCAGAGGTAATAGTAATACCCCTCTCTTTCTCCTGCTCCATCCAGTCCATCTCGGCCGCACCTTCGTGAACCTCACCGATCTTGTGGATACGGCCGGTGTAGTAGAGGATACGCTCTGTAGTTGTTGTCTTACCGGCGTCAATGTGGGCAATAATTCCTATGTTCCTAACCTTTTCAAGGGGAACCTTAATCTGTTTTATGAGAGCCTGCTGCTTGCTCAACTTCTCCTCCTGAATTGAGTTACTTACCACCTGTAGTGGGCAAAGGCCTTGTTAGCTTCAGCCATCTTGTGGGTGTCCTCCTTCTTCTTGAAGGCACCACCCCTTTCGTTGTAGGCATCAATAAGCTCGTTTGCCAGCTTGTTCACCATTCCGCGCTCAGAACGAGCACGTGCAGCGTCCACGATCCACTTTAAGGCCAGGTGAATCTGTCTTTCTGGCCTTACTTCCATTGGAACCTGATAGGTTGCACCACCAACACGGCGTGGACGTACTTCCATGAGCGGTTTTACGTTTTCAACTGCCTTGTGGAAGACCTTGAGAGGGTCTTCTCCAAGCTTTTCCTTAATGATGTCAAAGGCACCGTAAACGATCTTCTCAGCCTTGCTCTTTTTACCGTCTTTCATCACCTTGTTAATAAGTTTTGCAACGAGCTTGTCACCGTAAACAGGGTCTGGAAGTATCTCCCTCGGTGGAACTGGTCCTTTCCTGGGCATGTCACTCCTCTCCTAAATTATTTTTTCTCCTTAGGTCTCTTTGTTCCGTACTTGGAACGGGACTGCCTTCTTCCCTCAACACCTGCAGCGTCAAGGGCTCCCCTGATAATCTTGTAACGGACACCAGGAAGGTCCTTAACCCTTCCGCCCCTTACAAGAACAACGGAGTGCTCCTGAAGGTTGTGCCCGATACCGGGAATATAAGCAGTTACCTCAATACCGTTTGAGAGCCTTACCCTTGCAACCTTACGAAGAGCAGAGTTAGGCTTCTTTGGTGTAGTTGTAAAGACCCTTACGCAGACTCCCCTCTTTTGAGGGTTACCCTGCAGAGCTGGGGCCTTTGAGCGCTTTACCTTTTTCTCGCGCCCCTTTCTAACCAGCTGGTTAATTGTGGGCATACTACTCCTCCTTATGTAGTTTGACGGGCTGAATATAAGCAAAGGGGAAAGAGTTTGTCAAGAAATCGGTAATTGGGAAAAGAAAGGGAGGGAGCTCCCTCCCCTCCACTACTCTTTATCAGATTTTGTCAGCTTTTTTAGAACTTCTACCGCAAACTCTTTACCCCCAAGTCCGAAGGCAAGGGCAAATGCAAGGCCAACACCGAAGCAGATTGAGAGGACAACAATCTCAATTATCTGAGGTGATACTCCAACGTAGGGAAGTGCAATGAAAACGGCAGCGGCGATGAAGGCCACTTTAATGGTCTTTCCAAGAGTTTCGTTCTCAACCCTCTTTTCAAAAATGTTTCCGAGGTAAGCACCGACAAAGAGGATAACAGAAGCAACAACTAACTTAAAGGCTATAACCGTAAACTGGTAGGTAAGCTGGTAGAGGGCCTCAGCCTCAAGGTAGTGGAAAGCCTGAGATAGACCTAAGAGAACGGCAAACGTGAGGATTGTGTACTTAACGAGGTCTGCGAACTTGAGTTTATCTGAGGAGATCCCTATCTCCCTGGCAATCTCATCAATGTTCAGCTCATCAACAATCTTCGCAGTGATATCTGCAACAACCTTTCCAACGTAGAAGATGATTCCAAAGACGATTAAAGCAGCAACTATCCTTGGAATGGCATCAAGGATCGCCGTAAGCATAGAGACGGCAGGAGCTGTAATGGCGTTGATCTGAAGGGCGTTGAGTGCAGCAATGCTCACAAAGAGGAGAATGAAGATGTAGACGAGGTTCCCGAGAGCTCCCCCAAGGTCTTCAATTCCGTACTTCTTACCCAGCTCCTCAAGCTGAAAGGTCTCAACTAAAGAGTTTGTAAACTCTTTAGCAATCTTCGCAAGGAGAATGCCCACAACTAAGATTACTGTTGCTCCAATAACGTTGGGAATGTAGGAGGCAACTTTGTTGAGAAGGTCTAAGAAAGGCTGGGTCACATACTTGAGGCCGAGGGCTTCAAGAACAGCAACAACTGTAATGAGTAAAATCAGATAGTAGACGAGGCTACCTGCACTCTTTACAAACTCCCTCTGCTCCTTCAGAGATTCCAGACTGCCAAGGAGCTTTACAGTTATCTTTTTACCGATAACGGCAGCTATGTAGCCTACAATGGCTATTACCACTGCTTTAAGGGCCATCACCGCGTAAGGCATGATGGCAGCCGTAGAGAGCTCCATTTTCCACCTCCCTTGGTTTTGTTCAATTTTCCAAACAGAGATAAGTTATATCTTTTGACTATAAAGTCCAGTAAACCTAACTTAAACTTTCGCCAGATTTCATAAGGAGTTGGAGAATGGCAAAGAAAAAGCTGCTGATAGTTGAGTCTCCAGCAAAGGCCAAAACGATACAGAAGTACTTAGGAAAAGATTTCATAGTAAAAGCCTCTATGGGACACGTCATAGACCTTCCGGAAAAGGAGTTCGGAGTAGATATAGAGAAAGGGTTCAAGCCGAAATTTGTAACGATAAAAGGAAAAGACAAAATACTAAAGGAGATAAAAGAGGCGGCAAAAAAGAGTGATGAAATCTACCTTGCAACAGACCCTGACAGGGAAGGAGAGGCCATAAGCTGGCACATAGCAAATGCCTTAAAGAGGGTAAAGAAAGACAGCATTTACAGAGTAAGGTTTCATGAAATAACCAAAAAGGCCATTCAGGAAGCCGTTAAAAACCCCGACAAGATAGATGAAAACAAGGTATACGCCCAGCACGCAAGGAGAATTTTAGACAGGATAGTTGGATACACAATATCTCCTCTTCTTTCAAGGAAGTTCAAGAGAGCTCTCTCAGCAGGAAGAGTCCAGTCTGTAGCCCTGAGGCTCATCTGCGACAGGGAAGAGGAAATAAGGAAGTTTGTTCCAAAGGAGTACTGGACCGTTGAAGGAATATTTAAAAAAGAAGATAAGGAGCTCCCTGCCAAACTGTGGGCCGTTGACGGAAGAAAACTTGGCAAGTTTGACATCCCAGACGAAAAGGCAGCGAACGAACTTGTAGAAAGAGCTAAACAGGCCTCTTTCAGAGTTGTTAAAGTTGAAAGAAAAGAGAGGAGGAGAAAACCGCTACCTCCTTTTATTACGTCAACTCTCCAGCAGGAAGCCTCTAAAAGGTTCGGCTTCCCTGCAAAACTAACGATGCAGATAGCCCAGCAGCTCTACGAGGGTATAGACCTTGGGAACGAAAGGGTTGGTCTTATTACCTATATGAGAACAGACTCTACAAGAATTTCGGACGAAGCGGTAAAAGAGGCGAGGGAGTTTATAAAAGAAGAAATTGGAAAGGAGTACCTGCCTGCAAGGAGCAGAAGTTACGAAACAAAAAAACCATCGTCTGCTCAGGATGCCCACGAAGCGATAAGGCCTACTTCCGTTTACAGAACTCCTGAAAGCGTTAAGCAGTACCTTACGCCTGAGCAGTTTAAACTCTACGACCTCATCTGGAGGAGGTTCGTTGCTTCTCAGATGAAGGACGCCGTTTTCAACACAGTTTCTGTTGACATAGAGGGAAACGGCCTCACCTTCAGGTCAACAGGCTCAACCTTGAAAGAAGAAGGGTTTTTAAAGGTCTATCCAGTAGAAGTTGAGGAGAAACTCCTTCCTGACCTAAAAGAAGGAGAAAGCTTAGAAATTAAGGAAATAAAAGGAGTTCAGCACTTCACGGAACCCCCACCCCGCTACACTGAAGGAAGCTTAGTTAAAGCCCTTGAGGAGGAGGGCGTCGGAAGACCGTCAACTTATGCAACGATAATTTCAAACATCCTTCAGAGGGGATATGTAGAGAAGGAGAAGCAGAAACTCAAACCTACAGAGCTTGGTGAGTTTATTAACTCTCTCCTCAAAAAACTCTTCCCCAAGGTCGTTGACGTTAAGTTCACAGCCTCCGTTGAGGAGGAGCTTGACAAGATTGAAGAAGGTGTAAAGAACTGGAGGGAGCTCCTTGCCGAGTTCTACTTCGGCGAGTTTAAAGACCTTTTAGAGAAAGCTAAAGAAGAACTTAAAGGAGTTAAGGGAGAGGAAATCGGAAGAAACTGCCCTGAGTGTGGAGCTCCCCTCCTAAAAGTCCACGGCAGGTACGGAACCTTTATAGCCTGCTCAAACTACCCTCAGTGTAAATACAAGGAGAGCCTGAAAGAGGAACCACAGAAAACGGGTGAGAAGTGCCCCGAGTGCGGAGGAGACCTTATTATAAAATCGGGTAGATACGGTAGGTTTATAGCCTGTTCAAACTACCCACAGTGTAAGTACACAGCCCCGATAACCTACGGAAAGTGCCCAAAGTGTGGAGAGGGAGATATTGTTGAGAGGAGGAGCAAGAAAGGGAAGAAGTTTTACGGCTGTAGCAGGTACCCTGAGTGTGACTATGTCTCCTCAAAACCGCCCCAGGGGAGTAAAAAATGAGAGTTGCCGTTATTTCAGACTCCCACGACAACCTTGATAAGATAAGGAAGACGGCGGAGATAGTTAACGGTGAGGAGGTGGAGCTCCTCATCCACTGCGGAGATTTCGTCTCCCCCTTTGCCGTAAAAGAGCTTTTAAACCTTATAAAGTGCGACTTTTTCGGCGTCTTCGGAAACAACGACGGAGAAGTTGCCGGCCTCTTAAAGGTTTCAGGAGGGTTAATAGAGAAACCCCCTGCTACAAAGATCATAGACGGCCAGAGGTTTGCCGTAATGCACGAGCCTCTGTTTATTGACTCACTTGCAAAATCTGGAGACTTTGACTTTATCCTCTACGGCCACACCCACGAGGTAGACGTAAGGGTTGTAAACGGATGCCAGATTGTAAACCCGGGGGAGCTCTGCGGCTACCTTACGGGAAAAAGCACCTTTGCTATACTTGACACTCAGAAGCTTACGGTAGAAATAGTAGAGGTGAAATGAAACCGGTAAAGGTTATAGAGAAACTGCTCCTTAAGGAGTGCCGTAACAGAGAACCTTCAGTTGAGTATGACTCCTGTATAGTTTGCGCTGCCAGCGTTGTCTGGAGAATTTCAACACTTTTCCCTGAAAGCTTTATCATCTCAAACGCAGCAGCCCAGGTCTTCCCCAACCTGGCATCAATTTACCACTCTGTAAGGGATCTAAAAGTTCCCCTCATTGCTGTTGTCGGAACAACGGCTGTAGACCTTGAAAAACTAATCTCACTTCCAACCCAGTCTGCCGAGGTTGAGTTCAAGCTCCTCAGGAAAACTTATGAGGAAAATGCCGAAATACTTCTTTCCATGTACGACAATCCCGAAGTTCTCAATGCAGCCCTTATGGAGATAAACGTAGACAACCAGATAGAAAAACTCCTCTCCATTCCAGAGATAAAAACGCCTGTAGAGGAAAACAAACTTGCAGTCTGCGGCCTTATCTTAGACGAAGACAACCTTTACGGAGAAAAAACAAACTTCTACCTGATAAACTTCAACGGAATAGGTGACCCGGACGAGATAAGAAACCTACCGGAACTTGAAGAAATACCGGAATCGGTAAGAAAACAGAAAATTAAGCGACTTCACATTCAGTTGTGAGAGAGAAACCTCTTTAAACTGTCAATACCGACAATAACCTCACCTTCACCTGTTATGAAAACTGGCGTTCCTGTAATTCCCATTCTCCTGAACTTATCCTCCACGCTCCAGACCTTCAGTTTTCCCGATGAACAGAGCTTAAAAGGAGGTCTTAATCTGAAGAACTTATCTCCTGTAGCTTTCTCACAGTAAGACGCAACTGCGGCTTCAAACTCTTTTCCTTCAAAACCTAAAGGAATAAAGTAAATCTTGAACCTCTTTTCAAGCTCTTTAAGGAGCTCCCTGTTCTCCCTACACGCCTCACACATAGGGTTTGTAAAGACAAGGAGCTCCCTCCCCCTACCTACAGAAAAGAGGGATTTCCCTTTAAAGAAAGTAACATCTTCTTCTGAAACCCTTAAAGGGCTAACCTTTAGAAGAACACCCTCTATCAGATACTTCCGGTCTTTAGAGATAAAGAACGTATCGCCGGAGGCCGTCTCAACCCGACAGGCGTTAAAAGATTTGAGAAAACTCATGGATTTCACAACAACGGGAAACTTCAAAACCCTGTTTAGGATAGACTGGACTTCAGGAACAGACGGGCACTCCGAGGCAAAAAGAGACGTTGACCAGAAAAGGAGAATAACCATAAATATTAGTTTCCGCATAACAGAACCTATTTTACCAGAGGAAAAGTTGGAAGAAAAAGAGATAGAGAAAATTGAGAGGGAGCTCCACCAGATAGAGGAACAGATAAACACCATAAACAGGAAGTTAGAGAGGGAAGAGACAACCCTAAAGTTTTCAGACATCGTTCAAGAAGCAGCGGGAGCTGCCCTTTTAGCCTTTCCCTTCGCTGCAAGTGAGGACGTGTGGGAGCTCTCACGGAAAATGTCCATTTCCCACGCACTTTTCCTCCTTTTTCTAACAGTTATCGGGCTCTACGTAGTGATAAAGTTTGGAAAAATTGGAAACTGGAAAATCCAGAACCTTGGAGGTTTTCTACCTCTCAGGCTTTTAACGATAACAGTAATATCCTTAACCGTATCGGCCCTTTCCCTTTTAATACTTGGAGTATACCCTTCCGTAATCAACAATCTCCAGTGGTTTATTAAAGCGGCAATTCTGGTCTTCCTGTTCTCAACAATGGGCAGCTTCGGTTTAGATGCAGCAAAATGAGATAATTAACAAAACCTAAAAGGAGGAAAGTGTGTTTGAAGAACTAAAAGGAGCTGTAGTTCTAATAACCGGAGGGACAAGGGGTATAGGTAGAGCAACAGCTGAAACTTTCAAAGAAGCTGGAGCTAAAGTTTACATAACGGGAACAAACAGAGAGAGGACAGAAGCCGTTGCAAAGGAACTGGGAGTAAACGGCCTGAAGATGGATGTAACAGACCGGGAAGAAGTTAAAAAGGCCGTGAACGAAATTGTTGAGAAAGAAGGGAAGATAGACGTTCTTATTAACAACGCAGGAATAACAAAAGATACACTGTTTCTCAGAATGAAAGATGAGGACTGGGACGCCGTAATAGACACAAATCTCAACGGCGTCTATAACGTAACAAGAGCTGTGGTTCCAGTAATGGTAAAAAAGCGTAAGGGAGTAATAATAAACATCTCATCAGTTGTAGGGTTCACAGGAAACGTAGGACAGGTTAACTACTCTGCAACAAAATCTGCACTTATAGGGTTTACAAAGTCCCTTGCCAAAGAGTTAGGAGGCAGGAACATAAGAGTTGTAGCTGTAGCTCCCGGCTACATAACAACCGACATGACAAAAGCCATACCGGAAAAAATAAAAGAGGAACTGCTAAAGTCCATTCCCTTAAAACGGGAGGGAGAACCGAAAGAAATTGCAGATGTGTGCCTCTTTTTAGCATCGGACATGGCCTCTTACATTACAGGAACTACAATCCACGTAAACGGTGGACTTTTCTAAGAGGTTGCTTATAATTCCAGTTGGCTATAAAAACACAGGGAGGTTTGAAATGGAGAACATTGAACAAAAAGTAAAGGAAATCATAGCCGATAGGCTCGGAGTTGACCCCGACGAGGTAACACCTGAGGCTTCATTTGTAGAAGACCTTGGAGCCGACTCTTTAGACACAGTAGAGCTTGTTATGGCTCTTGAAGAGGAGTTTGGTATTGAGATTCCAGATGAAGACGCAGAGAAGATTCAAACAGTAGGAGACGCTATAGAGTACATTCAAAAACACCTATAACAGTAATGCCCCCGAAAGGGGGCTTTTTTAACCTGCCTTTTTCTCCCTCTTCCTAAGGAGCTCCTGGGAGAGAATCAAACTTCTCCTTAATTTATCAAGGGCATGGTAAATCTCAAGAATGTCTCTGTCGGCCAGACTACTGAGTTTAACTTCCGACTGGAGCTCCCCCCTGGCAAGCGACTTAGCATACTCCTCAAGAGCCCTATAATCTTTGGAAGCCTTAAAAGTATAGGCCAGGACAAAAAGGAAAAAGAAAATGCTTATAACAGCAGCATATATAAACAGATCCTCAACAACTTCTATTGCTACTCTGCTTCCATGGAACTTGTGTGAAAGCGTATAGTATGCAGCACCGATAAAGAGAAAAACTGTAATCCAGTAGAAAAGGGCCATTCTGACGGGATAAGCCTTGTTAATCTCAAGGTCTGAGAGGAAAAGAAATCTTAAAAGTTTTTTCATCCCTTACACCTCCAGATAAATTTTAGTTCATTATAAATAAAAAAAAGTCCAAATCAAGGATTATTCATAATTGTATAAGTAATTCCTAACTAACAGAGATTTAAAATGATAGGTAAAATATAAGTTAAAAACTTAGATTTAATAAAAATCACTTATTTATTCATGAATAAAAAGGGCAGGAAGCCCCAGAAACTAAACCCCCTTCTTCTTTCCTTTTCTTCTTTCAAGCCTGTCCAAAGCCTCCAGGAAAGCAAGGGCCGAAGCTCTAACAATATCCGGATCTACTCCTCTACCGCTAACCCTGAAACCGTTTCCTTCAAGGGTTACATAAACCTCAGCCTGAGCATCAGTTCCAGCAGTTAAAGCCCTTATTTTAAAGTCTTTAAGAGTAATCTCATCTCCTATGCCAAGGGCATTCTTTATAGCCCTGTAAGTTGCATCAACAGGACCGTTCCCAACGGCCAGGCCCAGCTTTTCCCCTTCAGGAGTTTTAATTTTCACAGTTGCAGAGGGAATTATTCCCTCTCCGCTAACTGCCTGGTTGTAGAGGAGCTCGTAGTTCCTCTCCCTCGTTCCTTCAAGCCCTTCAACGAGGAGCTCTATATCAACATCGTAGATCTCCTTCTTCCGTGAAGCAAGCTCTTTAAACTTCCTGAAAGCCTCCTCAAACTGTTCATCTGTAAGCTCAACTCCCATCTCTTCAAGCTTTTTCCTGAATGCGTGCCTTCCAGAGTGCTTCCCGAGAACGATCTTAGACTCTTTCAGGCCTATATCTTCAGGCTTCATTATCTCGTAAGTCTCACGGCAGGCAAGAACCCCGTGCTGGTGAATTCCGGACTCGTGGGCAAAGGCGTTATCTCCGACAATTGGTTTTGTTTTAGAGATAAGAACACCTGTTAACCTGCTGACAAGCTGGGAAGTTCTGTAAATCTGAGTTGTATCTATATCTGTATAGACAGGGAAGTGGTCTGAACGAACCTTAACGGCCATAACCACTTCTTCAAGAGCAGCGTTTCCAGCCCTTTCACCAAGACCGTTTATCGTACACTCAACCTGCCTTGCCCCTGCCATAACAGCCATGAGTGAGTTGGCCGTTGCAAGGCCCAAATCGTTGTGGCAGTGAACGCTGATAATTGCCCTGTCAACGTTTTTCACGTTTTCCATAATGTAGCTTATCCTTTCGTACCACTCATCAGGAACAGCATAGCCGACGGTATCTGGAATGTTTACAACATCGGCTCCGGCATCAATAACAGCTTCAATCACCTCACACAGGTATTTAAGGTCTGTCCTGCCGGCATCTTCGGCAGAGAACTCCACTTCAGCTTTCTCTCCCATAACATCCCTTGCAAATTTAACCGCCCAAACAGCCCTCTTTAAAGCCTCATCACGGCTCATCTTCAGCTTATACTGAAGGTGTATGTCTGAAGTTGCTATGAAGGTGTGAATTCTTACCCTATTACCTTCTTTAAGTGCTTCCCAGGCAGTTTTTATGTCTTCCTCTTTAGCCCTTGCAAGCGAACAAACTGTAGAGTTCTTCACCTCTCTTGCTATGCGCTTTATCGCCTCAAAATCGGCAGGAGAGCTTATGGCAAAACCGGCTTCAATAACATCAACCCCAAGGCGTTCAAGCTGCTTTGCTATCTGAACCTTTTCATCAACAGTTAAGTTAACTCCCGGCGTCTGTTCGCCATCTCTTAAGGTGGTATCAAAGATGTAGAGCTTTTCCTTATTCCTTTCCAAGGCCAACCTCCGGTTGCAGTTCAATATAAAACTATTATCACTTGCAAATTCTTGTCAATAGATAGACTAATCTTAACTATTATAACGCCCTACCTAAAAATATGAAGTTCTAAACATATGGAACACTTTTTGGGCATTAAACAGCTATCTTCTTGGTAAAACACACTGGAGGAAAGGATGATAGTAAGAACAACTTCTTTCCAATCAATCAGAAAGGAAATCAACCTGAACTTCGTTACAAATAACGGCGAGTTTGAGAGGTCCTTTAAAATCTCATTTCAGGGAATTCAGGGAAAGAACTTCTACTATGAAGTTGAGGACGGATTCCCCAGAGAAATGATAAGACTAATGTTTGGAGCCGAAGCAACAATAGTTAAGTAAGCTGGGAATCAATTATCGGAGTTTAATTGAGCAGGCGAAATTTTTAACTAACACGTTTACTCCATTTTAGAGCGAAATTCGTCTTTTAAGAAGACAGAACAGCCATAAAATTTATGCAGTAATAGAAAACTTAGTTTTTTTTGACACGAACAGCTTGGTTAAGACTACTCCGGTTAGGAATCCCCCTATGTGGGCGAACCAGGCAACACCGCCCATTGACAGGTGGTTGATGGAGATAAGAGCACTTATAAACTGAATGAGAAACCAGATTCCTATCCAGAGAAGAGCAGGAAGAACAATAACGTCAACAAAGAAGAAGATAAAGATTAACGTTACTATTTGAGCCCGCGGGAAGAGAACCGCATAGGCTCCTAAAACGCCGCTTATAGCCCCTGAAGCTCCAATAAGGGGAATTGTTGAGTTTGGAGAGACAACTGATTGAATGAGAGCTGCAACAATTCCGCAGAACGTGTAGAAGAGGAAGTACTTAACTTTTCCCAATCTGTCTTCTACGTTATCGCCAAAAACCCACAGGAAGAGCATATTACCGAAGATGTGAAGAAGTCCACCGTGGAGATACTGGTAGGAAACCAGGTTGCCGTAGGGAGTTAAAGGGTCGGGAGGGGGGATATCGGTTCCGCTCATTACCTCATAGGGTATAACAGCAAACATTCTTATAAAGATTTCCCTGTAGTCTGGCGGAAGGAGGATTTCGTAAGTAAAAACAAGGATACAGAAGACGATTATAAGGATGGTTACAATAGGCGTTGAACGGCTGGGGTTAAGGTCTTTTATCGGTATCAAGAATCCCTCCTAACCGGTGCTGCCGAAACCTCCTTCTCCTCTAACGGTTTCTTCTAAGTTCTCAACCTGTTTTGCCTCTAACGGATAGAAACGGCGTGGTATGAGCTGGACGGCCCTCCAGGGGAGCTCCGGCACCTCCTTTTCAGGATTAACCTTAACAAGCGGAACTTTTACCGTTCCCCTGTAGGTCATGTCTATTATTCCAACTGAGTTCGCAAGGACAAACCCGCTCTTGTAGATGGAAGACCTTGGAACGAGGTCAAAGTAGAACCCCGGTGGAGGAGCTACCCTCACGCCGGTGTCAAAGAAGTAGACGTTTCCGTCAACTTTTAAGAGCTTAATCAGGTAGAGGTCAAAACCGCTGTCTGAAACTCTCTTTTTAAACGGTGGGAGAGCTCCCTCTTCCAGTGAAAACCGAAAAACTTTTCTTTCCCATTCCCCGCCGGTTAAGTAGCTCAGGAACTTCTCAAAGTAAAATTCCGAACGCTCCTCTGTCTCCTCGTCGTAGAGGAGGTGGAGGAGGAGGTCGGCGGGAGCTCCCACAACAAAAAATCCATCGCTGGTCTCTTTCGGAGAAAAGGGCTTTAGAAATTCCCTCAGCTCATCTCTTAAACTTTCAGGAGCAGGAATAAAGAGGCTCCTGTTCCCCCAAACGCCGTTTGACTCAAAGAGCCCTCTTACAAAGTCTATGTCAACCTCCGGTTCAGTCAGGGCAGACTCTACCGTAAGCCTAAAAGTTCCGCCGTTTACTCTCTCTAATTTACCGCTTAAAAGAGTGTGGAGCTTGAGGGCAACGTCTAAAAACCGCTCCTCGAACTCAATTACGCTGCCCCTGCCGTAAACCCAGCCAAGCGCCCAGTTACTCATTCTTCTCCTCTCCCTCTGGCTGAGAGTAGAAACCACCCTGCTGGCGAAGCTTCTTCTCCTCCTCTGGAGTAACGTCTATACGGCTGAGTTTTGGCCTTCCAAGCTGGTCAAACTCAATGATCTTCACAGGGATAACGTCTGAAACCTTAATGTTCTCAAAGATGTTCTCCCTGATTTCAGGTGGAAGCTTTGAGATGTGAACAAGCCCTATCTTACCGGGAGCAAGTTCAACAAAGGCTCCGTAGTTCTCAACCCTTGTTACTTTTCCAAGATAGGTGTTTCCAACTTCAAGGTCTTTTGTCACGTCCTCTATCATTTTGAGGGCCTGAGCGGCAGCCTCCTCACTTGGAGCAGAAACCAGAACCGTTCCGTCTTCTTTGATGGTTATCTTAACTCCGGCTTTATCTATTATGGTCTTAATCGTTTTACCGCCGGGGCCAATTAAATCCCTGGTTTTCTCAGGCTCTATGTGGGTTGTAACAATCCTCGGAGCGTAGGGAGAAATCTCCTCCCTCGGCTTGCTGATTACGGCGTCCATCTTGTCAAGGATGTAGAGCCTTCCCTGTCTTGCTTGCTCTAAAGCTTTAGAAAGAACGTCTCTGCTGATTCCCTTAACCTTCAAGTCCATCTGGATTGCCGTTACACCTTTCCTGGTTCCGGCTACTTTGAAGTCCATGTCTCCAAGGTGGTCTTCGTCTCCCAAAATATCGGAAAGGACTACAAACCTGTCTCCTTCCATAATGAGGCCCATTGCGATACCGGCAACCTGCG
>JALTBO010000119.1 GCA_027075275.1 Desulfurobacteriaceae bacterium
CCTGACCGCTCCTGTCAAGGATTGAGGACAGGTTTATCCCGTGCTGTTTGGCATACCTGAGAAACTCTGCTACCTGATTGGCGTCTGCGTTCTGAACGGCCTTGTCAAAGGCTTTGGTGAAAGCTTGTTTTTCAATGTTGGCATCTCTGCTGTCAAGTTTCACTCCTCCGCCAAACTTCCTTAAAAGAGCTATCAACGGATTACCTTTACCTGAGCTACCAGCTCCTCCTGAGCCAGCTCCTTCGCCTCCACCTCCACCTGTTCCTAATCCAACGTTTACTCCTGCTTCTACTGTTCCCTGATGCATTTGGTCTTCTGTTCCTTTCAGGGAGCTCCCTACCGTGCTCTGGTCTGAGATTCTGTGGTTGTAGTCCTGTCCTGTTCCTGCTGTCAGGCTTTCAAGGCCTGTTACGTTCAGCCTTGCGTGTTCTGCAATGGCTCTGGTTATGTCTCCTGTATTGCTCCTGTTCCCTGTTTCAGACAGGTTCCAATTCTTGCCGTAGGTGTAAGTCTTGCCCGTGCTTTTCCCTGTGTCAAAGACTGAGCTGTCTCCTGCTGTTTTGGACACTCCGCTGCTTGCCTGATGGCCAGCAGAGAGAGTGTCTCCTGCTCTGACAGGCTGGCCGTTGACGGAAATTTTTGCTCCGATGTCTCTTTCTGTAACCTCTTTCCAGATGTCTGCTTCAGTATGTTCGTTAATGTTTCTCCAGATGTTTGCGTCAGTATGTTCTTTAACGTTCCTTTGTATATCTTCGTGAAGATTGCGATTTGTAAAACTGACCTCTTTGAAAATGCTGTACACTTCTGTATTGCGAATCTGACGGCCGTTGGCAAAGACTGAGGTGGAATCCCACTTGTTCATTGACGTATTGTTAGCAGAAACGTTGTCCGTGCTGACGTTCCCAGCAGAGATGTTGCCCATAGCTATACTGCCTGCTGAACCAGAGGCAGCTCCAGCAAGCCCTGAAACAAAGCCTCCTGCGAATCTCACGAAGGCATAGGCAGAACCGGACATTATGGCAAGGGAGAGTATGATGACTGCTGAACCTGCCCAGCCTGCTATGGTGAGCCACTCTTTGAGAGCCGAAACGATGTAAGGATAGTCCTCAACGTTGAAAGTAGGCTCTGAATACTTTGCTGCCTCAACAATGTCTTTCAGGTAGGTGAGCTGATGGGAAACGATAAAGTTCGTAACTGCTCCAACTCCTCCCCAGAAAACAGGAAAGAGAGCAAGGAAGAAAGCCGTTGAGGCATACCTGAAGATGTTGCCTGTCGCAAGGCCTACAAGGAGAAGAATGGGGCCGAAGGCGATGAAGATGACTGTGAGGTAAACTCTCAGGTATGGCAGGAACTCTCTTATGGAGTCTCCGAGAGTAGTGTTTGTGAGGAAGAGTTTTTCTTTAACTGTGAGGACGCTGTAACGCAATAACGCTGAGACGCTAAAGGACGCAGACGCTAACGCTATAAATCAATACGCTATAACGCTGGAACGCTATGATAATGCTTTACTTTTTTACGAACGCAAGAGATATTTTCATTTTCCTGATTTGTTTTCCCACTCCACCTCTGTTTCCAGCCAGTTCCTTACTATCTCCAGAGGGTTCTCAAGGATTGCATCAATCTTGTTGACGTCGTATTCGGCCAGCTCGTCTGTTATGAACACGCTCATGAACTCCAGACTTGCATCTACCAGAAACTCTCCCTGATTAGTAATCAGGAAGTAGAACCTCTTTCTCCTGCTGTGGTCTGCTATCCAGAGGAGAGCAGAGATGACCTCTTGAGGAGAGTATCCGAAGGTGTCCTCTCTCAAGCCGTCAAACTCAAAGAGGAGCTCTGCAAGAGGAACGGCTGGAGACTTCTTGAACCTTTCCATCAGGTAGTTGTAAACGTCCATAATGCAGTCAAAGGTGATTTCCTTTTCGTGAGGATAGAAAATGTGATGCCTCAAGTTCGGAAACCGTTTTTTCATCTCTTGGTAGATTTCTTCTTTGGTGAGCGTTCTCATTTTTCCCTCCTGACTTTTTGTCGGGAGCTCCCTGGAATTGACGGTGGATTTGGGAGGTGCCGCAGGGGAGCTCCCTTTAAAGAACAACATTTTTCCCTTTCCAGCCAACCTGTGTTTATAAAACAGGCGTAGCGAAGTCCCGCAGTCAAGGAGGAAACCACGAGCGAAACGAGTGGGTGGAACTTCGCTACGCTCCGTTGCGGGAACTCCACCTTGACTGCGGCCGCTGACGGGCGCCGGTTAGTAGAGGCAAGAGGTTGGCGGCCAAAGGAAAAAACGTCTAAGTCTTAATGTTGAAAAACTCGTGAACCTTTTTCTGTTCAGTTTCCAATCCTGAAAACGGGAGGAAAACTTGATTCCAGAAGATTTAGAGCTTGAGTGGGATAGAAAGAAAAGTGAGCAAGTTAAGCAGAAACACGGGAAAAGCCTTGAAGAGATAGTCGGATACATAGCGGCTGGTAAGGTTGTCGCTTTTATGAAGCACTACAATCAAAAGCGTTATCCTGAGCAGATGGTAATCGTCTTGGACGTTGACGGCTATCCTTGGGTAGTTCCTTGCGAAATCAGAGGGAATAAGTTAAGACTTATAACAGCCTTTCCGAACAGGGAGTTCAAGGATCTAATTAAGGGAGAGAAGAATGGTTGAGAGAAAGGAGATTGAGTTAGACGAATACGAGAGGTGGGTTGAAAGTGAGTTGGAAAAAGGGAATTTCGTTCCCGTTGAGAACTTTGAGGAGTGGAAAGCCCTTATAGAAAGAGCAGCTGAGGAAAAGCTCAAGGAGTTAAAAGGGATGAAAAAAAACCGTGTTATGCTTGAGTTTTCCTCTCCTGACCTAAAAGAGAAGGCTATAAAGCTCCTCAAGGAGCAGTTTGGAGAAGGCTTAAAGGTAGTTCACGATATATAATTGCTCTGAAGGTGAACCTTTGGAGGGGCTTGGTGAGGTTAGCTTTCAGAATAGAAAAAAGTTTTGAGAGGGGAGCCCTCAACCCAGAGCTCCCCCTAAGCCCAATAAGCCCAGTAAGCCCAAACCAAAGCCTATGCTTAACAAAGAATATAGCAGGCTTGGGGGGAATTTTCCACAGGGTTGAGGGCTCCTCTAAAGGAGGAGCCCAATGGAACGTCAAGTAAGCCAATCCTTTAACCCAACTTTATTACAGACAGAATTTTTACAGAAAAACAGTCTATTAAGTAGTCGGTTTATATCAGTTAGTCCTGAAGAATACATAGACAGTATATACGGACAGAAAGGTAAACTTATTGTCATTCTTGGTTCTGAGAAAGATAAGGAAGGTCGGATAATAGGGAAAGGAACAGTCATCAGGGTTCATACCGAAGACCTGTGGAAGCTGTTTTGGAGGTCAAATGCCTATCTCCCTTACGCTGACTTTCATCGGAACTATTACAGCTCAAAGACCTTAAAGGCAGTTAGGGCATTTGTCGTTGACTGTGATGGAGTAACGAGCGCTACTCTGGGAAAGGTAGTTAAATACCTCTGGAGTTCCCTACCGGCTCAGCCTACCTACATAGTCAACTCAGGCAAGGGCGTTCATTTCATTTATCAGCTTGATAAACCTGTTGAGGTCAAGGGCTTACGCTGGAGCATTAACAAGCTCAACGAGGCTATACAGAACAGTTATGCGGAGCTCCTTGAAGTTGACAAGCACCCGGTAGTTCACCCATACCGTTTTCCCGGATTTCAGACTAAGATTAACACTACTGCAACGGTCTTTAGAGTAAGAGGAGCTTACGCCTTAGAGGAGCTGATGAAACTCTTTGAGATAAAGCCTAAGAAGGCAGAAAAAGGCGAAAAGGAAGGTAAACAGAAAGGGGAGCTCCTGGTATTACCTAACGGTCGTAGAGCGTTCTTTGAGTGGGTATTGAGAAGGCTCTTTAAGAATCCGCCGATACCGGGAAGAAGGCAAAACTCCTTTTTTGCCCTTGGGATTGTCTCCTACAAGTGCAGGAGAGAGGTTCCGTATGAGGAAGCCATAGAGACTATTCCGATGGTTTACGAAGATATGATGAGGCGGAACTTACACATAGGTTTCCGCATAGAAGAAGCCTATGAGGCTTTTCAGAAGGGTTATCAGCCTAAGTATGTAAGGGCAAGCTGGAAATACTTGTGTGAGCTCTTAGGCTGGGAATACAGACCGAATAAGAGGAACGGTAGAAAAAGAGAGGAACACGTTAAGCTTATGAACCGAATTAGACTTGCCCGCTGTCAGTCCAGATGGGAAGAACTTGAGGAACACATCAAGCGGTTGATAGAACAGGGCTACAGCAAACGCAAGATAGCTGAGATTGTTGGCATATCTCACGATACTTTATATCGTCGTTTTTCGCACTTATGGAAGTGAAAAAGCAATTGGAATACAAGTCTTAAAGCAACTTTTAGTTAACGCAATTTTTGAACGTTATAAAGTGTCAGATTTCATTGATATAATCCCTCCCCTACCGAAGGTAGGTTATACCGGCGGCCCGCAAAAGCGGGAGAAAAGTAAAGGGAGATAAGGTTTTTCTTTTTCCCGTTAGTTGGGTTCTTCTCTTTCTCTACCGTTAATTAACGGTTATAGAGTAAGCTAACAGTATGTGGTGTTCTCCTTGTTCTTTTCCTCTCTCTGAAGACCTTGAGTTTCTTACTCCTCTTCCTTAAGTCTTTGGAAATCAAGGAGTTTCTCTTTCTACTTTACGCCGCCGAAAAGTTTTTTTTCGGAGTTAGCCTTTGAAAATCAATGAGTTTCCGTAGACTTGAGAAGTTTCTGCCGGCTACCGCTGATTTGTGTTTCGTGTGATTCAAAACGGCCTCTCTGACCGCCCTATTAGGCCGAATTTTGGATTTTCTCTCCGGAGAGGT
Source organism: Desulfurobacteriaceae bacterium (assembly GCA_027075275.1). Taxonomy (GTDB): domain Bacteria; phylum Aquificota; class Aquificia; order Desulfurobacteriales; family Desulfurobacteriaceae; genus Balnearium. Next base: position 4,861 of record JALTBO010000119.1, read on the forward strand.
AATTCTGATATCCTGAGAGCGAGAGAGAGCGAATATGTTGACGATTTGAGAGGAATTTGTCGTAACGAAATTACAGTCTGGTTCCGTTCCGCTGGCGGTAAATTTCGTAAGAAAGTCCAACAACTAATAATCCCATTAATGCGTATCTACCAAAGTGAAAAAGGTCGTAAAAATCCAAAGTATTACCTCAAATCAAAATTTCCTTTCTACCTCTAAACTTATGATTTTTGGAGAATTTTCAAAGATTTTGGTTTTGTTTTTTTATGTCCGTCAATCCAGTATCTATTTGTCTGAACAGTCTTTCTGTAGTTGTTTCAGATTTTGAAAGTTGATATTTTGCTTTTCCCCTCTCTTGGAGATAAAACAACTTTTGTAGTTTTTTCTCAGGTAGCCCAACAATTTCAGAGATTTGTCTTAAAGAAAGATCTGTTAGTTCAAACAATTTTTGAGCTATTCTTTTCTTCTCTTCGTCTAAATACATTTTTCTTTGAATGAATAAAGTGGAGAAATCGTAGCACTTTTTACCCTGCACCACTCCTCCCGGGCTCACTTAAAGTTTGATTAGAGGGTTATTAAGAACATTATAAAGTCATTATAAATTGCTTGCAACTAAGCAATTAAGTCCTTTTGTTGAGTTTTTCTTGATATTGAAACGGGAGTTAATGACCAGAGAGGTTTGATTGAAAAATGCTGATAATGAAAATCTTGTTGGTTCTCCTGGCTATCCTCATTATGGCAATTTTCCTTTATGCCGCCTATGAGCATCAAAAGGAGAAGTTTCCACGGTAGATAGTGGAATTCTTAATTAAACAGTTAAGTCCTTATTATTTTCAGGAATTATTCCTGTTTTAAATCAAGTTTTAACTGAGATTTTAAATCTGCATAAAACGGTCAAATAATTGGGGAATCTCTGATAAAATTTTGCTTCCTACTATATCCGGAGGGAGGAAAGAAATGGTAAAGAAGACATGTGTGCCTTATGGAAGTGACGTGTCTGCTGGTACATATAAGTGTGCCGACTGTGGTTATGTATATTCAAATCAATCTAAGACATCGTTGCCTCCTTGCCCGAGATATAATCCATTAACCCATACAAAGAAATGTTGGATAATTTTGTCTGGTCGCGGTGATAAATAACGAAACTTTTGAATAGGTATAAAATTTAATAGAAAAAAGATAACGTTGCGAACTAAGGGAATTATCTTACATCTTGTGTTCACTTCATGGGAGAAAAACCTTATGAAGGAATATCAGGAAGATATATTGCTCCCCTATAAAATGAGATACACTCAAAGTTTAGTGAAATCCGTCCAGAGGAGGAGTAGATGAACATTTTATCTGCAGTTTCAAGAGATAATAATTTTTTTTCTTCGTTTATAGTGGGAGCTTTTTTTCTTTTGGGTATGGTAGTTATGTTAAGTATCGTTAATATTATATCTTTTGTAAACTTGAAAGACTTTCTTTTTTTGAAAGAGAAACCTCTACTTCCTGATTGGGGATTGATTTTATTGGGAGTACTAATTTCTTTTATAATTGGAGAATTTCTTTTAAATACAGGAGACCTTTTTATTAGTTGGAAATTTAGTAATAAGTTTCTTCGCTTTCCCGAAACTGCCGAATCTGCTGATTCTTTTATTTCTTTTTCCTCAGGAGAAAGAAGCAGTTCACCTTGTTCATATCCACCAAGAGAGAACATTGAAAGTACTGGTGCCTTTGAGAAAATTACAGAAAGAAGCCAGTACTTATTAACTCCAGACGTATTCTTATGTGTAGATGAGTCTTATCAGACTAATGTAAGTGATTACTATTATGCTCGAAGTAGATTGTTTTCTGCTGTATTCATTAGTCTTATCTTTCTATTTTCTGTTCCGTTTCTTGTGGATGTTCTGATTTCCTATGAGGCTACTATCTCGTTAACTTTTAGGAAATTAGATTTTCTACTCTTTACTATTACAATTGGTAAAATTTGGTTAGTCATTATAACACTTATTTGGCCTGTTTTAGTTTTTCTTTTAGCCAAATTACTTCCAATTTCAAATAAACTCTGGAATTTTTTGTTAAAAATGATTTTCTACATATTGCTTTTTATTCCAGCAAGTTGGATTTTTCCAGAAATAAGCGACGTGTCCATTACACCTTATTTTAAGCTATTACAAATATATGTATTCGTAATTTTTGTCATTCTATTGTTAATGTGTCCTATTTCTTATTTTTTAGCTGTTAGATACAGAAGATATGCTAATTTTTTCTTATATTTAGCATACCTTAAAAGCCTACTTCAGAAGAGGAAATCTGAATAGTAGTGTTTTTTATTTTTTCAAGTATGAGGGTTGTGTCAATAATTTTGTGTAAGCCATCTTGACCATCCATCAAAACTCCAAAAGCCTAACTGGTACAGGAACTTCGTAACTTAAAATTTGAAGAAAGCCTCGTATCAAGGGCTATCGGGACTTTGAGATAATAAATTAAGACTCAGTAATGACCGAAATTTTCGCCCTTAACCATTATCAAACCTTTGTGTGGAAGGTTCTTTCAAGCATTCTGTCTTTTGATGGTTTGTGTCATAAAGGCTCTAGGAAAAATGATGGATACTCAGGGGCTTAGACAGTTTTATAGCACTCTTCAAGTTCACAGCTCTTTAGCTTCTTTAAGAGCTTCTTTTACAAACTCTTCGGATACTTTTAAGACTTTTGCTATTTTCTCCGGAGGTAGCTGAAGCTCCCTGTAAAGGTTGATAATGTCTTCCTTTTTGGCTTCAAGTTTTCCTGTTTCTTTTCCTTTCTCTACTAACTCTTTCAAGTAAAGGTTAGTTTCAGGGTCTATTACCAGTCCCATATTTCCTACCTCCTGCTCTACAAGCTTTAATATTTGCTTATCTCTCAGCCCTGCAAGAATGAGGACTTTCTGGATTAGTTCCTGCTGGAGTCTTCTATCTTCTATGGTCTTAATCTTCTCAAAGATTCTTCTGATTGCTTTTCCTTGAGAGTCTATCCTGCATAGGACGGAGAGAACCCAGTCATTGGGATTATCACTCTTTAGCAGGTTTTCGCAGTTAAGGTCTTTTTTCAGGTCTATTACTTTGTATTGGTGCCGGGAGCTCCCTATTTCTATGTGATCTGGCATTGTGCATTCGCCTTTGCCTACGTAGACCAAGAACTGCCGGGGAGCTCTCCCGTAGTTCTGGAGGATGAGGTAGAAGTAGAGAGCCATTCTGATGGGCATAGAGGGGTCGTTGGTTGATTGAAATTCTAAGTGGTAGATGTTTCCTGTTTGGGTGTTTTCTACTATAAGGTCGGCTTCACGTTCTATGACTTTCTGGAGTTTCACGTCTAAGGGCTTGAGAGCTTCTTTTGAGAGTTTTTCTCCTGTAAGGAGCTCTATAAAAGTTGTAGGCAGGTCTTTAAGGAGACTTCTTATGGTTTTGTCGTATTTCCGTTTGCTCATGGGAGCTCTCTGTTAGGAAAGCATTATCTCTAGAATGAGCCATCTAATCATTTTTTTTCTACGATTTCCCACTCTATTGCTGGGAGCTCTCCACTTTTTTTGAAAATTTGCCACTTAACATTAGAAATAGCTTCTGAGATTTTCTCTATAAGCTCCCAAGTTTTTGGATGAGATACTGTAATTTTTATATATATGTCTACATCTTTTTGACAGTTAGGAAGTAACTCAACTGATTTTACTTCTCTGATTTTTTTAAGTTCTTTATTAAGCACTTCAAGGTTCTGTATATCTTTAACAGTAGTCGGCATCGGAGAGCTCCTTTATCTGATTTAAAAGCTTCTCTACGTATGAAAGATATTCTGTTAACTTTCTCTTGGCCTCTGGGGTAAGTTCAAGAATTGTCTCATAGTAGTCAGCCTCTTTCCGTAAAGCGTAGAGTTTGTCGGCTACTTCCACAATTCCTTTTATGCTTTGGAGCGCTAGGAGTTTTTTCTGAAATACCGTTTTTGTGAATGCTTTGGGAAGTCCTCCGTGGCTCCAGCTACCTTCCGGTGGATTTCCTACTACTGCCTGCATCAGGTTGAAAAGAGCATAGTAGCAATTTGACACTGCGGAGCATATAAAGTTCCTTTCATAAGCAAGCTTGGCTATTTCAAGTCTTCTTTCCGCCTTAAGCAGAAATTTCTTATTAATCAATTGCTTTCTCCTCTGACAATTTCCTACAAACCAGCCTTGCCCGCAGGGAATCAACCAGAGCTCCCACGGCCAGAGAACTGCCGGAGCTCTCCACTCTTGCTATGGCCTTTTCCTGCTGAGTGTGTAACTGTCATACTATACACTTTGCTACTGTGCAACTATCCGACTGTGCGACTGTGCAACTATACATCTGTAAGACATTAGAAGTGTCTTCTATGCGACTTTATGACTGAATGACTGTTTGACTATGCAACTTTACAACTCGGCGAACTTTGGCCTATATACACTAATAGCTTATATATACGCTATATAATAGCGTCCCTGCGTTATATATATAGCGTCTCTGCGTTATATAGCGTTATAGCGTCTTGATTTATAGCGTAGCGTTAGCGTCTATATAGCGTCTTAGCGTATAGTGTATATATAGCGTTAATAATACTTATAACACTATATAGGACTGCAACAGTTTGACAGTTTGACAGTTGAACTGTTGGATTGTTGCAAAGTTTAACAGTTTAACACTTTAACAGTTGAACAGTCTAACAGTCTAACAGTCCAACAGTTGACTGTTGACATTTAACACCACCTACGATGACATAACACTTGAACACTTGCACAGTCAGACAGTCAACAGTTGAAAAGTTTGCCAGTTAAACAGTCTAACAGTCGGAGCTTTCCAGAATGCAGAGCAACTGAAAAACAGTCTTTCAAATCTGACAGCTCCAATCCCTTCCTAAACTTCCGCATAAATTTCAATTAACAGCTATTCAAGGAGGCTGTTTCTTGGGCTGGGAAAACAAAAACGGCTGGTCATCAGGCTGGAACTCAGGTTCTTCCAGCTAGTCGCAGTCTGGCTAAGAGACCTCTCTAACTCAAAACGGCTGAAATAACAGTAGAGATTTCTCTTACAATACAAGAAGCTTTGAATAGTTGAAAAGACCTATCCCAGTTCCGTCAGCAATTCCGATTTTCTCACTTCTCCTTACAAATTGATGCATTCATCAAAGCAAGCAGGAACAGCTTTATCTCTTTCGGCAGTTCTGCAGGAGTCTTAAAGCTCAAGAAAACTCCAGAGGGAGCTCCTCTGTCAGTTATCACAACGATAGGCTTTTCAAAAGCAGTTCTTGGATTCCTGACTATCTCACGCTTGTTTTTGACTTCTACAACCTGCTCCAGCCAGGAAGTTAAAGCTGGAAAGTCCTCAAGGGAAATCTGACGGTTCTTCTTCTCCAGAGCTCTGCTGATTACCTCTCCAACGTTTTCAACTCTTCCCTCAACTACAACCTTTTCCGTATCTACTCTGGTAGTTTCTGACTGCTGAGCTCTCCTTCCGCCAATCTCCTGCTTTAGCATTCTTCCCTCCATTTGGTTGTTTAGTCCTTCCCTCCATTTGCGGCCGGCCGCAAGACTGAATATAGGTTCTACAATCCAGAATGTCAAACATTCGTTTGACAATAGCTGGGAAAGAGGAAACTTTCACTCTCAGCTGTTTTTCATCCAGAGATAGGGAACTCCCCTCTGCTGGCCAGCTGTTTCCCTGCGGGCAGGTCAAGTCTGGCCTAACTGTGCAAACATCTCACGCTGTTTTCTTCTCTAAAACGCTTGCTACACCTTCGTCCAGCTTAAACTCAAGCTCGTCATAAGGCAGGTAAGGTTTTCTGCTCTTTCCGTCCTCTTCAAATTCAACAAAACCTGCTCCGTGCAGGACTTTCAAGTCGTTATAGACGTTCTTGAAGTCCCTGCCAATCTTCTCTGCAAGCTCCTTAATGGAGCTGGGCTTGAGCTCACGGATTTTCTGGAGGAGCTCTATCCTGCGGGGAGTCAGAATTCTTCCGAGCTCCTCTACCGTAAGAAAAACTTCGTCAATAGTTTCTGTTTCGTTCAGCTTACCTTCAAAGGCTTTTTCCAGGTATTTACGGGTTAGCTCTCCAAACCTTCTGTTTTTCTCCTCTTTCGTGAGGAAAAGTCTCACTACTTTCTTCATACCTACCTCCTGTATTTAGTTACGCAGGCCTTTCGGCCTGCAAACATTAAGTTTGCGGTCAGATTAGAGGCATTCCCAACAGTCTGACCGCATCTTGGTTGAAATCGTCAATAAGCTGTCTAACTCCGCGGAACTGATAGGAAAACCTTTGACCCTGAATGTGCTTGTGGTCTCCGTGCTTGGCGTGATTGTCGTAGCGAAGAAAGTCGTTGTCATAACCGTTTCCTGTCCACTTGGCGAACTGGAGCGAATACTTAACGCCGTGAGGGTGATGCCTGTCTGGAGGCACCTTCAGTATCCTAACAGAAAGCTTGCCGATTAAGTTTCCTTTGCTGTCGTATATCGGGTTCTCCAGTCTCAGCAACAGTTTTGCCTTTGGCATTCAAGGTTTCCTCCGTTTCTAAATAAAAGTTTTATGGTATATGGTCTGAAATAAGAATATAGACTTAATTAGACAGACGGCAACCTCAGGAGACTTTCAATTTTATTGACTACTTCCCTGCGGGCAGGGATTAAAAACTGCCGTTCTATCTATCATTCATCATTCCATTCTAAAACACGAATGGACGGAACATTTCTACTCCTGTTCTTTTCTCAGCCGAAGGCTTTTTAGAGAACAGGAGTTAATCAGTCTTCCCTATCCAGCTTTCTTCCATTTCCAGACACGAAGTTTCAGTTTTTCTCTGTCAGCGCCGCACGGCGCTGGTAGATATTTTGGTGTGCAAGTTTGGTGTACATATTTGGTGGAAAACGGGAAGGGATTGGGAGATAGGAGGTTAAGATAGATAATAGCGACTGCTTTTACATACTTTGGCGATTGCTTTTACACACTCAGGCGACTGCTTTTACATACTTTGACTGTGCCAATTGGTAGCTTTATAATTAACGGAAACATATATGGTTTTAAGGAGTGAGAAAAGCACACTTGAGGATAAAGGTGGCTGAACAAAAGGAGAATAATCCGAAGATTGACCACAACATAACGCTTGCAGGCTTGTTAGTGACAGATGCAGACCAAGTTTCCGAAAAACTGGAAAGGGAAAGTAGTGGTCTTTTGAAAGGCCTTTATGTATTCAGAAAGAAAATCCCTACGGGAGAGGTCTGCATCTGTAATGGAGCAGAATTCCCGAATGCTGAAGCAGTTGATTTGCTTCTTTATCTGCTGGTTCGGTTAGAAGAAAATGATTGGAACAGAGAGCTAACTTTTAAGAGCTTGAGGGAGCTGGTAAAGGGAGTTTATGAAGTAGAAAATATTGGGAAAACGAGAACTGAACAGGTAAAAAGAGGACTGGTTGTTTGGAAAAACCACAGCTTTTATTTCCCAAAAAGCTTTTTATGGGAGGGAAAGTTAATTGAGATATACTTTGGTGTAATTGAAAAATTCAAAATAGAAACTCAAGGTAGAGGAAAACCAGCAAAAATTACCATAGTTTTCAACGAGGATTTCATAAATATCTGCAAGAATACCCAATGGTATCGCAGGCCAACGTGGAAAGAAATAAGAAAGCTTCGTAAAGAAATAGCTAAAAGGCTTTATATGCTTGCGTTTGAATATCGTCCAAGCGAAAGGACAGAAAAATGGAAAATCTACATCAGCAAGGACTTGAAGGACTGGTATCGGAATGCTCTTAACTCCCTTGCCAATCCTAAATACCTGAAGCCTTACTACGTTCTCAAACGTCTTAAAGGAGCCATAGAAGAAATCAACCAGAAGACCAACCTCAGAATGGAGCTCCAGCAAACGGAGGAAGGGAACTACTGCATAACCGTAGAGGAGATAGCTCCTCCGGGAGCAGAGAAGGTAGAGATTCCTTTTGACAGGCTGTCTCCTGAAGACAAGGCTCTGCTTGTAGCCTACTTGGAAGCAGTAGCAGGAGAGAAAGGGATTGAAAACATCTGGGGATTCCTGCGTTCAATGACCACAAGGCAGGTTCAGGAATGGCTTGAGAAGGCAAAGCAGTATTTTGAATCAGAAGTCCAGACTGATGAGGAGACTGAACCTGTAGAGAAACCAAGATTGATAGAAATCTTACGGGAATGGGGAAGAAAGCAGTTTGGTGGAGAAACTCCTCTTTTCAGAGTTTACTTCGGGAAAGACAAGATACTGAAAGCCTATGAGACTAACAAGAGAGTAATCTTTGTCTGTGCAGATGAGATACTTGCCAAGCTGATACTTGAGAGGTTTGAGGACAAGCTCTCTGAACTAAAAGAGCTGTTCGGCAAGGAAGTGGAGTTCAGAGGAGAAGACTTGGAAAAATAACCTGCCCGCAGGTCAGTCTCCCATTCCTTGACTACTTCCCTGCGGGCAGGGACGGATAGGTAGTCAGTCTATCTTCCGTCTGCTCCTGCTTTCTGAATCTCTCTCCAGCCTGTAATCTATCAGCCTCTCACAGGCCTCTATCAGGCTCTCTGTTGCATTTTCTCCCGTCAGGTAGTATTCTGAATGTAGAGGACGAAATAGAGCGAATATATTGACGATTTGAGAAACAAACTGAGAGGTGAGCTGTGGTGAGAAAGAAGATGATGAGGAAAGTCAGGCTTGCCAGGTTCATCTGGTATTCTCTGGTGGCTATGCTGGGAGCAGTAGTTGTTTGGGGAGGCTATACAGACCATTGGGATATTGCCATTGGTTCTCTGATTTTCGGACAGATAATCATTTACCTGCTTTACTCCGTCATAGCTTGGCTGTTGGGACTGCCGAAAGTGGAGCTCCCATCAGACACGGGCGGTGGAGCTCCGGTGGAAGAGGATGATAGCTGGGTTAGCAATCCGTCTTACTCCTGCGTTCCAGGAAACTATTACTACAACGAAGCTGCTTGTGATTCTTCCAGCACTACCTCATCCTTTGATGACTGATTACCACTCCTCATCATCGCTCAGGAGCTTGCTGAGCTTATCCGTATCTGCAATCACTACGCTGGAGCCTGTGGTCTCCAGCTTGTTTCTGTTGACTATTACCATTCCTTGATTCTCCTCAGTCGTTGCATTCTGGAGCTCCCTGCTGAGATATTGATTAACAAGCTCTTTTACCTGCTGTTCTGAAACTGTCTGAACGGTTCCTGCTGAAACTACCTGATACTGTCCGTCTGGAAGTTTCTGAATAACGGTATTTGAGTTTCCTATCAGAACAGGCTTGTTAGCTGGCAGGTTGTTAAGTTCGGCAGGAGAGCTGATAGTAGGGAGTTCTCCGTTTCCAACTTCTTCGTAGTTGAGAAGGACGTCAGCTATTACTCCTGCTGCTGTTAGAGACTTTGCATGGGAAAGGAGACTGAAAGACTTGTTGGTAACTTCCTCTGCAAGTTCAGCAGTTCTGGTTGCTATCCTCTCTGAAATGTCTCCTGCCTTGCCCGCAGACTCTCTCAGCCTCTCTGCAAGGTTGCCCAGGTTCAGCCTGCTCCCTGTTCCATACCTCTCTACAGGCTCTCCAAGAGGCCCTCTGGTTGTAGGAGGCTTGGACATTCTGTTCTTGATGCTGTCAATGGCGTCTTTGAGGTTCTTGATGTTCTTTGCTCCGTTGGCAAAATCAAGCAGTATCCTGCCTCCTGTAGCTCCAATCATTACTTTGCCAAGACCGTCTGACTTTTTCCAGAGGTTTTTAGCAGCGTTGCCAACAGACGCAGGCTCATTGGCCTTCTTCTCAATTTCCTGCTGTCTGCTGTCAACCTGATGAGCCTGATGGTTAAATGCCTGAGTCAAGTGTTCTTTAGCCCTGTCAGTCTGCTCTTTGACTGCGTTAATGTCTCCCTTTTCGCTTTCAACGTTCTGGGAAACCTTGTTTTTCACTTCCTTGTAGCCTGCGTCAACTCTGTTTCTAATTCCCTCTGCCCTGTTCCTGTATCTCTCAAGACTGCCTTCTGCTTTCTGCTGAACTTCCTTGTTGAGAACCTCTTGAGGATTAACGGCCTCTTTCTCTGCGTTAATCCTGTCCCTGATTTCTCCCGTGTGCTGCTGGACTTC
>JALTBO010000120.1 GCA_027075275.1 Desulfurobacteriaceae bacterium
CGTAGTCAACCCGCCCCTTCTCAACCTCGTCAAAGACCTCGTCTATTGAGTCTTTAGCCCTTAAATCCGATGAGGTTCCAAAGTGTTTAAGTGCTGCAAGGTGCGTAAAGGTTGCCTGCGGCCCTAAGAAAGCTACTTTTGTAGGTTCCTCTAATGCCCTGCATGCAGAGATTATTTCCCTGAAAATTGCCCTTATACTCTCAGGAGGAAGTGGTCCCTGGTTGAGCTCCTCAAGTTTTGCAAGGATCTTTGCTTCCCTTCCGGGAACGTAAAAGGGAAGCCCTTTTTTCCTCTTTATCTCTCCAACTTCCTGGGCCAATTTCGCCCGGCGGTTTAGAAGTGTGAGGAGCTCCCTATCTATCCTGTCTATCTCCTCTCTCAGTTCCGAAAGGCTTTTCATCTTCAACCTCTAACGTGCACGAGTCTTCGCACTCGTTTCTCTTTAAGATTCTGAACAGAACGTAGACTGAAACGGCAACAACGATTAAAACGTAAACGGCCATAACAACTCCTGAATTCTCAAATTATACTTTACAAAGAGCTCCCTCAAACCATAGGAGTGTTCTTATATTAGAACCCTGCAAAATCCTTCAGGGAGGTTGTAATGCCCATTTATGAGTTTAAGTGCTCTGAGTGCGGAGAGGAGTTTGAGAAGTTTGTCATATCTGCTTCTCAGGTAAGCCAGGTAAAGTGCCCAAAGTGTGGAAGCGACAAGGTTGTTAAGAAGATTTCAGCCTGTGCAATTGGTGGAAGTGATTCGTCAGGTTCTTCAGGCGGTTCCTGCACAGCCTTTGGCTGAGGCATCTAACGGCGGGAGTTTCCCGCCTAAACCAGTTTTATCTCCCTTCCGCAGACAACAACCTTTCCAAGTTCGTTTATAACCATGTTGGGAGTTAGTTCAACCCCCGTTTCTTCCTTTAGGGCAACGGCAATCCCTGTTGCTATCTCAAACAGGAGGCTGTTGTTGTCAAGCTGGCTGAACTTTTCGCAGGTCTCCTCGTCAACCTCCCACCCTGCAATCAGGTTGTTCCCCTTGTCGTAGATTTCAACTCTCACCCTTTCTCTCCTTCTCTATTCTCTCAAGGATTTCAAGTTCTTCCTCTGTCAATTTCCCTTCTCTTTTGAGTTTCTCAAGGAGCTCCGGCTTTCTCTCTAAGGTTTTCCTTA
>JALTBO010000121.1 GCA_027075275.1 Desulfurobacteriaceae bacterium
AGATTTCAACTCTCACCCTTTCTCTCCTTCTCTATTCTCTCAAGGATTTCAAGTTCTTCCTCTGTCAATTTCCCTTCTCTTTTGAGTTTCTCAAGGAGCTCCGGCTTTCTCTCTAAGGTTTTCCTTAAGCTCTGCTCCTTCCTCCAGAGCTCTATCTTCCTGTGGTGGCCGGAAAGCAGAACTTCAGGAACCTTCATCCCTCTGAACTCTGCAGGCCTTGTGTAGTTTGGGTAGCCAAGAAGCCCTCTGTCCATAAACGAGTCTGCCCGCAAACTCTCCTCGTTCCCAAGGACTCCGGGAACCAGCCTTATTACAGCGTCCATTATGACCATTGCAGGGAGCTCCCCTCCAGTCAGAACGTAATCCCCTATTGAAACTTCCCTGTCAACTATCGCCTTTACCCTCTCGTCAACCCCCTCGTACCGGCCGCAGATAATCATGAGGCGTTTTTTTTTGGAGAGCTCCACAGCCATCTCCTGGTTAAACCTCTCTCCCCAGGGCTCTGTCAGAATTACAAAGGGCTTCTCCCCTTCTGATGTCAGGTGGTCGTAGGCCCTGAAGATGGGCTCTGGCTTTAGAACCATCCCCGGTCCGCCGCCGTAAGGAACATCGTCAACAACCCTGTGCTTGTCTGTAGCAAAGTCCCTTATGTTAACAACGTTAACCTCCACTTTTTTAGAGGAAACCGCCTTTCCGATTATCCCTTCCCTTAAGAAGCACTCAAAGAGGCCGGGAAGAACGGTGAGAACGTCTATCCTCAATTACTCCTCCATCCCCTCAATAAGAGAAACGACTATTTGGCCTTTTTCAAGGTTTACTTCTTTTACGAACTGGTCAATAAATGGAATGAGTATCGTTTTCCCTTTGGGAGTTTCAACCTCTAAAATGTGACTTGCAGGCTGTTCAAAGATAGACTTTACGGTTCCAACCTTCCTTCCGCTCTCATCAAGAACTTTAAGGCCGATGAGCTGGTGGTAGTAAAACTCTCCCTCCTCTAAGGGAACCTGCTCCTCTTTCTTTATGTAGATTTCCCCTCCCATCCTCTCCTCGGCGGAGCTCCTGTCCTCAATTCCCTTGAACTTTATAAGGTAGATGTCCTTGTAGGGTTTTATATCTTCAATCTCAAGCCTTTCGTGTTTTGTTCCCCTGTAGAGTGAAACTTC
>JALTBO010000122.1 GCA_027075275.1 Desulfurobacteriaceae bacterium
TCAGAGGGAACAGAACCACTCCAGCTTATAGGCCTCCTCCAGTCTCAGGTTCGCCAGCTGGTAAAAACGGCATCAGGCCAGCCTCCAAAACTTCCCCAGCAGGCTTTAAGGAAACTCCAGCTATACGGCAGGAAGTTGGGAGTGAAAAGGGGGCTGAAGCTCCTTAAACTCCTCAACGAAGCGGAGTTTGACGTAAAGACCGGAAGAGCAACGGGAGGTGAGGCTCTAACAGGTCTGGCCTTTAAAGATTTTGACTGAAACCATAAATTTCCCTCCAAACCTGTAAGGAGGTTCCATGCAGACACTCCTCTACTTCATAATTGCTTTAGGTGTTCTCATATTCGTCCACGAGCTTGGGCACTTCATTGCAGCAAGGCTTTTCGGCGTTAGAGTTGAAACCTTTTCCATCGGTTTTGGACCAAAGCTTTTTACCTTTAACTGCTGTGGAACAGAATTTGCAGTAAGCCTCATTCCCTTAGGTGGATACGTAAAGATGGCGGGGGAAGACCCCGACAAACCTGTCAAATCTCCCGATGAGTTCTACGCCAAACCTCCCTGGCAGAGGATAGTAATAGCCCTTGCAGGGCCTCTCATGAACCTCTTTTTAGCGGTTGTCTTCTTTGCACTTTCTTACTCAATAGGCAGGTATATTCCCTCCTATCAGGTGGAAGCCGCAAGGGTAGGTTTTGTCCTCTCTCAGAAAATTCCCTTAAAGCCGGGAGATGTAGTAGTTTCAGCAAACGGAAAACCTGTTAAGAGCTGGAAAGAGCTCAATCAGATAATAGCCTTAAACCCTAACAGAGACATAACTTTAACCGTTAAGAGAGAAGGCAAGCTTGAAACTGTAAAGGTTCATACAGGTATTGACGAGAAAAACGGCATCGGAACACTTCCCGTAGTTCCAGCAATAAAACCGGTAATAGGTAAAGTTATTAAAGGCTCCCCTGCAGAGAAGGCAGGCCTGAAACCGGGAGACATCATCCTGAAGATAAACGGCAGAGATATAACCCGCTGGGAGCAGGTTGTTGAGCTGATAGGAAACAGCAAAGGGAAAGCTGTAAAACTCCTGATTCTCAGGAACGGCAAAAAGATTGAAATTACAGTCAAGCCCCAGCTGAACAAAAAACTTGGAAGGTACACAATCGGAATTGTTCCAAAAGT
>JALTBO010000123.1:0-2999 GCA_027075275.1 Desulfurobacteriaceae bacterium
TCGCTTCCCGTTCCCGGGTAAAAGGGGTACTGGTGGGTTGAGAAGTAGAAGACTCTTGGCTCGTTGTAGAAGATGTGCTCCGTTCCGTTTCCGTGGTGGGCGTCAAAGTCAACTATGAAAACTCTTTCCATTCCCATTGAAAGGGCTTTAACAGCTGCAACGGCAACGTTGTTGAAGATGCAGAATCCCATTGCTCTGTCTTTTTCAGCGTGGTGGCCCGGTGGACGAACTGCACAGAAAACGGCTTCGTACTCGCCGGAGAGGAGGAGCTCCACTCCCATCTCGTTGGCTCCGGCGGCCATCAGGGCTGCGTCGCAGGTGTAGGAGTTGTAGTAGGTATCCGGATCAAAGAAACCGGGGGCGTTCTCCCTGCAGGAGATAATTACGTCTGTTATGTAGTTCTCAGAGTGGACTGCTCTTAAATGGTCGTAGGAGACCTGCCTGGGCTTTAAAACAGGAATTCCCATTTCCCAGACAGGCTCCATAAAATATTTGAGCCTTAGGGCGTTTTCAGGATGTGTAGGTAAATCGTGTTTTAGAAAAATCTCATCATAGATAACAGCAGTTCTCAACTGAGTTTCCTCACTATTTCAAACTCTGCCCTTCTGTTTTCAACATCAACGCTCAGGAGTTTTGCAAGAACTCTATCTCCAATTCTAAATACTGTTCCCGTCTTCTCTCCAACTAAACAGTACTGCTTCGGAACGCAGATGTAATAGTCGTTCTTAAGGTTAGAAACGTGGATAAATCCAGGAATAACCTGTTCTATTGTTTCTATGTAGAGCCCCTGCTCTGAAACTCCCGTTATGATTGCCTCAAAGACCTCTCCAATGTGGTTCTGGGCAAACTGGAGTTTCTTAAGCTCTATAACGTCCCTCTCTGCTTCGTCTGCAGTTATTGAGCGTTCTGTTACGTGCTTGCAGATTATTTCTAACTTCTCCTCCCATGCTGGAATGCTCTCTGGAGTGAACATTCCCTTGAGAGCCATCTTTATGAGTCTGTGGAGCTGCAAATCTGCGTAGCGCCTTATGGGAGAGGTGAAGTGGGTATAGTAGGTTGATGCAAGTCCGAAGTGGCCAATGTTGTCGGGGGAGTACTTAGCCCTTGCCATTGTTCTCAGCATCAGGTAGTTGATGAGCTTTTCTTCAGGTTTACCCTCAACCTGTTCTAATATTTTCTGAAGGAGTTTTGGCTGAACGTCGTTCTGAACTATAGGAACCCTTATTCCTAAAGACCTGACAAAGTTTAAGAACTCCTGGAGCTTTTCCCTGTCTGGCGATTCGTGAACCCTGTAGATGCTGGGGTAGTCTGTCCAGAACATATACTCTGCAACGGTTTCGTTTGCGGCAATCATGAACTCTTCAATTATCCTGTGGCTCCAGAGCCTTTCTGCCTTGTAGATGTCTATCGGTTCCCCTTCTGCGTTTAAAACAACTACAGGCTCTGGCAGGTCAAAGTCTAACGAGCCCCTCTTGTAGCGTTTTCTGTAGAGTATCTGGGCAAGCTCATACATCGTTCTAAGGGAGTCAACCACGTGGGGGAACTTCTCTACCGCCTCTTTATCTCCGTCTATTATCTTCTGGGCTATTGTGTAGGTGAGCCTTGCCTTGCTGTGGATTACGCTCTCGTAGATTTTGTAGTCAACAACCATTCCCCGCCTGTTTATCTCCATCTCGCAGGTGAACGTGAGCCTGTCTACGTTGGGGTTGAGAGAGCAGATGCCGTTTGAGAGCTTCTCGGGGAGCATAGGGATGCACCGGTCGGGGAAGTAGACGCTTGTTCCTCTCTTATAGGCCTCTCTGTCTAATGCACTTCCCGGCTTTACGTAGTGGGAGACGTCTGCAATGTGGACGTAGAGCTTGTAGTTTCCGTTGGGAAGCTTCTCTATCGCAACGGCGTCGTCAAAGTCCCGTGCGTTCTCTCCGTCTATCGTGAAGCAGAGTTGATCTCTCAGGTCAACTCTGCCCTTTATGTCCTCCTCTTTAACTTCGTCCGGTATCTTCTCAGCCTCCTCTAAAGCTTCCGGCGGGAATTCCGTTGGGAGATCAAACTTCCTGATGATGAGCTCAATGTCAAGTTTTGGCCCAGTTTTTCCAAGGTTTTCAACAACTTTTCCAACAGGGCCTCTCGTTTCAGACGGGTAGGAGATTATTTCAACTACAACGTAGTCTCCGTCTTCCACTTTCTTGCAGTCTTCGTGGGTCAGGATTATGTCGTATCGGATTCTCTTATCTTCAGGGATGACGAAGCAGGACTTTCTGCTCTTTTCTACCCTTCCTACAACTTTTTTAACGGCTCTATCAATAACCGAAACTATCTTTCCTTCTCTCCTGCCCTCTTTCCCTTCTTTAACTATCTCAACAGCAACTATGTCTCCGTTCATCGCTCCGGCCATGTTTCTTCCGGGAACGAAGACCCCTTTGCCTCCCTCCAACGGGTCAACAAATCCAAAACCTTCCCTGTAAACGCAGAGCTTCCCTATGACGAGGTTCAGCTTTTCCGGAAGTGCGTATTTTGCTCCCCTGAGCTTTACAAGTTTTCCATTCTTTGCAAGCTCCTTCAGTTTCTCCCGGAGAGCTCCCCTCTCCTCCGGGGGAATTTTCAGGTATTTGGCTATCTCCCTTGCTCTTAAGGGTTTATTGAAGCGCCTTAATGCCTCAAATATTCCCTCCTCTAATTTCTTCTCTTTTTCAAACTCCTTCATAAACTCAGCTTCCATCTCTCCTCCTGAGGTCTGCAATTATTTTCTCAACAAATTTTGTTCCTGAACTTCTCATCATCTCTCTGAATTTTCCGTCAACTTTCAGCCCGTAGTTCTCTAAAATCCTTCCAAGTTTCTGAAAAATTGCTTCTCCTTCCGGGTCTAAGTCGGTTAGAAGAACTACTCCCTCGTAGTTTTCGGCCAAATGCTCTGCAACATCGTGGAACTTCCTCCCCTTTAAGTCTACTACGTTTTCAACTCCCAACCTTTCAAGAACCTGTTTGTCCCTCTTTCCCTC
>JALTBO010000123.1:3099-14482 GCA_027075275.1 Desulfurobacteriaceae bacterium
TGAACCTTCCGATTACTGAAACTACTGCAAGGAGAACAACGTCAAATGCCAGCCGTAAAAGTGCGTAGTAGATGGCTATTACTCCTATAAGTGGCAGTAGAACCGGCAGATAGTAGCGGTAGAGGAACATGAGCCTCATGGGGAAGTTTGAGGCAAGGATTGCAAGGTAGAGGTCTATCGGTTCAATCTTTCCTTCTTTCAGAAGCTTTGAAGCCATTATGTGGGCAGCCCTCGGTGAGACCAAGTAGATAACCGGAACGTTCGTAAGGAGAGGGTGGAGCCCGAACCGTGAGAGTTTAAGGGTTTTAAGGCCTAACCAGTTGACAAGTTTTGTCTCAACAAGAACTGCGGCCAGAACGTAGCCAAAGGCTATGGCCGCAACGATTACAAAGTAGAGCTCCGTAAAGTTCATTTAGTCCCTTACCAGCTCCTCAGAGAGCTCCCTCACCAGTTCTCCGCACTTCCCTGCTATGTCTGCCGTTATGCAGGCGCACCTCTCAGCCCTTTCTATGCTCCTTGGGTGGATTCCTGTTGCTCTGCACCAGTTTACTATTGAGTCCCTGCAGAGAATTGAGCCAACTGCTGCCTTCGGCAGTTTGGGAATTTTCCCCTTAAAAATCGGGAGTTTTTCTCTGTTGTGGAACTCTACGAGCCTCTTTGCCCCCTCAAGGGCTTTTTCAAAAGGAAGTGTTGTTGCGAATATGTAAAAGGCTCCCGTAATCGCCCCGCAGATTGCACTCCACCTGTGGGGGAGCTCCCTTGAAACCCTCTTAACTTCGTTATAGCTGATTGGGTAGAGTGCCTCTTCGTTGAACGCCGTTATCACTCCGTATTCGCAGTTATAGTCCCAGTAGTATCTGTATGCAAGCTGTGAGAGTTTTTCCTCTGAAAAGGGCTGGAGTTCAACTTCTCCGAAAACTTCCCTGATAAATTCCATATTCTCAGCAATTTTCCTGAATTCCAAAATAGGCCTCCTGGAGGAGAAATTTTTGTGGGAAATTTAGGAAAGAGAGGGAAAGGGGGCAAAGCCCCCGGTGGTGGCAGGATTAGAACTCTAAGTTGTAGAAGACGTCCATTCCCCTGAAAACAGCTGCGCCGTTGAGGAGTTCTTCAATTCTTAAGAGCTGGTTGTATTTAGCGTTCCTTTCGCTTCTTGCGGGAGCTCCCGTCTTAATCTGTCCGCTGTTTACTGCTACTGCAAGGTCTGCAATGAACGGGTCTTCGGTCTCTCCAGACCTGTGGGAGATAACCGTTGTGTAGTTTGCCCTCTTTGCCATCTCAATTGTGTCTAAGGTCTCTGTAACCGTTCCAATCTGGTTGAGCTTTATGAGGATTGAGTTTGCAAAGCCCTCTTTTATTCCAATTCTGAGGAGCTCTGTGTTCGTGCAGAAAACGTCGTCTCCTACTAACTGAATCTTATCTCCAAGGGCGGCTGTAAGGAGCTTCCACCCTTCGTAGTCGTCCTCTGCCATTCCATCTTCAATTGAAATAATCGGATACTTCTCAACAAGTTTCCTGTAGAAGTCAACAAGCTCCTCCCTGTTTAGCTTCTTGCCCTCTCCGGCAAGCTCGTAGATTCCGTCCCCCTTGTAGAACTCACTTGAGGCAGCATCTATTGCCAGAACAACGTCCTCTCCGGGAGTGTAGCCTGCTTCTTCAATTGCGTTCATTATTACCTGAACGGCCTCCTCGTTTGAGGAGAGGTTGGGAGCGAATCCCCCCTCGTCTCCAACGTTTGTTGAGTGTCCCATTCTCTTTAGAACTTTCTTGAGGGTGTGGTAGACCTCAACTCCGATCCTTAAGGCCTCAGAGTAGGTTTCCCCCCCAACAGGCATAATCATGAACTCCTGAAGGTCAACGTTGTTATCGGCGTGGACTCCGCCGTTAAGGATGTTCATCATTGGAACGGGGAGCTCCTTTGCGTTGGTTCCGCCGATATACCTGAAGAGGGGAAGTCCTAACTCCTCTGCAGAAGCCCTGCAGACGGCCATTGAAACGCCTAAGATTGCGTTGGCTCCAAGGTTGCTCTTGTTTGGAGTTCCGTCAAGCTCAATCATAAGCCTGTCAACGTTTACCTGGTCTGTTGACTCAACCCCTATGAGGGCAGGAGCTATCACCTCGTTGACGTTCTTTACGGCCTTCAGAACTCCTTTGCCCATGTAGCGCTTCGGGTCTTTGTCACGGAGCTCTAACGCCTCCTTCTCTCCCGTTGATGCACCGCTTGGAACTGCAGCCCTTGCAGAAACTCCGCTTTCCAGTGTAACTTCAACCTCAACCGTTGGGTTTCCCCTTGAGTCAAGAATCTCCCTTGCCCTAACGTCAACTATCCTTGACATCACTCCTCCGCTATCCGATTAATTTTCTCGCAGATTTTACCTGTAGGGTCGCTGATTTTAAAAATCCTCTTGCTGTTCTCCTCTCTGCACTCAATCAGAATAGCTTTCGGGAAATCTTTGAGGAGCTCCTCTCCCCACTCTACAACCTTCACTCTGCTGTCCTCTAAAAGCTCGTAAAGCCCGAAGTCTTCAGCCTCCTCTAAAGAGCTGAGCCTGTAAAGGTCTACGTGGATCAGGTTTTCATACTCGTGAACTATGTTGAAAGAGGGGGATGAGATCTCATCTTCAGGAATTCCCAGACCTCTTGCAATACCCCTTGTTAGAGCTGTTTTCCCGCAGCCAAGGTCTCCTTTGAGAACTATCACTGTTCCCTCTGGAACTGTTCTGGCGATGATCTCTCCTAACTTTTTCGTTTCTTCCTCGCTCCTTGAAACGAAAGCGCACTCACTCAACTCTCTGCCCCACAAGGGAGATCTTCTTTATCCCAGACTGCCTCAGTGTGTCTAACAGCGTAAACACGAACTTGTAGGGAGTTTCTTTATCGGCCTTTATAAAAATCTTTCCGTTTTTAGGAAGAACTTTTACAAGCTCTAACGGGTCTTTGTAGAGTTTTCCTTTATAGTAGATCCTCCCCCACTTATCAACGATTATCTTTACAGGCTCTTCCGACTGGGTTAGGGGAGCTCCCCCTTTAGGAACCTGAACTTTTATCTCTCCTCCCGAGATAAACTCTGTTGTAACGGCGAGGAAGATGACGAGCATCAGAGAGAGGTCTAAAATGGGAGATAGGTTAATGTCTGCAATCAGTCCTTTCTTGTTTTCCCTTATCCTCAATTTCTTTTCTCCATAAACTCTTTGTGGGCTTTCCTCCAGACTTCGGTGGCCTCTCTGCACTCATCCGGTGTTGGAACGAGAGCTATCCTGAAGAAACCCTCTCCCCCTTTTCCGAAGAACTCTCCCGGAGAGATGACAATTCCGTAGTTTAGTAGGTGAAGTGCATACTCCTCTCCGCTTATTCCTTTTGGGAGCTTTACCCAGAAGTAGAACGTTGCCTCAACGGGCAGGAACTCAAGGCCTATTTCACGGAAGAACCTGTCAAAGATTTCTGCCTTTTCCTTGAATATCTTTCTTCTCTTCTCAACGTGCTCTTCATCGCTCCAGGCAACCTCTGCTGCCCTCTGGACAAACTCCTGAGAGGCTACACCGAAAGAGGAGCGGTATTTCAGGTATTCCTGAATGATCCTTTCATCTCCAGCAACAAACCCAGACCTGTAGCCTGTCATTCCGCTCCTCTTTGAGAGTGAATGGAAAACGACAACTCCTTCTTTCCCAACTTCTAATGTCGAATGGGGCGGCTCTTTGAAGTAGATTTCTGTATAGCACTCGTCTGAGCAGAGGATAATGTTGTGCTCACGGCATATACCGTAAACTTCTTCTAAGTATGAAAGGGGCGCAACGGCCCCCGTCGGGTTGTGTGGGTAGTTAATCCAGACGATTGCCGTTTCCTCTAAGACCGATTTTGGAACCCTATCCAGCCTTAATAGGAACCTGTCTTCATATTTGAGCTCCACAGGGTAGGTCTCTCCTCCGGCAAAGAAGGTTCCCCTTTCGTAAACAGGGTAGGCTGGAGTTCCAAAGATAACCTTTCTCTTTTCTGAGTCCGTGTCAATGAAAACTAAGGGAAAGTGGAAGATAGCTTCTTTAGAGCCAGCAGTTGGGATCACTTCTCTATCTGGATCTAACGAAACCCCAAACCGTTTTTCAAACCAGCCCGCTATGGCCTGGCGGAGCTCCCTCCTTCCCTTAACCGTAGGGTACTGGCTCACCTCTGGAACCGCCTCTATGAGAGCTCTCCTTATCCTCTCATCTGTTGGCTCCTTCGGGTCGCCGGTTCCGAAGTCGTAGATTTTTATACCTTTCCGGCGGAGCTCCTCCTTTGCCCGGTTTAATCTGTCCATCGGGTAGGCTTTAAGTTCTCTGATTCTCCTGTTCATGGCTCTCCTTTAAAACCTAAATCCAGCCTCTGCGAACATGCCTTTAACTTTAAGGTCTGATGAGACGTCACTGATATCGTCAATCTTAAGCCTCTGGTACCTGTAGCCAACTCCCACAAACAGGTGCTTTATGGGATAAACCTTACCTTCAACTGTGTACTCGTAGAACTTGCTTCCGCCATAGCCAACAAAGTTTCCTGAAGCCTCAAGCCCTACAAGGTTAACAGGCCTTACCTCAAAGTCAAGGTGTGCCATAGGAACGGGAATTGTTGCAGACTTGCTGTCCTCTCCCCGGGTTCCCGTTGAGGGGTTGTAGTACTTAACTCTTGCGTATCCGTCAATCACCTTTACGTTGAAACCCCAGTTTGCGTTAAACTTTCCAGCTGTTAACTTCTTAACGAAAGGAACTCCATAAGTAAGTGTAATGTCAACCTGATTGGCCCTCAATTTTGAGTCAACGTAAGACTTTGTTGGAACTGTAATATCACCGAATGAGAATGAGGTGTTAACAACACCGCTTCCTGTAAACTTCATTGCCGTATACTGAACTTTAATGTCTGGAAGAATGGGAATTCCCTCAATCTTGAACCAGCCTTCTCCCTTGGTTTCGGTGTCAAGGTTCAGGTCGTCATCAACGTCAATGTGGGTTTTTGAGCTTACTCCCGTTCCTTTGATGTTGTCGCTTGTGTATTCAATCCATCCGTCGGGGTTCTCCCTCCAGGCTCCTCCACCTGCAGAGATTGTTATGGCGTTTGCGCCAGAACTTGAGATTAAGAAGAGTGCCGCTGCGAGCAGTGCTTTCCTCATTTTCCCTCCCTTAACTCTTTTATTTTGTTTAAAACGGTTTCAGCGTGGCCTTTCACCTTTACCCTTTTCCAGACGTGGGCAACCTTACCCTCTGGGTCTATTAGGTAGGTTGTCCTGACGACTCCGTAGTATTCCCTTCCGTACATCTTCTTCTTCTGCCACACGCCGTATGCGTTGAGAACCTCTTTGTTCTCGTCGCTTAAGAGTTTAACCTTTAGGTTCTTCTTCTCCTTAAACTTTCTGTGGCTCTCAACAGAGTCGGGGCTTACTCCCAAAACTACGGTTCCTAACTTCTCAAATTCGAGAAGGAGCTCTGTAAAATCT
Organism: Desulfurobacteriaceae bacterium; assembly: GCA_027075275.1. GTDB lineage: Bacteria > Aquificota > Aquificia > Desulfurobacteriales > Desulfurobacteriaceae > Balnearium. Next base: position 8,561 of record JALTBO010000123.1, read on the forward strand.
TCCGCTTCTTTAGTGCACCCGGGAGTGTTGTCTTTCGGGTAGAAGTAGAGGACAACCCATTTTCCTCTTAAATCTTTTAAGCAGACCTTTTCACCGTTTTCGTCTGGCAGGCAGAACTCCGGGGCTTCCTTACCTACTTCAACGTACATCTCAACCCTCCTGAGAGTTTCACAAATTATAGCCACTCTCTCTTGCCTTCTAAAGCTGATTGCTATAAACTTGACCAGCGCAAATTAACCACAGGCGGAGGAAGTGGAATGCCGAATACAAAGTCTGCCAAGAAGAGGCTTCGTCAGAACATAAAGAGAAGGGAGCGCAACAGATACTACGTTCGCAGGATGAAGACAGAGGCCAAGAAAGTTCTCAAGGCAGTTGAGGAGAAGAACTTAGAACTTGCAAAAGAGCAGCTGAGAGTTGCAATGAAGTGGATAGAGAGGGCTGCTGCAAGGGGAGCTATTCATAAGAACGAAGCTGCAAGGCGCCAGTCTAAGATAGCTAAGGCTGTTGCTCAGCTTGAGAAAGAGCTTGCCGCAGCACAGCAGTAAGACTATATTATTGACTGCTTCGTAGGGCCGTAGCTCAGTGGGAGAGCGCCACCTTGACGCGGTGGAGGTCAGGGGTTCGAAACCCCTCGGCCCTACCATTAACTTCCTGCCTTAAAACAAGAGGAAAAAATGGAAAATCCCTCCTTAGACCTTTCCCTCTACGTAATCACAGATGAGCGTTTCCTCAACGTTTTCAACATTTTTGAAGCCGTTGAAAGGGCTGTTTTAGGCGGAGCTACCGTTGTTCAGTACAGAGCAAAGAAGAAAACTTCCCGTGAAATGTACGAGGAAGCTCTTTTAGTTCGGGAGGCGACAAAGCTTCACCAGGTTCCCTTTATAGTCAACGACCGTTTAGACCTTGCCCTTGCCGTTGGGGCAGATGGAGTCCACGTTGGACAGACGGACCTTCCCGTTGATGCCATCCGCCAGATAGTCGGAAAGGAGTTTATCGTTGGGCTTTCTACCCATAACCTTGAACAGGTGAGGGAGGCCAATAAGGAAAAACTTGCCGACTATATAGGTTTTGGCCCTGTATTTCCAACAACTACAAAGGAAAACCCTGACCCCGTTACGGGAATTGAGAACCTCTGCAGGGCTGTTGAGGAGTCGGAGCTCCCCGTAGTAGCCATAGGTGGAATATTTCCGGATAACGTAAAGGAGGTCTGCTCCTGCAAACCTTCCGGTATTGCCGTTGTTCGTGCCGTTTTTGAGGCCGGAGATCCTTACGAAAACGCCCGTAAATTGAGGGAACTTATTAACTCTTACTGTAAATGAACTTTGTATTAAGGGCAAATAGACTATAAATCAAATATTTAACCGATTCATCTTCAAAGTTGTACTCAAAAAAACCGCCTATCAGCAGAACTAAATAGGCTGAAAAGAAAGCCAACCATGTTTCGTTTCCTGTTAATTTAAATAGAAGAAAGTTTTTGTAAATGAAATAACCAAAAACGATCAGGAAAATGGCCAATCCTACAGCTCCATACCAGACCAGAACGGTTATGTAGTCGTTATGGAGGTGCGAAAAAACGTGAGGAGGTAGTTTAAATTTCGCTTCTTCCTTTTCAATGAAAGGCCCAGCTTCCTTTTTATAGTTAAACTTTGTCGTCCCAAAGAGTTTTTCTCCTAAAGGAGCTCCTCTGTAAAACTCAAGTCCTCCTTTCCACATTGCCAGCCTGTACCTGTTGCTACCGTTGTTTTTCACATCTACTATTGAAGTGAGTCTTTCCTTAATTTGTGGAACGGTAACTGCTGTTGTGATGAGGATAATAATGGGAGCTCCGAAGAGGAGAGTTCTCTTAAGTGAAACCTGTTTAACCTTTACGTATATTAGTCCTGAAATTAGAGATGTTGAAACAACTCCCACCCAGTAGCTTCTGTCAAATGTCAGAAGTGTTCCAGTTAATGTTATCAGTGCAATCAAGAGGTGTTTTTTCTGCCGGTTCTGCGTGTAGAGAAGTGCAGATAGGAAGAATCCTGCAGACGTAAAGGCTCCGGCAGTTAGAGGGTGGCCTAAAAACGTGTGGCCTGGCCGAATAACTGTCAGGTGGAGTTTTGAAACTTCAAGGAGCTCCCTGTAATCTTCCGCTCCTGAAAGGCTCTGCAGAATTACGCTTAACGAAAGGATAGATATTCCGTAGAGGAGAGTATTCAGTCCTCTTTCCTCTGAGAATTCCAAAAACCTGATAAAGTAAGAAAAAACGGGAGTGATTCCCTGTGGAATCTTTAAAAACAGGAGGAGTTTTCCCTTAAATGCGCTTTGAATAAGCTGATATACTGGGAATAGGAGCGCTACTGTGTCTTCTTTCAGAAATTTTATCCTTTTCTGAATGAGGTAAATAATGAAAATTAGGAAGATTAGTTTAACAAGAACTCTAACTGCCGGGTGGGTAACCGGAATTAGAAACAGAAATGTGTAAACGATAATTTCAGGTAATCTCTTTAATAAGTTCTTCATACTTTCCAAACACCTCTTCTTGAGGAAATTTGCTTACTATTTTATAGTTTCTGTATCCTTCATCTTCTAAATCTTTCCTGTTTTTAGAAAGAACGGTTCTAACCTTTTGGAAAATGTCTTCAGGTTTTTCTGGATTCTCTATTATAAACCGGGTTGGGAGGAGCTCCCCCGTTCCAGAGTATCTACTTGCCAGAACCGGCAGGCCGGAAGCCATCGCCTCAAGAACAACGTTTGCCGACGCGTCGTAGAGAGTAGGGTATACGAACAGGTCTGATGAGAAATAAACCCTTTCAACCTCTTTTACTTTCCCTATTATGAAAACGTTCCCTTTGAGGCTCAACCTTTCAATTTCCTTTTTCCACCGTTTAAATTCCTCTCCAGCTGCAAGGAGCTTGAAAGAGAACCCTTCACTTTTCAGTTTTGAAAGGGCTTTTAAGAGATACTGAAATCCTTTAAGTCTGAAATTTGACGAGACGTATCCTATTACAAAATCGTTTTTACCTATTCCAAGCTCTTCTCTGAACTTTCTTCTTAATTCATTTCGCCTTTCAGGGTTAAACCTTTTCAGGTTAACTCCGTTTCTTATGATTTTTATCTGTGCTTTCGGTTTAAAGTTCTCTCCTATCTGACTTTTTACAAACTCTGTTGGAGCAACTATCGTTTTAAGGTTTTCGTTCTCAAAGGTCAGTTTCTCTATGAAGTTTGTAATGTGGTAGGATAGAGATGTTTTTTTCTTTAATATGTAAAGTTTCCTAGAAAGTTCACTTTCAAACTTGTACTGTGCCCGGTTTACGTAGAACCTGTGAATACCACCGCCTGAACGATAGATATCTTGATAGTAAGTTTTTCCGAATCCAAACAGTATATAGCCATCTTTCTTTAGCTCTTTTCCGATTTTCTTACACATTAGGGCAAATATTAAATTTCTGAGCCCTCTTCCCAAGTTTGGAACTGAGATTTTCTGAACTTCTATGCTTTCATTTTTGGGTTTTTCCTTCACTTTTGAACTAATTACTCTTACTTTCCAGCCTCTATCTGCAAGGAAATGGGCAAAGTTGTAGACAAACCGCTCCTGTCCACCAGAGAGGCTGAAACTTTTGTAGAATAGGGCTATCCTTCTCATAGTGGGGGAAATTAAGTTTGGATTTAAACCAAATCAAGGTCTATAGGCTTGGTCCGATTGCTGCCTTTGACAGAAGCGCCCACTCCGTTAGCCAGATTTTGCTCTCTAACTACTTTGCCCGTTTTGGTGTTGAATCTTACCTCTATTTAAGGAGTCTGAAACCTGAAAAGAGCGTAAAGCAGCTTGAGAAATTTTTAGGAGTAGAGTTTTCAGAGAACTTGAAAGTTTTTACAACAGTAAAGCACAAAGGTCTTTCAACGGTTTTAAACTTTTCACGGCTTGTAAGGGATGTTCTAAAAAACAGGAGCTCCCTGAACGTAATCTTCCTCTCAAAGGTTTCCCACGTTCTTCAGTTAAGGTGGCTTAAGAAAGTGGCAAACGTGAGAATTGTTTTTGAGAACCACCAGACAAAGCCCTTTCTTGAGGCGGCTGCTGTTTCAGATATTAACTACGTTGTGTGCCCTGAGGTTTACAGGGAGCTCTCTAAGGAACTCCCTCACGTTAAGCTCTGGAACTACCACTACCCGGTTGGAGATTACCTGTTTCAGCCTGTTAAGAAATTGGAGAGGAAAGAGCGATACCTTTTGGGTTATTTAGGAAATCTCCTTCCTGAAAAGGGTCTGGGTTTTCTCTTTAAAGCCCTTAAGGAGCTTCCTCAGTTTAACCTTTTAGTTGTTGGTGGAAACGAGAGGCAGGTTTCTGAAGCAAAAAGGGTTGCCGTGGAAGAGGGGGTTTTAGACAGGGTAAGGTTTACCGGCTTTGTTCCTCAAAAGGAGATTCCGGGAGCTCTCTCAGAAGCTGACATTATGGTAGCTCCCTTTACACCCAGCCAGAAAACGATTCCTCTAAAGGCTTATGAATATATGGCCCTTGGAAAACCGGTCATATCAGCGGGTATTGAACCTGTAAAGGTTATTGCCGGAGATTACTTTACCTACTTTAAGCCGCAAGATGAGAGAGATTTCAAGCTAAAGTTGAAAGAGATGATAGAGAATTTGGAAAATACGAATAGGAAAACAGAGCTTATGAGGAAAAAAGCAGAGAATTTCCGCTGGCAGAATGTAATTGAGAAGATACTTTCAGACGTTTTAGAGGTCTCATGATGGGAACTGTTGTTTTACTTTACCACAGAGTTCACCCTGAATACGGCGTTCATCCTGAAGTTTTTGAAAGTCAGATGGAGTTTCTGTCCAGAAAATTAAAAACAGTTCCTCTTGAGGCTTTAGAAAAGGCCGGTAGGTTTTCTGTTCTTGTTACGTTTGATGACGGTTTTTACGATTTTTTCGTTTACGCCTATCCTGTTTTGAAGAAATATCAGATTCCGGCCGTTATTTTTGTATCTCCTGAGAGGGTTCTAAACAGTGAAGAAGTCAGGAATTCTCCGGATTTTTCAAATGTTCCAACTCCTGAGGCTTTTAAAAGGTCTTTTCTAGACGGCGATAACTCGGCTTTCCTTTCCTGGGGGGAGCTCCGCCTCATCTCCTCTGAGGGGCTCGTATCCGTCCAGTCCCACGCCCTAACTCACAGGGCTGCCGTTGGAAAGGGGAAACCCTACAGGCCGCCAAACGATTGGAGAATCTACTCTCTTCCGGAAGATATAAGAGAAAGCGTTAAGCCGGGAACGGAGCTAACGAGCATTTTGGTTGCAGATAAGAGAGAGGCTGAGAGGGAGCTCTCACTCTCAAAGTCCATTTTGGAGGAAAGGCTTGGAAAGGAGGTCAACGCCGTTGCCTGGCCGTGGGGGATTTACGACGAGGAGCTTGTGGAAATAGCGAAGAAAGTGGGCTACAGGTTCTGCTTCACGACTGAAAGGGGATGGAACAGGGGAGACTTCTGCCACATAAAGAGGCTTGCAGTCAGCGAGAAAAAGAGTATGTTCTGGTTTAAAACCCGGACACTTCTCTATTCCCTTTAGGAGAGGCTGTGAAGAACTTTCCGCTGTGGCTTTTTAAATACTTGAAACCTTTAAAACTCTTAGTTCTGGTTGCACTGATTACCCTCATTCTCAACGCTGCTCTCACTTCCTACCTTGCCTACTTTGTTAAGGTTGTTGTTAACTCGGTTTTTGTTGAGAAAAACGCCCACATGGTTAAGTTAGTTCCCGTTATTCTGGTTCTCCTTGTCTTCTTCAAGGGAGTTGTCTTCTTTGTCAACTACTACTCAATGGCTTACATAGGTCAAAAGGTTATTGCTTCTTTGAGGGAGGAGCTCTACACGAAGATAATTTCGCTTCCCTTAGAGAATTTCCTGAAAGAGCCGCCGGGAACTTTTGTTTCACGGGTTATAAACGATACTTC
>JALTBO010000124.1 GCA_027075275.1 Desulfurobacteriaceae bacterium
GTTTTATCTGAACTAGTGGGATTTAAACCTCTCCAAGTTTTCTTTCTTCTTCGTTCGCACTCCTAAGTTTTATCTGAACTAGTGGGATTTAAACTAGATTGGACTTCTTATTTTTATTAGCTATTACACAATGTTTTATCTGAACTAGTGGGATTTAAACAAGAATTTTCCTAAAAGATTGAACATAGGATTTATAGTTTTATCTGAACTAGTGGGATTTAAACACGACCACCAGAGCGGCGGCGATACTCAGCAAGTTGGTTTTATCTGAACTAGTGGGATTTAAACTGTTAGTAGCCTCTCACACCTTTTTGAATCAAACTCGTTTTATCTGAACTAGTGGAATTTAAGCTGCTTTTAGCAGGGTATATTTCTAACTAGGATTTAAACCCTCTCACTAGTATGGGCTGAAGAGTGAAGTTTTGAGCACTCTAAGAGTTTTCTGTAAGAGGTTAATTTTTTATTTTTTTCATTCTGCATTTTCTTTTCATAATACAGAACTATAAGGTAAAGAATACCCCAAAGAGGCCATAAAGCTATGCATAGAATAGCAAATAAAATTGAAGCAGCAACCAGAGAAATAGAAATAAGAATTACTATTTCAGCAGCTAAATCCAGTAAACTCAACTTTCAATTCCAATAACCCAGCGATTATACTTAGAGTATATCAAAACCTTAGTAATATTAATAGTTAATACTTTATTCTTTGAGTTTTTGAGAACAAGAAAGATTCCAAGGTAAGAAAAATAGCGGTAATAAAAAACAGAGTAATAATGATGAAGGGCGGGAGCTCCCGCCCTCTAACCTAAAGAATTAATAAACTGTTATCTCTCCGTTTACCAGTTTCTTCCAGATGTCTTTCATTTCAGAGAGTTTCTCGTTGACGATAACTTCAACCTTTGGCTGGAAGGCTTCTGTTGGCTGGGAGCTCCTCACCTTTACGTCAACAGCCAGCGGCTGGTTAACGGGTTTTCCTATCTGGCTTACCATGTAAACGTAAGCTTCTTCTACCTCTGGAACTTCATTAACAACTTCTCTGGCTATCTCGTTGGCTGTTATGTTGTAGAGTTTTCCAACGTGGGTTATGGGGTTTTTACCGGCTGCGGCCTCAAGGCTCATAGGCCTGTAGGGAGTTATGAGGCCGTTAACCCTGTTACCTCTTCCAACCTCTCCGTCGTCTCCCGCTTCGGCAGAAGTTCCTGTAACTGTTATGTAAACGTTTGCGTTCTCTACGTCGTCACCGGTGTTTATGTCAACCTCAACTTCCCTTGTTGTGAACCTCTTTGCAACGTCTAAAGCAGTTCTCCTTACGTTTTCTTTTTTCTCCATGTAGTCGTCAACGTCTTTCACGAATCTGTCAACAAAGGCGCAGGCTATTGTTATCTTTATCTTCTCGCCGATCCTAACGCCCATTACCTTAATGTCTTCTCCAACTTCAGGGTGAACTTTCTTAAACTCCCTATCGTTAAGCTTCCTCTCAACGTGGTAGACAACGTTTTCAAGGTCGTCAAAGGGAGCGTAGCCAACGCCGAAAGATGTGTCGTTTGAAAGGGGAAGTCCCTCTTTCAGCTGGCGCATATATATGTCAACGAGGTCTACTGAGCCGGGCCTTATGTAGGTGTGAATCCTCACGTGTTTTTCAGGGTCTATGGCGTGGATGTTCTCTTTAAGCCACTCCTTTGCGCTCTCAACTGCCAGCTCATCTACGGGAACTTTTACTCCCTTATACTCCTTAATTGCCCTACCTGAGAGGAATATCTCTATCGGCTCTTTTACCTCTCCTCCGCCAAACTTTGGAAGGGCACTGCCGCCAACTAAGAGGTTTTTATCAACGTTGTGGTGGAGAACAAAGCCGAACTTGTCGTAGTAGAACTTGCAGAGCTCCGCAGAGAGTTTCTCCGCAAGGGCGTCGCAGATTGTATCCGGGTGTCCCAGCCCTTTCCTCTCAACGATTTCAATCTCCTGCTGGTTCACAGGCTGGGTATCAAGTGGAGTTACTTTAACGTTCATTTAACTGCCTCCCGTATCGGTTGTTTAGGTGAGGGAAATATACCAACTTTTAAGTGGCCGATAAAAGTTTATCAGCTTTTTCAATAACCATCTCCGGCTTCAGGTCAGCCATACACCTAAAGTGCTTCTCTGGGCAGCTCTTTTTGCCGTGAAGCCCACAGGGGCGGCACTTTAAACCCTGAAGCTCAACGATTTCTCCCTTACCGTAGGGGAAGAAGCCGAACTCCGGAACTGTTGCTCCGTAGATTTCAACAACGGGGGTTTTCACAGAGACTGCAACGTGGACGGGAGAGGAATCGTTTGAGATTACAAGCTCTGCTCCCTTTATAACCGAGAAGAACTCCCTTAAACCGGTTTTCCCGCAGAGGTTCTTTGCAGCTTTCCCTGAAGTTTCCCAGGCCTTTTGGCAGTAAGGGAAGTCCGATTTTGAGCCCACTATAACGGTTTCGTAGCCCTTACTGGAGTAGTATCTTATCACCTCTCCGTAGTACTCAGGGAGCCAGGCCTTTGTAGGCCACACAGAGCCGGGGGTAAATACGATGTAAGGTTTTTTCAGGCCGAACTTCTGCAGAGTAAACTCCACCTCTTCCGGTTTTAGGGGGAGCTCCGGCTCACTATCGTAAACAACGTTGAATTCCATTTCTAAAGGTTTCAGGAGAGAGAGGTTCCTCTCAACTTCATGGAGCCCCTTTTCAAAGCGGTGGGGAACTGTATCTGTGTATAGGAAAGAAAAACCTGCCCTGTCAAAACCAATTCTCTTTGGAATCCTTGAGAGAAAAAGGGTTATTGAGGCCCTGTGGGAGCGGTGGGGAGATAGGGCAACGTCAAAGGAGTATTCCCTTAAGAGCTTTGATAGGGAAAAGGGAGAGGGCTTTGAAACGGGAATGGGCTTTACGAAGTCAAAGCCTTTGAAAACTTCCTCAAAACCTCTCCTTAAAACCAAATAGACTTCACAGTTAAAGGTTTTGTGGATGGACTTAAGGAGCGGGGAAGTGAGGATAAGGTCTCCAAGGAAAGCCGTCTGATAGACGAGGACTTTCAACTCTCTCCCTAAATCCAGTTTTTCCGCCTGAAGTAGTAGAGAAGCCCTAAACTGAGAAAGAGCATGAAGAAAGATATGACGAGTATCCCGTAGGGCTTTGAGGCCAGCGGAAGGTTCTCAACGTTCATTCCGTAGTAAGAGGAGATGAACATAATGGGCTCAAGGACGGCAACGAAGATTGTCAGGGTTTTCATTATGTCGTTAAGTTTGAAGTTAACAAGGGATGAGAAGACGTTTAAAACGTTCTGTATGAACTCGTGTAAGGTCTCTGCCCTATCGTAGAGGATGCTTATTTCGTCTAAGAGGTCTCTGAAGTAGTGGATGTTCTCGGGGTTTGCAAATCTGCCGGAAAAGGACATGGCGAACTTGTAGGCGTCTCTAATCTGCTTGAGAGCTCTCCTTAATGTGAGTATCTCGTAGGAGAGGTCTGAGATGTCCTCAAGGAGCTCCGGGCTCTGCTCCTTAAAGACCTTTGCTTCTATCTCATCTGCCTGGTCTTCCAAAAGGTCTGTAACGTATTTGAACTTATCGGTTATGAGGGATGAGATTATCCAGACTATCTTCTCAACGCCCTCTCCAAAGGGCTCCTCCTCAAGCATCAGCTCTTTTTTGGCCTCTTCAAAGAGGCGCCTGCTTCCAACTGTTAAAACGAAATCCTTTCCCCAGAAAAGGCAGAGCTTCTTCTGACGGCTTATACCGCCGTCAAAGTAGATGAGGAGCATAAAGAGGTAGTTTTCAAAGTGCTCCGCCTTTGAGCGGGCTTCAGATTTACAGTCCTCAATTGAGAGCTCGTTTATATCAAACTCCTCTGAGAGGAGCTCCTCTACTGCCTCGTCTAAACGCCTGAAGTGTATCCACAGGGGTTTCTTCTTTAGAATGCTCCTGTTCTCAATGAGGGACGAAACGGGAGTTGTTACCGTTGTTAGCGTTTCCCCCGATGGAACAACTATCCAGGCAACGTTTTCCATTAAAACTTCCTGTCAAAGAATATGTTTTTCCCAGAAACTGAAAGGGGTATTCCGTAGCCGAGTTTTATTTTACC
>JALTBO010000125.1 GCA_027075275.1 Desulfurobacteriaceae bacterium
CTTCATGCTGCTACCTCCTGTGGGTGTTTTGGTTTTAACACCCGCAGGAGCTCCAAGGCGGGAAAAGAAAAAGGAATACCCTCTCCTTTCCCGCGCCCCGAACCCCCGCAGGACGCGAAGGGGTGGGATTCCCCACCCATCACGGGCCGGTCTCCCGGCTTGCAGGGTTTATCGGGCCAGTGCCTTCCCAGAGTGGCGGCTTTTCACCTCTCCACTCCAGTGGCAAAGACCCATCTTTTCTCCCTGCTCACGGTTGCGAGGACAGCGCCGGACTCTCACCGGACTTCCCGTTCACCCGTGACGGGCAACAATTTATGCTGGAGGGTATCGGGAGGCTACTTCTTTTTCTTCTGAACAAAGCTGTCTAAATTTTCGTAGAGTTCATCAAGGAGGTACCAGAGGAAGGCAAACCCCAGTATTATTAATATGAGCATGTTAAAAGACATAATTCCCCCGGAATTATTCGCCTTATAATTAACTTGATTCCACTATTAAAATTATAGACAAATCGTTTCGGAGGTTGTTTAATTGGAAATAAGGGTAGAAAAGGGGAAAATTCGGCTTTTATTTCCAGACGGAGAGGAAGCTTTTATTACGTTTGGCGTGGACGAGGAGAGGAAAGTGATTGTTGTGAGTACAACTTACGTTCCGGAGAGTCAGAGAGGTAAGGGAATTGCCGGAAAGCTCTCTGCAAAGTTGGTTGAATATGCCGATGAAAACGGCTACAAGATTTATCCCCTCTGTTCTTATACTCAGAAGTACCTTGAGAGGAAAAGGCCAGACCTTATAGCCGGGAGAGAGTAGTGGAAGTTGTTGTTACCACAGATAGAAAGCCTACTCCCGAGATGGTAAGGGAGGCCGAGGAGCTCTCTGAGAAGCTGGGAGCTCCCCTCGTCAAGCGCCGCCACAACACGATAAACGCCATAAAAAAGCGGTTTGGGAAGAACGTTCTTGTTGTTAACAGAGACTTGACCCTAACTCTTCACACCCTTAAAGGACAGAAGCTCTTTTTCCATCCCGGTCTTTTTAAGATAAGGCTCCTTAACTACCTTGCCGGCGGAAAAGAGGCAATGGTTGAAGCTATGGACTTAAGAGAAGGTGATACCGTTTTAGACTGCAACTTAGGTCTTGCCCAGGATGCCCTTATGGCTGCCTTTGTAACCAAAAGGGAAGTAGTTGGCGTTGAGAAGGAGCCTGTTATTTACGAGATAGTTAAGCGGGGGCTTGAGAGATACAAGCCGAAAGGAAAACTGAAGGTTGCCGACTTTGCCTTTAAGCTGGTTAAGCCTGTTTTGGGAGATAACTACGAGTTCCTCAAATCCCAGCCGGATAAGTCCTACGATATTGTTTACTTCTCCCCCATGTTCATAAAACCAAAGTGGCACTGCAGCGTAATGTCTCCCTTCAGGGAAGTTGCGGTTAAGGACTTTATCTCTCCCGAAACCCTTAGAGAGGCTGAAAGGGTTGCAGGAAAACGGGTTGTCATAAAAGTGAACAAAGGAGTTAGAGAGCTCTTTCCATTCCTGAAAGACTATAAAGTTCAGGGGAGTTCCACAAACGTTGAATACCTCTACAGAGAGGTTTAACCCTTGAACTTTTCGTCAATATCTGTTCAGGATGGAGGGAAATCCCCCTTTAATCTGCATAAATCATAGGGTTTTGGCATGTGTCGATGTTTTTTTGAGACCATTTTTTGTAATTGATAAAGTTCTAATAATCAATCAGTTTAAGAGGTTATCCTTTCTTTTGACTTGAGATAGCCCCCCTTCCGGTGATTTAATAAACAGGTGGCAAACCGAGAAAGGAGGTGCAATGAACAGAATAACTGTTGTAAAGAGGAAGGGGAACAGGGAACCTCTCAACATTGAGAAGATCAGGAAGGTCATCAACTGGGCAGCTGAAGGCTTAAACGTCAACACGCTGAAACTTGAGGCCAAGCTCAAGCTCCACTTCTTTGACGGCATAACTACCCGACAGATTCACGAAGCTGTTATAAATACCGCCCTCCAGCTTACAACCCCTGAGGAGCCCGACTGGAGAATCCTTGCCGGAAGGCTCTTTATTTTTAACCTCTACAAGGAAGTATCCATTAGAAGGGGAACCAGCAAGCTGGCCTACGTTGGAGGAGGAGAAGAGTACTTAAGGGTTGTTAAAGATTTAGTTGAAAAAGGACTCTACACTGAAGAGCTCCTCAAAAACTACACAGAGGAAGAGCTTATAGAGGCCGGAGACTACCTGAAGCTTGAATACGACTTCCTCTACGACTACGCCGGAGCGAACCTGTTAGCAAAAAGATACCTCTGCATCTATGAAGACTATCCGATAGAGCTCCCCCAGGAGATGTTTATGACCATCTCCCTCATGCTTGCAATAAACGAGCCTAAAGAGAGAAGGTTAAAGATAGCCAAACACTTCTACGACCTTATAGCAGGGAAGAAGCTTTCACTTGCAACTCCTATCCTCATCAACCTCCGCCGTCCCAACGGAAACCTCTCTTCCTGCTTCATAACAGCAATGGACGACAACCTTGATTCCATTATGTATACGGCCAATCAGGTTGCACAGATTTCAAAGAGGGCTGGGGGAGTTGGTGTTAACCTTTCCCGTATAAGGGCACAAGGGTCGTGGATTAAAAAGGTATTTGGTGCCAGCGGTGGAATAGTTCCCTGGACGAAAATCCTTAACGACGTTGCCGTTGCGGTAAACCAGGAAGGGAAAAGGGCAGGAGCAGTTACGGTTGCTTTAGACGTGTGGCACTTAGACATTTACGACTTTTTAGAGCTTAAAACGGAAAACGGCGATTTAAGGCGTAAGGCCTTTGACATCTTTCCTCAGGTTGTTGTTCCAGACCTCTTTATGGAGAGGGTGAAGTTTGACCAGGAGTGGCTCCTCGTTGACCCCTACGAGGTTGAGAGAAAGTTCGGCTATAAACTCTACGAGCTGTGGGGAGAGGAGTTTGAGAAGGCCTACATGCACGTAGAGGCTGAAAGCGATAAACTGAAACTGAAAAAGAAAGTGAGGGCGAAGGAGCTCCTCAAAGAGATACTGAAAACGCAGGTTGCAACTGGTCTTCCCTATATCTTCTTTAAGGATACTGCAAACAGGCTCAACCCATTAAAGCACGACGGCTATATAGGAAACGGAAACCTCTGTATGGAGAGCTTCTCAAACTTCAAACCCTCTAAAGGCTTTAAGACCTACATGAAAAACGGGAAGATCATTAACGAGATTGAGGAGCCCGGACTTGTCCACACCTGTAATCTCCTCTCTATAAACCTTGCGAACATTGAAAACGATGAGGAGCTTGAGGAGGCCGTTAGGGCTGCAGTGAGAATTCTTGACAACACGATAGAGCTGACAACACCACCGATTTTAGAGAGCAAGCTCCACAACGATAGGTATAGAACAATAGGAGTGGGAACCCTTGGGCTTGCAGACTACCTTGCGAAAAGGGAGATACCCTACGGCAGACAGTCTTTAAAAGTGATTGATGAGCTCTACGAAAAGATTGCCTACTACGGAATAGACGAGAGTATAAACCTTGCAAAGGAAAGGGGAGCCTTCCCTGCATACGAGGGCTCAGACTGGAGCAAAGGTGTGATAATCGGGAAAGATGCGGAGTACCTTTCTGAAAAGACAAACCTCAAGGAGAAGTGGTTGGAGCTCCTCTCAAAACTCAAAAAGTACGGAATCAGGAACGGCCAGCTCTTTGCTATAGCCCCAAATACAAGCTCAGGCCTACTGCAGGGGGCAACTCCGGGAGTTCTCCCGCCGTTCTCAAGGTTCTACATAGACAAAAACCAGAAGCAGGCGGTTCCCATCTGTCCTCCTTACATAAAGGAGAGGTTCTGGTTCTACAGGGAGAGCAAGTTTATGGACCAGAGAGAGGTTATTGACGTAATCTCAACAATCCAGAAGTGGGTTGACAGCGGAATTTCAATGGAGCTCCTCTTCAACCTCAACCTCGGAATCAGGGCAAAGGACATCTACGAAACCGTTATGTATGCATGGGAGAAGGGAATAAAGACAATCTACTACGTAAGAACAGTTCAGAAGGACAGCCAGGGAGCTCTCAAGAAAGAGGAATGCATAGCCTGTGCAAACTAGCAAAGATAGAGTCAAGGAAGAGATTAAATTCTACACAGAAATGCTAAAACTACTATCAGTTTTTATTCTTACACTGTCTGGAGGTATTGTGGGCCTCTTTTTGAGGCTCACTTCCTCTGGTTTTAATCCATCTGTTGTAGTTTTTCTCTCTGTGGGGATTATTCTTGAAGTTGGATTTGTAGTTCTTTTTGTTCTGACTTTTAATTTTGTTCGTGAACTTTTGAAAATTTGTAAAAATTATCTCTTATCTGGCCAAGTTTATATATTTGCTTTTTTCCTTTCTGTCCTCCTGATTGATACAATACTTTTGCTACTTGATTGGGAGGATAGATGGAAACTTTGATAGCTTTAGTAATAGCACTCATTTTGGCAGTTTCACTTTTCTACCTGTTTCTGTCTATCTATAGAGGGCTGCGTGAGGATCTGAAAGAAATAGAAAAGAAACATTAGAGGGAGGACACATTGGCCGACTTAAGGAAAGAACTTATGAAACCCCGTCCCATATTTAATCCTGAGGGGAACGACGATCCTGCAAAGAGGGGAATTCTTCACGGAGATACAACGAACATCTTTAACCTGAACGTTATTAAGTACGAGTGGGCTCCTAAGCTCTACCGGGTTATGATGGCAAACTTCTGGATCCCTGAAACTGTTGACCTTACTCAGGACGTTCAGGACTACAAGGAGCTCACAGACGACGAAAGGCAGGCTTACGACGAAATACTCTCGTTTCTGGTTTTCCTTGACTCAATTCAAACTACAAATATTCCAAACATCGCTGCCTACGTAAAGGCTCCGGAGATAACGATTGATCTCTCAATCCACGCCTACCAGGAGGCCATCCACTCCCAGAGCTACGGCTACACAATTGAATCTGTTGTTCCTGCTGAAAAGAGGGAGGAGGTTTACTACTGGTGGAAGAAAGATCCGATACTTTTTGAAAGGAACAAATACATTGCAGACATCTATCAGAAATTTTTAGAAGACCCAACAATGGAGAACTACGGAGAGGTTCTTGTCGGGAACTACCTCCTTGAAGGGCTTTACTTCTATAACGGTTTTATGTTCTTCTACAACCTTGCATCAAGGAACTTAATGCAGGGAACAGCAGACATAATCAGGTACATAAACAGAGATGAGCTAACCCACGTTATCCTGTTTGAGCACTTTATGAAAGATTTAACAGATGAAAGCTTTAAGAAATACCTGTCAAAGGACAAAATCTATGAGATGTTTAAGATTGCAGTTGACCAGGAGCAGCGGTTCAGTAAGAAAGTTATCGGGAACAAGATCCTTGGAATGAACGAACAGTCTATTGAGGACTACACTTACTACATAGCAAATAAGAGGCTAAAGGCTTTAGGACTTGATCCAATATTCCCCGATAGACCTAATCCTTATGAGCACCTTGAGAGGATTGCCGATACCGGCGGAGAGGGGAACGTTAAGGCTAACTTCTTTGAGGCTACTGTTACAAGCTACAACCAGGCAAGTGCCGTAGAAGGGTGGGACGAGATTTAGGAGGTGGGCTCCTCTGCGGAGGGGAGCTCCCTTCTTACTGCTTTCCCTTTCCTTAACTGTTTATTTTCATACATTCTTGTATCTGCTATCTCTAACGCTTCTTTAGCAGTAGTGCTATCTTTCGGTATTTCTGAAATGCCGTAGCTCATAGAGATACCAAACCTTTTAAGCTCTCTTTCAACTTTATTTCTCAAGTCTTCCAGTCTTCTGTTTAAACTTTCACACTCCACATTTTTTGCTATTACAAGGAATTCGTCTCCTCCCAACCTTGCAACAACGTCGCTCTTTCTGAAAAACGATTTAAAAATAGAAGCTACTTTTGTGAGGACTGAATCTCCTACAGAGTGGCCGAAGGTATCGTTCACTGTTTTAAAGTTATCAAGGTCTATGTACACTATGCAGATATTGTTCTTCAAATTTCTATTCCTTCTGAGCTCTTCAGTTTCCTGTTCAAGGTAAGAAAGGGCAAATGCTCGGTTAAAAAGTCCGGTTAATGGGTCTTTAACAGAGATGTTATAAATTTCAAAAGTGATATCTTTTGCTGTTTTTGAAAGGAAATAGCTAACCAAGACTACTATTAGGTATCCAAACATCAGTTCTAAGAGTATTTTTTCACTTTTTACTCCAGGAATATTATTTAAATTCAGGAATTTAAACAGATCTTCTTTAAAGAGAAATACGGAAATAAAACCGAAAATAACTGGTAGGTTCCAGGGAACTACAGATTTATATCCCCTTGTAAAGGCGACTATAAAGGGATAGGCGATTAAACCTGCAACGGAGTCTAAACTTCCTTCTTTACATATAGCAAACAGAAAAGAAAGAAAACCGGCTATTATTAGAAATATTGTTATGTTTCTTTCATCCTTAAACAGTAAAAAAGCTACAAGGTTTACAATTATGAGAAGTGCTCCTAAAATTTCGGTATAGTAGAAAATGTTATTAATGTTTCCGCTGAGGTAAAAGTCTATTAGAATATCCGCTGAAAGAAACAGAATAAATATTATTGAAAAAATAACGAAGGCTTTTGCCCTGAACTTAAAGTCGCTGTTTTCAGCGAAATCCTTCTTCACCATTCCCTTCCCTATTCAGTTTCTTAAAGTTTTTCTATTTTTGTTGTTTTAAGTAGTCTGTTAACTTTTTCCGGTTTACAGAGTTTTGTTCCCTCCTCTGTTACTGTTGCTGTTCCACAGGCTACACCGAACTGTACAGCTTCAGGAATGTCTTTTCCCGCGTAAACTGCGTAGGCGAACCCTCCTACAAGGGAGTCTCCTGCTCCTACTGTGTTCTTGACTTCAACTTTAGGTGGGACTACCCGGAAAGCACCGCCTTTGTAAAGGCAGAGAGCTCCAAACTCTCCCAGGGATACTATAACGACCTCTACACCCCATTTTCTAACGGCTTCTGCAGCTTTTACTATGTCCTCTATGGAGTAGAGTGGATGACCTACAAGCCTTTCAAGTTCATATCTGTTGGGTTTTACCGCAAACGGTCCTTTTTCTACGGCTTTTTGAAGGAGTTCTCCGTCGGCGTCAACTATCACCTTTGTTTTTGTTCCTTTAAAGTTCTCAACGATTTCTCCGTAAAACGTGTTCCTTATTCCCGGCGGAACGCTTCCCCCTAAGATTAAAACTTCCGGTTCGTAGCAGTTGCAGACCGTTTCTTTCAGTTTTTCCAGCTCTTTTTCTGTTAGGGGAGCTCCCCTTGCCGAAATAAGTATGTGCTTCCCCTTTGCCCTCTGTTCCAAAATCGTGTTTACTCTTGTTTCGGCAGAAATGTTAACGATTATTGCTGAAACGCCCTCTTTCTCAAGGAGTTCTTTTACACATCTTCCTATACAGCCTCCCAGTGGGAGGGCAAGGTAGGATTCATCGCAGAACCGGGCAATAACCCTTGCGGCGTTTACCCCTTTTCCCCCGGGAGACAACAGAGGGTTCTCTACTCTATTTGTATCGTCCTCTTTTAGAGCTCCCGTATAGTAATAAACGTCCAAACAGGGGTTTGGACACAGAGAGAGCAGCATTATTCCCTCACTTCTCCCCTTTTTCAAAAAGGGCTTTAACTTTTGTCCGGAGGATCTCCCATTCGGCGTATGCTGCCTCTATTACCCCCATAACTGGGTCTTCTTCCGACCAGTTTTCCAGTGAGAAGGATTTTACAATTTCCTTTAGGAACTCTTTTAAAGCTTCCCTGAACGCAAGCTCTGAATGTCTCTCCCTAACTTCAGCTATGGTTTTAGAGAGGGCCTCCTCTCTGTTGAGGCCCTCGTTTAAGTATTTCTCGTAAGTTTCCCTTAAGTCTTTTTTAGCCTTCTCCAACTCTACATCTCTCTCTTAACCTTTTCTATAGTATAGCACTCTATAATGTCTCCCACTTTGATGTCGTTGAAGTTCTCAAGGCCAACTCCGCACTCGTAGCCGGCCTGAACCTCTCTAACGTCTTCTTTAAACCTTTTGAGGGAGGCGATTTTTCCGTCGTAGATGACAACTCCGTCTCTCACAAGACGGACGTTTGCATTTCTCCTTATGACTCCATCCCTTACGTAGCAGCCTGCAACTGTTCCAACCTTTGGAACTTTAAACGTTGCACGGACTTCGGCTGAGCCAAGGTAGACCTCTTTCTCCTCAGGTTCAAGAAGACCTTCCATAGCCTTCTTAATCTCGTCAACAATATCGTAGATGACCCTGTATGTCCTTATATCAACCTTTTCCCTCTCTGCCGCCTTGCGGGCTGCTGAGTCTGGACGAACGTTAAAGCCTATAACGATTGCGTTTGAAGCTGCTGCAAGCATTACGTCGTTCTCTGTTATGGGACCAACACCTGCGTGGATCACGTTTACCTTAACCTCGTCTGTGGAGAGCTCCTCTAAAGACTTCCTTATGGCCTCTATGGAACCCTGTGCATCTGCCTTGAGAACAACGTTGAGCTCTTTGACCTCTCCTGCCTGCATCTGGCTGAAGAGATCTTCAAGGCTGACTCTCTTCTCTTTCTCAAGTGCAGACTGCCTTGCAAGCTCCTGCCTCTTAGCTGCTATTTCCCTTGCCTTTTCTAAAGACTCAACTACGTAGAACTTATCTCCGGCAAGGGGAACGTCCTCAAGGCCTAAGATTTCAACAGGCGTTGCAGGGCCGGCTTCCTTAACTGGCCTTCCTTTATCGTCAAACATGGCCCTTATCTTTCCTGCGTAGAGGCCTGCAACGATTGCATCTCCAACCTTCAGCGTTCCGTTCTGAACTAAGAGCGTTGCAACAGGGCCTCTTTTTTTGTCCAGCTTGGCCTCTAATACAACGCCCCTTGCAGGCTTGTTGGGGTTGGCCTTCAGTTCCATTATGTCTGCCTGGAGGGCTATCATCTCAAGTAGTTCATCAACTCCCTCTCCCGTTTTGGCAGATACCGGAACCATTACCGTATCGCCTCCCCAGTCTTCGGGGATGAGGCCGTGCTGAGTTAACTCCTGCTTAACCCTTTCAGGGTTAGCTCCCGGTTTATCTATCTTGTTTATTGCAACAATTATCGGAACTCCTGCAGCCTTTGCGTGGTTGATTGCTTCAACCGTTTGGGGCATTACGCCGTCGTCTGCTGCAACGACTAAAACGGCTATGTCTGTTACCTGTGCTCCCCTTGCCCTCATTGCTGTGAAGGCCTCGTGGCCGGGGGTGTCAAGGAAGACAAGCTTTTTCTTCCCTTCGCTGGTCTCTGCTTCAACGACGGAAGCTCCAATGTGCTGCGTAATTCCTCCAGCTTCCCTCTCTGCAACTTTTGTGTTCCTTATGTAGTCAAGGAGGGTTGTTTTACCGTGGTCAACGTGTCCCATAACTGTGATAACAGGAGGCCTCGGCTGGAGGTCTTCTTCCCTGTCTGGAGTTTCTTCAAGCTCTGCCTCAAGGGCAGCCTCTTCTTCCTCAGCTCCTTCAAGCTTCACCACTTTGCCGTACTTTTCAGCAACCTTCTGTGCAGTTTCAAAGTCTATGGGCTGGTTGATTGCAACGAACTTTCCGAGGGCTATCAGGTCCTGAAGGAGCTGGTTGGGTTCAACACCTAACCTCTCTGCAAACTCACGAACGGAAATAACTTCAGGTATTACAACGGTTTTAGCCCTTTCTTCTTCCTCTATGAGGCGCTGGAGCTGTTCCTCCTCTGAGAGCTCCTCAAAAGGCACCTCCTCAACAACTTCCTCTTTTTTCTTCTTTTTCTTCCTCTTTTTCTTGGCTCTGTTTTTCTCCTCAATTCTTCTCATGAGCTCTTCAAACTTCTTCTGGTCCTCAAGTTCCTTCTGCTCCCGTTTTTTCTGGGCGAGAATTTCTTCCTGAGTTCTCGGCTTCTCTTTTTCTTTCTCCCTGGCTTCTTTTGTTGAGGCTACTAGCTTCTCAAGCTGCTCCCTTGTAACCTTTTCCTCAACCGGTTTCCCTTCAGGTCTTCTCTGAGGACGTTCAGGGCGCCTTCTCTCCCTCTGCTGGCGGGGAGCTCTCTCTCTCCTCTCCCTATGGGAGCGACGTTCACCCTCTTCTCTCCGGGGTCTTCTGCGGCGTCTCCTCCTTGCAAGTTCCTCTGGGGAGAGGATTCTTACTTCAGAGCTCCTTTTCGGCCTCTCTTCTCTCTTCTCTTCTGCCGGCTTCTCTACTTTTTCTTCTGTTTTTTTCTCCTCTTTAGCTTCAATAGTTTCTCTCTTCTCAACCGTCTCTTCCGAAGCTTTTACCTCTCCCTTCTGTTCCTCTTTCGGTTGAGTCTCAACAGCCTCAACCGGGAGCTCCTCTCTCTTCTCCACAGGAGGAGCTTTCACTTCCTCTTTTTCCTCAACTACAACAACTTTTGGCTGGAGAAACTCTTTAACTATCCTTACCTGTTTCTCGTCAAGGCTTGACTGAGCACTTTTAACGTTTATGTCAAGCTCCTCTCTCAGTTTCTCTATGAGCTCTTTTGAAGTCATTCCAAGCTCTTTTGCAAGCTGGTGAACCCTTACCTTTGCCAAAACGAAACCTCCTGAAACGGTTAAGCCTTAATATAGACGGCTGGCAAATTATAGCAACAAGGTTTAAAAAGCGTTTTCTACGTGTTCCTCTACCCGGCCGTCAACCACTGAGATTGCGTCAAACCTGATTGAAGAGTAGCCGATTGTGGTTTCAGATAGGAACTGAAGCGCAGTTTTCTTTATTTTTTCTACTTTTGATGGTGTTATTGACTCAAGGGGAGAGCTGAGCGAGTCTTTCTTTCTGTGTTTAACCTCAACGAACACAAGGGTTTTGGTGGATGGGTCGTAGGTGATTATGTCAACCTCTCCGAAGGAGCTCCTGTAGTTTCTCCTTATAATAGAGTAACCTTTCCTCAGCAAGTAACGGGAAGCTATTTCCTCCCCCTCTCTCCCTCTCTCCTGAGACCTTCCCAAAACTCCTCCTGTGTATCGGTGTTATTCCAAGCTCCTTGATGGCTTCTACGTGTGCCTTTGTCGGGTATCCCTTGTGCCTTTCAAAACCGTAGCCGGGAAAAATTTTTGAGAGCTCCTCCATTATGTAGTCCCTCGTTACCTTTGCGACAACGCTTGCACAGGCGCAGGAGAAACTCCTCTCATCCCCCTTTGGAATTGCAAGAATTCTACCTGCAAACTCCGGAATTTTCAGGTAGTCCGTTATGAAAAAGTCCGGTTCAACTGAGAGCTCTCCAACCGCCCTTTTTGCGGCTAAGATAGTTGCCCGGTAGATGTTTATCTCGTCAATTTCTGTTGAGTCTGCGAATCCCACTCCAACCGAGACTGCGGTTTCAAATATCCTGAAAAAGAGCTCTTTTCTCTCTTTTTCTTTCAGTTTTTTTGAGTCCTTAAATAAAAAAGGATTGACGTTCTGCGGGAAGACAACAGCTGCTGCCACAACAGGCCCTGCTAGGGGCCCCCTTCCCGCTTCGTCAATCCCTGCAACGAGTTTATAGCCTTTATTCCATAGGCTTCTCTCTATTAAGAGGATTACTTCTTGGTCATCCACTCCTTCTTCTCTTTAATACGGGCAGCTTTACCTTTTCTCTCTCTGAGGTAGTAGAGCCTTGCCCTTCTTACAATACCCCTCTTGAGTACTTCAATGCTCTCAACAACCGGAGCGTAGAGAGGGAATGTCCTCTCAATACCAACACCGTAGGAGACTTTTCTTACTGTAAAAGTTGCGTCTGTTCCAGCCCCCCTCTTCCTGATTACAACACCTTCAAAAGCCTGGATTCTCTCCTTGTCTCCCTCTTTTATCTTTACGTTAACCCTTACTGTGTCTCCAACCCTAAAGTCGGGTATCTCTTTCTGAGTGTATTTCTCCTGAACTGCTTTCATGAGTTCGTCAAGCCCAGCCATGACTGAAACCTCCGCCTAATGCCGATTTGTGCGGCGTGATTTTATAGGAAGTTTTTAAAAAGTCAAGGAATAAAAAAAATGGTGCGCCCGGCAGGATTCGAACCTGCGACCTCGAGATTAGGAATCTCGCGCTCTATCCTACTGAGCTACGGGCGCACGGCAGTAGGTAAAATAGGCCGTGCAGTTAAAAGTGTCAACGCTGTTTTTGGAAAGTTCAAAGAAAACAGTCTGGAGGCTTTGAATGTTAAGGTTTTTCACAGCTGGCGAAAGCCACGGCAAGGGGATATTTGCATACCTTGAGGGAATTCCTGCTGACTTTTCCGTTGATTTTGACTTTATAAACAGGGAGCTCTCAAGGCGTCAAAGTGGTTACGGCCGCGGCGGAAGAATGAAGATTGAGAGGGACAGGGTTGAATTCCTTTCTGGAGTGAGGCTCGGTAAGACCCTTGGAAGTCCAATTCTGATGGCCGTGTGGAACAGGGACTACAAGAACTGGGAGGAGATAATGAAACCGGAGCCGGGGGAGCTCCCCCCCGAGAAACGGGTTACAAGACCCCGCCCCGGCCACGCAGACCTTCCGGGAGTTCTGAAGTTCGGCTTTAACGATATAAGGAACGTTTTAGAGAGGTCTTCAGCCAGAGAGACTGCAGGGAGGGTCGCTGCGGGAGCTCTCTGCAAGAACATCTTAAAGGAGCTCGGTGTAGAGATTGGAAGCTACGTTGTCTCAATAGGTTCTGTGAAAGTTGAAGAGGAGGAGATTAAAGGACTTTCTTTAACTGAAAGGTTTAAGAGGGCTGAGAAGTCAGATGTTCGTATTCCCGTTCCTGAAAAGGACTACCTGTTTAAAGAGGAGATAGACAAAGCAAGGAGAGAGGGAGAGAGTTTAGGGGGAACGTTTGTCGTTTTTGCAGTCGGGATGCCTCCTGGAATTGGAGCTCACACCCAGTGGGACAGGAGGTTGGACGGCAGGATAGCCCAGGCCATTATGTCAATTCAGGCAATTAAGGGAGTAGAGATTGGACTCGGGTTTAGGGGGGCGGAGCTCCCCGGGTCAAAAGTCCACGATGAGATCTTCTACTCTGAAGAACAGGGTTTTTACAGAGAGACAAACAGGGCTGGAGGCCTTGAGGGAGGAATGACAAACGGGGAGCCCATAATCGTAAGGGCTGCAATGAAGCCGATTCCTACTCTCTACAATCCGTTAAGGAGCGTTGATATAGAGACAAAAGAGCCCTTTGAGGCATCTATTGAGAGGTCTGACGTCTGCGCCGTTCCTGCAGCCTCTGTAGTTGCTGAATCCATGCTTGCAGTAACCCTCCTCTCTGCCGTTTTAGAGGAGTTTCCAGCTTCAGACTTCAACCGTTTAAAGAAGTGGTGGGAAGACTACAGAAAAGAAGTTATGAACCGTTAGAGCCTTTCTTTCATAACTATCATCGGGTCTGCCCTCTGCCCCTCAACGTAGAAGCCGAAGTGGAGGTGCGGGCCCGTTGATCTTCCTGTTGACCCAACTTTTCCGATAACCTGCCCCGCCTTTACGAACTGTCCTTCCTTAACGGTTATTTTTGAGAGGTGGGCATACAGCGTGTGAATTCCAAGGCCGTGGTCAATTACTACCGTATTTCCTGTAAAGTAGAGGTTCCTTGCAAGAACAACCTTCCCCGATAGTGCGGCGTGAACAGGAGTTCCTCTTTTAGCCCTGAAATCTGTTCCCCAGTGGATTGAACGTTTCTTTCCGTTAATTATCCTCCTTGCTCCAAAGGGCGTTGAAATGGAGAGTTTCTTAAGTGGTGGGTATAATTTGTTTTCGCCGAACTTTTTTGGAGTAACCTGATGGAGTATTCTCCTTAATAGTTTACTTTCTCTGATTACCCTTTTGAGGAGCTCCCCCTTTAAGGGCCTCTCCTTCACCCAGATTTTAGAGACTCTGTAGTATTTGGGCTTTACCCTTTCAAGTTTAAAGAACGTTCTCTTTCCGTTTTCGTAGAGCGATAGCGAGAAAACTCCCTTTTGAACGGTGTAAGGTATTACAAAGTAGACCTCTTTTTCTCCTTTAAGGCCAGAAAAAATATAGCGTTTCCCTCTGTATCCAATAACGGCTTTTAGGTTTTTAGCTGGTTCTTTCAGCTCAAATTTGCCAACGCTTCCGGGGTAATTAAAAGGCAGGTAGAGTCTGAAATTCCCTCCAAAGGCTGCGGAAGAGAAAACTATTAGTAAAGATATAAGGTTGAAAATTGTTTTCATAAG
Source organism: Desulfurobacteriaceae bacterium (assembly GCA_027075275.1). Classification (GTDB taxonomy): domain Bacteria; phylum Aquificota; class Aquificia; order Desulfurobacteriales; family Desulfurobacteriaceae; genus Balnearium. The sequence goes on from JALTBO010000125.1 coordinate 14,198, forward strand.
TTTGATTTTATCAGTTTTCAGGGTTGTTTTTCTTAAAGTGGCGGAGGGGGCGGGATTCGAACCCGCGGTACCCCTTGTGGGGGTACACACGATTTCCAATCGTGCCCCTTCAGCCAGGCTCGGGCACCCCTCCGTGCAGAGAGCAAATATAGTCTATTTAAATA
>JALTBO010000126.1 GCA_027075275.1 Desulfurobacteriaceae bacterium
CCCGGATAGAGGAGATGAGCTATACAACATCAGAAAAGACCCGATGGAACAGAACAACCTGATAAATGATGAAAGAGATATCGTAAAGGAGTTAAGAGCTCTGGCAGAAAAACACCTCAAGACGAGGGTCATTCGGGGAAGGATCGGAGATAGCGTTAGAGCGCTGAAGAGGCTTAAAAAGATTTAGAACTTGTGATTGTTGTATTATAACGAGCATCGTCAAGAATTTAGCAACAAACTTTGGAGAATAAAGAAAGGTATAGAACTTAAAGTAATTGCTGCATTATTATACTTCTTCGGTCTTTCTTCAGAAACAAGTGAGTTCCTATCTCTTTTTGAGGAGATTAGTCATGAATCTGTTAGGATTTACTACCACAGACTCAGAGTCTTAAAGCGGGAAAGAAGAAAAGGAGGTTAATATCAATAGACGAAACAAAAATCAAGCTGGAGAAGAGACAGATCTTTGTTTGGACTGCTGTAGATGTAGATTCGAAGGAATGCCTAACATGAGCTTCTGAAGGAAGAAGTTTGAAGCTTACGTTTTTGAGAAGCTCTAAAATAAGAAAACAAGCCAGAAGTAGTTAAAGGATTCTGTACAGAGGCTTTACAAAGGCTCGAAATACAGGGACGTTTGGAGATAGGAATACTAAGGACTCTTCTTTAAGCTTAAACAAACAGGTTCTGGAACAGATTTCCTTAAAGTTCTTTCGGGTGCAGAGCTAGTTAGAGAGAGTTTATGGCATTCTATAATTATTGGAGGTGTTTTTCTTGATTTCCTCTTAAGAGGTCTTCCCAAAGACTTCAAACATAATTAATGACAATTTATCAGTAATTATATCTTGTGCTAATGTGGGCAAGTCCGGTTCTAACTACAGCAACATAATACAAAAGTACGAAGGTACAAAGCTATTTAAGCGAAAAACAAATAACGTCTAACGTCGAAGTATTTACATGGCTGATGAAAGCACGGAACCGGCAGACGATGAATTGCTGGAACTGCTCGCAAAGTCCCAGATAAGAGCGAACTACAGAAAGTCTCTCGGCAAGGAATACCTGAGAAAGAGCTGGGACGAGGAAATAAAGAAAATATTTAAAAAGAAGTAATTTTCCTGTATAAATTTCCTTTAGCAGAG
>JALTBO010000127.1 GCA_027075275.1 Desulfurobacteriaceae bacterium
AATTTCTACCCCTTACGTTGGTGCAGTGGGAATTATAAACAATAGGGGGAAATTCCGCATTGGAGAAGTTCCACCTTCTCATTGAGATACTGAAAACTCTGATAAAGGCAAACAGGTCTCTTGAAACAGGGGAACTCCACCGGGAACTGGTAAAAACTGGTGTTCTCAACGACTCAGAATCAAGAGTTGAAAGGAGAAAACTTTTAAGGGCTCTATCTACACTTGAAGTTCTAAGGTATGTAGAAGCCGTTGAATCTAAGGGAAGAAAACCTTTCAGCTGGAAGCTGAACCACAATAAATTCCGATTTCTCACTTCCTACTCATCGGAGGAATTGATATCAGTTGCTGTTCTTTTCTCTTTCTTTCCACGCCACTACAGGAATCTTCCCTTTTTCCAGAAGGCCTTTAACGTTGTTGAGAGGTTTGAGAGGGAGCTCCCCGAGGAGGAAAGGAAGCTTCTCAGGTTTTCCTTTGAGAGGATACCCATTCCAAACGAAAGGTTTGTAAAACTGGATGCCTCGGTTGTTGAGAAGCTGGTGGGAGCTCTACTTGAAAACAGAAAAGTCTACTTTATTTACAGGGGAAAACCCTTTAGAGTCTTTCCAGTAAAGTTCTTTACCTACAACGGCCAGTTCTATCTGGGAGCCTTAGACGGCAAAACCTACAGGAACTTTTTAGTAAGCAGAATAGAAAACGTAGAGGTAATGAACGAGAGAATATCCCTTGGAAAAAAGAGAGCTCTGGTTAACAGAACATTTAAAATTCCTGACGAGGAGCCGTTTATATTTGGAGCTCTCCTTCCCGGAACCTACGCAACAGAACTTGAAGTAAAAAGGGGTATAAAGTTTTTCCCTACCCAGTTCCATTCAAGGTTTACAGAATCGGGTATAGAGGTCTTTCTGATAGGGTATACAGGAAAACGGTTTGTAAGCTGGTTTCTGGTTGAAAAGGTCCTCTCCCTGATTCCTCCCAACAGGGAGATGATTGAAATGGCAAAAGATCTGAGGATAAAGGAAAGGGAACCGAAGCTGAGCTACAGCTTAAGGACAAACCGGCGGAGATTCCAGCGTTTTAAAGAAAAGGGAGTTGAAATACTGAAACTGAGAATGTCCGTTTTTAATAGTTAATAGGTCAACATTTGACTCTTATTTTGTTTATTATAGTTTTGGTCAACAAAAAAGGGGAAGGAGCGGGGAAGCTTGCCGGGGGTAATTCCCCGGCTTTTAATTAGCTAAACAGTCTCTTACAGCTTCTATACCAGTTGAGGTAGTTCTCAGCGGCCTTTAAAAGGTCCTTTCCGGCACAGCGGAGCTCCCTCTTAAAGCGCCTCCTCTCGCGCTTCGTTCCGTTAAAGGCAAGGATTTCAGGAGACTCCTTAAACTCCTGAGAAAGCCTCTCAAATATGGCTTTCAGTGAACCCTGAAGTTTAACGGTTTCGCCGTTAGCCCTTACCCAGAGCTCCATGGCCAACCTCCCTTCAGGATTTCGCGTTCCGTTAATTTATTCCGCTTAAAAAACGGGTCAATTGCCCTTAAGAGCTCTGAAAAGTAAAAGGAGTTTTTCCGGCGGAATCTCCTCGGCCCTCTTATCTGAAAGCTCCTCAAACCCTTCCGGAAAAGTCTTTAATCCCAGATTTTTCTTCAGCTTTTTCCTCCTGTGAGAAAAGGCCTTCTTCAGGAACCTCTCAAAAGAAAGGAGCTCCCCCTCTTCCATATCAAACCCTGTGGGAACCATTCTGAAAACCGTTGACCAGACCTTTGGCGGAGGAAAAAAGGCCTTAGGGTGGACATCAAAGAGCTTCTCAACTCTGAAAAAGGGGTGAAGAAGAGCCGGAAGATACCCGTACTCCTTCCCTCTGGCGGCCGCCAGACGGTCTGCAACCTCCTTTTGAACCATAAAAACACCTTCTTTAAAAACGCTCCTGTGCTTTAAAAGGTTTCTGATAATTGCAGTTGAAACGTTGTAGGGGAGGTTCCCGAAGAACTTCCACTTCCCGCCAAGCTGAGAGAAGTCAAACTCTGTTGCATCAGCGCTGATAACTTTTACAGAATTCCCAAACTTCTCCTTTAAGTATTCAACCCACCGGGGGTCAAGTTCAATGAGAACAAGCTCCTTCGGTTCCCTTTTTAAAATTTCCTCTGTGAGAGCTCCACCGCCGGGCCCTATCTCAAAAACCCTGTCTTCAGCTGAAACATTCCCGGCGTCAACAATCCTCTTTACAACGTTTTTATCCTTCAAAAAGTGCTGTCCTAACGATTTCTTAAGCTTCATCTCCAATTGGAACAACCTTCACCTTTACCGATTTAAACCGGGCAGTTTTAACAAACCTGTCGGCCTCGTCTCCAAAGAGGAAGTTTATACCGCTCTTAGCCCTGTGGAACGTTGCAAAGAGAGTTCCCGGCCTTATGTGGGGATTGAACTCAATCGGCAGAGGAGCAGTCTTCCCATACTGGGAGACGAGAACCACCCTTTCACAGTTTCCTATTCTTTCCCTGTCTTCGGGGTTTGCATAGACAACGTCTTCTTTAAATGTCTTGAACTTTTCCAAAGTTTCACAGCGGGAAGTTTGGTTGGCGTTGTTGTAGTGGGGAAGAACTCTGCCGGTTGTAAGGTAGAAGTCTGAAATCCGGCCGGTTTCAATAAGCTCTTTCACCATTCCTCTCACTTCATACTGGGAGTAGTAGAGCTTGGCCTTCCCATCTTCCGTCGGAAACCTCTCTTTAAACAGAATGGGAGTTCCCTTGCCGGTTTTAACAGGCCACTGGGGAGCATTCAAAATGTTCTCTTTCAACAGTTTATACTCCGCTCCGCCAAACCTCTCAGGAGCAGCCCTCCTCAAATCGTTCCACACATCTTCAGAGGTTTTAAAGCCAAAATTTTCTCCAAATCTCTTTGAAACTTCAGCTATCACTTCCCAGTCATCTGGCAGGTCAGACTCAAATACCGGCTCAGAGAGGTGGAGCCTCCTCTCGGCGTTGATGTAAACGCCGGTTTTCTCATAGCAGCTCTTTACACCGAAAACAACATCTGCAAACTCCGTAATCTGACAGGGAAAGAGCTCGTTAACAACTAAAAATTCAAGCTTTTTAAGGGCTTCTCTGACCTTACTCTGGTTCGGGTGAACGTGGGCAATGTCTTCTCCCATAACCCAGAGAGCCTTTATCTCTCCACGCAGAATGGCGTCTATAACTTCAGGCGTTTTGTAGCCTTCAACCTCAGGTTTCCTGTAATCGGGAAGGAAGTAGGGAAGCATTCCAACATCACAGGCTCCCTGAACGTTGTTCTGACCTCTCAAAGGTAGAAGACCACACCCCTCCTTCCCAACATTTCCCGTTAAAAGTGCAACGTTTGCAATTGCGGCAACAGATTCGCTTCCGTCAATATGTTCAGTTATCCCAAGCCCCCACATAAAAAGGGTTCTTTTCCTGGAAATCTCCTCTGCAAGGCGGTAGATTTCATCTGTTAAGTACTCGTAGCCGGGAATTTTCCTGAAGATCTCCGGCCTTGCCCACTCATCTGAGAGTATCCTCTCTTTAAACTCCTCAAAGTTTGAAACCCTCTCTTTAACAAACTCCCTATCGTAGAGCTCCCCCTCAACAATTGCCCTGGAAAGGGCGTTTAAAAAGAGGAGATTTGATTCGTAGGGAATGGTGAGCCTGTATTTTGCAAACCTGTAAAGACCTATCTCCCTTACGTCCAAAACCGCCAGAGGAATCCCTTTACGAACCTGTTCAACAATTCTGTGACTCACAATAGGGTGGGCTTCTGTTGTGTTTGAGCCAAGAACAAAGATAAACTCTGCGTTGTAGATCTCGTCAAAGGGAACTGACGCTGCCCCTTCCCCAACTGTTAACCTTAAACCCTTCAAAGAGGGAGCGTGGCAGATGCGGGCACAGTTGTCAACGTGTGGAGACCCAACAACTTCCCTTGCGAACTTCTGGAAGAGGTAGGCACTCTCGCAGTTTGTCCTTGC
>JALTBO010000128.1 GCA_027075275.1 Desulfurobacteriaceae bacterium
TTCGGATCCCCAGTACCCAGGTAGTAGTGGCACTTGTCTGCACATGCTCCACACCTGACACATATGTCCATGAAAACCTTGAACTGTCTGTGTTTCTCAAGCAATTCCTTGAACTTGTTTAAAAACGTCTCTTTCCACCCTTCCGGTAAGTGCCAGTCTGGTTCAAGTGGATCCCAGTCTCTGTACGGTATTCCAAGCTGTTCGGCATCTCTCTTTAAAATTGGATAATGGTAAAAACCGGGTTTAAAGTCTTTTTCCGTAATTGGCTTGAGTAAATCCTTCCAGCTCGTAAATCTCTGCTCAATTTTGACGTATTCACCATCTTTCTCAATTTCAACCATTGATTACACCTCCGGTTTAATTTTATATCCGCTCTCTGCAATCTCGTCAAGCTGATCTTTATACATCTCGTAGTACTCCTCCCATGTTATACCATGGTACGGCGGGTTCCACGGGTTGATGTGGATGTGTGCTCTGTTGTTGTTCGGCATATTCCTCGTTGAGCTGAAGAAGACTCCAGCGAAGTGCATAACCTTGCTGAACGGAAGGTACGCTATTGTTACGCACACGAACGTGAGGTGTACGAAGAAGATCCAGCCTATCTGGTTAACAACAGCTGCACTCACAGGGTGGAAGCTCACTATTCCCAGTGCAACTTCTTTAACTGCGTAGAGATCAACTTTAAAGATATACCTCATCAGGTTTCCAGTTATGAGAATACCTGCAACAAGAGCAAGTATCAGGTGATCTGCCGGGTAGGATATATTTCTCTCTCTTGAACACAGTACCCTCCTTGCCCAGAGCCAGAACAAAGCTACAAGAGCTAATATCCCTGTTACATAGAGTGATGGAACAAATGCTACCTGACCATCTAACGTGTCAATCAAGCTGAGAAATCCCGGAATCGGGTTAGTGAAGAACCTCAGATGTCTGAGAAGTATTATCAGCAGTGAATAATGAAACGCCAATGCAAAAAGCCAGAGCCATCTCGTATCAACGCCTTTTTGTTTATCAAGCCAGTATCTCGTGTTTCTGAACAGGCTTCTGAACAGAAAGACTTCAAGAATCATTCTGCCTATCGTTTCTAACATCGTGTACGGGCTGTCAAGTCTGTCCTCCCACGTTCTCCTTATAAAGGGTAGTGTTTTTTGCTGACCACAGGTGGTCGGGATTTTTAGCGCTACAGGAGACTTTGCCCAGTTAATTATTCTGTTCAGAGTGCCAATTATGAATATTATTCCGGCTATGTATGGCAGAGCATCCGCAACAAACAGTTTAAGGTAAACAAGGCTCATGCTTCTTCCACCTCCCCTCTCTCAGGCAGTATCTGGAAGATCTTCAGGCCTATACAGTACACAAGACAGGCCATGGACATCAAACCTATGATTTCAGCGTACTCAACCCAGCTCGGGTAGTAGGGTACTATCCAGAATGGTCTGAATATCATTCCCGGCACCAAGTCCTTTGGATAGCCGAGACCCGGAGTTATGAGTGTATACCTTTCACCGTAAACGGCTATAGCGACTATGAATCCTGCTATACCCATTCCCCAGTCTGTTTTACCCCATGGGGTAAGCAGTATCAGTATCGTAAGCAAGCATCCTCCTACCTGTACTACCCAGTATACCCAAGCGTATGGGTAGTGGAAATCGAAAAGTGCCATATGTATAGCTCCGGCATTTCCGGGTATATATGCTGTATCAAGGGCTTCTGCAGTAAAGCAGTAAAGCAGCAGTATTGTCAGAGCTCCCATAACCTTGGCTAAGTACCACATAAGGTTCCTGTCTAGAGGTCTGTTTGTCCACTTGAACGTCAAAAGCCACATCGGTATAAGCAAACCAAGACCGCTCACTATAGCGGAAACTATGAACATCGGTATCGTCAGGGATGAGTGGTACAGGTCAGTTGAGTAGACGAAACCTACGATACCACCAGTACCGCTGTGAACCAGAACTGCCCAAGCAACAGCCAGAACTGCAAGAGCCTTGGTTATCAACCGCTTCTCTCCAAATTGAGCCATTAAGTAAACGAAGCCGATTACGAAGTAGCTCGAATACAGAAACGCGTTCCATGAGAAAACAGATGTCGGGTTGTAGTGGAAAAGGACGTTCATCATATTTTCAACATTGCCAATGTCTTGCATAATGGATAACATCGCAGCAACGATTGTTCCAAGGGCAAAAACACAAGCAGTTCTTGATAGAAACTTAAACTCTTCTTTACCAAAAACCCCCGATAATGCAGACACTATTAAAGATCCGGCACTTGCACCTATTGTGTAACATATAGCTGCTGTACCAAAACCCCATGGAACTCTCTGGCTTAATCCCATAACTCCATGTCCGTAAACAAGTGCCAAGTACCAAGCATAAGCTCCCCAGAGTGTCAAAGCTAAGAAGATCCCACAAACCAGCCAGTATCCATTGGATCTACCATCTATTTTCTTAAACTCAACCACCGCTCACACCTCCTTCACAGATCATGGTAAAAGACTTTTGGCTCTGTTCCAAGTCCTGCTCTGAGCCTTACTACCTTTGATGTTCTGACAATCTTGGAAACTTCTGAATTCGGGTCCTTTAAGTTGCCAAAAACGAGAGCATTGTACGGGCAGACTTGTACGCATACTGGTTTCGGATTTTTAACGCCTTCACACCTCTCCATGTCTATGAGCCACCTGCAGAACTCACACTTCATTGGCACTCCGTCTTTTCTTATAGGAACCTCTGGATTTATTTTTTCTAAATGTTCAAGCGGGTCTTTGAAAGTGAACGTTCTTGCATTAAATGGACAGGCAACCATGCAGTATCTGCACCCTATGCACCTGTGCAGGTCTATTACAACAATTCCATCAGGCCTCTTGTAGGAAGCTTTTGTTGGACAGACTTCAACGCAAGCTGGGTGTTCGCATTCCTGACACATCAGAGGGAAAAACCGCCAGCTTGCATCTTCTGTTGCTTTTGCGGCGATAATTCTAATCATATAGCAATCAAACCTTGGATTGTCAGGCATCCTGGGAACGTTGTTCGCTAAATCGCAAGCTTTAACACAAGGAGGACGGAGGTTTCTCAAAAGCTCGTTTTGTTTGTCCAAAGATAATTCCTCGAATTTGATACCCTGTTTTTCCAGCATTTTATTGATGCATTCTGTGCACTTGTCCACTTGTACTACCATGGACCACTCGTACTTTGAGAGATCAACGTCTGTGGAAGATGTTTGCATAGCTTTACCGGTGGCTATTGCTGCTGTGCTAGTAGCGAGCAGTACCAGAAACTCACGTCTTGAGGTCACATACTCACCTCCTTTAAATGACTAATCACTGCACATACTCAAGCTCCCACTGCAACGTAAAGGGAGCTTTGGAGTTCCTTTTGGCTTTCAGGGCTTGGAGTTTATTAATGTTTTGGTATTATGCTGGCTAATTGAGCTAATAAAGTAAAAAGAAGGAAACTACGCTGCTAATGTTATCTTCGAAGTTCTAAGCTTTCAGGTTTTATGTTAGAGCTATCAGACAAAAATACTAAAACGTTACCTCAACCAGTTCAGTATTTTTTCGATATCCAGATTTTCTTCAACTACTTCAACAAACTTTTCGATTTTATCTCCAAAGCCTGAGTACTCTATTTTAACACCGATGTGTTTTGAGAGAGCTTTAACCACATTCTCGTTCCAGAACAGGGCATGAGTATACGTACCCCAGATTAATCCGTCATCACTCGCACAGCCTTCAAATTCATTTTCGCTTTTGAATACCGGATTTCCCCCAGTAAAGCTAATACCTTTATGTATTTCATATCCTGTAATTCTTTCCCCCTTTATCCTGTCGAGGATTGCCGCGTTTCCTATCACCTTTCTTTCCACCTTTCTGCAGATTTTGGAGTAATTCCTGAATTCCGTTGTAGCGTCAAGTAATCCCAGTCCTTTAACAACCGTCCTG
>JALTBO010000129.1 GCA_027075275.1 Desulfurobacteriaceae bacterium
GAGGCAGTTGAGGAGTTCCACAGGAGATACCCTGTTGCTCCGGGTATAAACAGGGAGTCTTTGAGGAGCTCCCTTAAACTCCCCGGAGAGCTCTTTAACCTCGTTGTCTCTGAGCTCATCGGAGAGGGTGTTTTAAAGGAAGAGGGCTCTTACCTGAGGATGAAGGGCTTTAAACCGAAAGCGGAAGGGGAGTTTAAGGAGATAGTGGAGAAGCTTGAATCTGCCTCTCGTGAAGGGGGATTTACGCCGCCGTCCCTCAAGGAGTTCTCAAAGAGCACCGGTATTCCAGAAGATAAAGTTTATATGGCCGCCTCTTACCTTGCGAGGGAGAAGGGATACCACAGAATCGGGGATTTCCTCTTTTCACCTGAAAGCTTTGAGAGGATAAAGGAGATTCTGAAAGAGCACTTTAATAAGAAGGAGACCCTTTCGGTTTCGGAGTTTAAAGACTACCTGAACATCAGCAGGAAGTTTGCAATTCCAATTTTAGAATACCTTGACTCTTTAGAGCTTACAGAGAGAAGAGGGAACGAAAGGGTGAGGGGGAGAGCTCTCTGATGGGGGAGCTCCTTCTCAACGTCATCCTCCCCGTTTACCTTCTCATCGGCCTTGGCTACCTCTCGGGCAAAATCTGGAAAGATCTTGAGACAAAAACCATTTCAACGATAGTTCTCTACTTCTTCGCCCCTACCCTCATCTTCTCTTCTTTCAGGGAGCTCCCTCTGAACTTCTCAAACATCTCCTGCATCTCCCTTACGGCTTTAGGAGTTTTTTTTGCCGTTTACGGCCTATCCGTTCTTGCAGAGTTCCTTCTATTTAGAGATAGAAACCCAGCTTTTGAGCTCTCGTCAACTGTAATGAACGCTGGCTACATGGGAATTCCTCTAATTCTTCTCATGTTTGGCGAAAAGGCACTCCCCGTTGCCATAACCTACATGGTTGTTATGGCCGTTTACCACTTTACCTTAGGAATTGTTGTTCTGAAGGGAAGTATAAAGGAGGGGATTGTCTCAGCCCTCAAGATTCCCCTCATCTACGCTCTTTTTCTCTCCTTTCTTCTAAAGGGGGTGGAGCTCCCCCCGGGAATAGAGAAGATGGTTAAGCTCACAGGAGATGCCACTCTTCCTTTAATGCTCTTTTCAATAGGGATAAGCCTTTCAAAAATCACTTTCTCTGAGGTTGAAATCAGCCTTTTGGGTTCAGCCATTAGGTTTTTCGGCGGAACGGTCTCAGCCCTTTTCTTTTCAAAACTCCTTGGTTGCTCTCCCTTTCTCCAGAAAGTTTTAATAGTTCAGTCTTCACTTCCCTCTGCAATTCTCAACTACGTTCTCTGCGAAAAGTTTGAGGTTTCTCCCCAAACGGCGGCTTCAATTATCTTCGTTTCAACTCTTCTCTTTCCCGTTTACCTTCTGTTCCTGAAGCTCCTTGTAGGTTAAAATGGAGTTAACCGCAATTGAGGAGCTACTATGTGGCAGGTTCTGTTTCTGTTTTTAGCCCTGATTCTCCCGTCTGTCGCCCTTTCAACAGAGATTAAAGACACGGTTGTTGTCTACAGGGAAGTTAAGCCGGATATCTACTGTATTTCTGTTTCTGTATCTGCCCGGGGAGAGAGTGAATCATCGGTTCTTCAGGCACTTTCAAAGGCTGACAGCTACGTAAGGAACCTGAAGTTCCGCTATACCGGTGGGAAATTCACCGTTTTCCCGAATAGAGAGTGGATTCCCTCTGAAAAGAGGTACAGGATAGTCGGGTTTGTTGGAAGGATTAACTACAGATTCCTCCTAAAAAGCCCATCTCAGCAGGAGGAGGTGATAAGGGCTCTGGAGGAGGCAAAGAGGGGAGCTCCCCTCAACTACTCCGTCTCATCCGTTGGTTGGTGCGTTTCAGATAAGCTCAGGAAGAGGGTATTAAAAGAGTTAAAGATAGAAGCCCTAAAGGAGGCTGAAAGTGAGGCTGGGGTTTTTGGGAGGGAGCTCCGCTCAAAGTGTCTTCTCAGATCCATAAACTTCTCAACGGTCAGCAGGCCGCCGATTATAATGGAGTCTGTAAGAGCTCAGTCTGTAAAACTTCCACAACCACCTCAAAACGGCCAGAAAATAGAGGTTAGAGCTTCTGTTCAAATAAACTGCAGGTAGGAGGTGATATGAGGGTAGGAACGCCCCTTTCACACAACGCAACGAAGGTTCTCCTTTTAGGAAGCGGGGAGCTTGGGAAGGAGTTTACCATTGAAGCGATGAGGTTAGGAATAGAGGTTGTGGCAGTTGACTCCTACCAGTTTGCCCCCGCCCAGCAGGTTGCCCACCGCTACTACGTGATAGACATGAGGGACGGAAGACAGATTAGAAACATCGTCTACAGGGAAAAGCCCGACTTCATAGTTCCAGAGATTGAGGCAATAGACACAGACATGCTCTTAGAACTTGAAAAGGAAGGCTTCAACGTTGTTCCAAGCGGAAAAGCTGTTAAGTTGACAATGGACAGGATAGGAATCAGGAGGCTTGCGGCAGAGGAGCTTGGGTTAAAGACTTCCGGATACAGGTTTGCAGAAACTTTAGACGAGTATAAAAAGGCTGTTGAGGAGTTAGGCCTTCCGGTTGTTGTAAAGCCCGTTATGAGCTCATCCGGTAAGGGACAGAGCGTTGTTAGAACTCCTGATGAGATAGAGAAGGCTTTTTACTACGCAAAGGAGAACGCAAGGGGAAAGGGAAACGCCCTTATCATTGAGGAGTTCATAGACTTTGACTTTGAGATAACCCTTTTAACAGTTAGAACAAAAAACCAGGGAACGCTCTTCTGTCCGCCAATCGGCCACAGACAGGTGGAGGGGGACTACCACGAGAGCTGGCAGCCACAGGCAATGAGTGAAACGGCTCTTAGAAAGGCTCAGGAAATGGCAAAGGCCGTAACAGATGCTTTGGGAGGGTACGGAATCTTCGGGTGTGAGTTCTTCGTAAAAGGAGATACTGTCTGGTTTAGCGAAGTTTCACCGAGGCCCCACGACACAGGAATGGTAACGATGGCAAGCCAGAACATGAGCGAGTTTGAGATTCACCTGAGGGCAATTTTAGGACTTCCCATCCACATTGAGCTTATTTCTCCCGGAGCTTCCTACTGCTTCCACGCAAAAACCCACTCAGTAGCTCCCGAGTATGAAGGGCTGGAAGAAGCTCTAAAGGAGCCAAACGTCTGGGTGAGGATTTTCGGAAAGCCCACAACGAGGCCAAAGAGGAGAATGGGAGTTGCCGTTGCAAGGGGAGAGAGTGTAGAGGAGGCAAGGGAAAAGGCAAGAAGAGCTGCTGAGGCAATGAGGGTTATTGAAAATGGTTAAGATAGCAACCTTTGGAGGCGGCTGTTTCTGGTGTATAGAGGAGGCTTTCGGTAAAGTTAATGGGGTTTTAGAGGCCGTTCCCGGCTACGCCGGAGGAGACGTTGAAAACCCCACGTACGAGGAGGTCTGCACTGGTAAGACCGGTCACGTTGAGGCTGTTCAGGTTAAGTACGACCCTGAAAAGATTTCTTATAGAGATCTGCTAATAACTTTCCTTACTTCTATTGACCCTACAGACTCGGGTGGCCAGTTTGCAGACAGGGGAAGCCAGTACAGGCCTGTAATCTTCTACCACGACGAGGAGCAGAAAAGATTGGCAGAAAAAGCTCTGAAAATCCTTGAGGAGAGTGGACTCTTCTCTGAACCGATAGCCGTTTCTGTAGAGCCGTTTAAGAACTTCTACCCTGCCGAGGAGTACCACAGGAGGTATTTTGAGAAAAACCCGATGCACTACTTCTACTACAAGGAAGGAAGCGGCAGGAAGAAGTACTGCGAGATAGTGTGGGATAAGAAAGGTGGAAGGAGAATCCTTGAGGAGAACCTTTAAGGCTTATGCCGTTCAGTTTGAAACTGTTGAGTGCGATTTTGAGAGGAACTATT
>JALTBO010000130.1 GCA_027075275.1 Desulfurobacteriaceae bacterium
AAACCCATCTGTGGGACTACGAAAACGCCGTAAACGAGAATACAGCCCTCCTTATGAAGGTTCATACGAGCAACTACAGGGTTTTAGGCTTTACCGAGTCTGTATCAACAAAAGAGCTTGTTGAAATCGGCCGTAAATATGGAATTCCCGTTTACGAAGACCTTGGGAGCGGTAGCTTTATAGACGTTACAAAACTCGGACTTTCTTACGAGCCCACAGTTCAGGACGTTTTAAAGAGTGGCGTTGACGTTGTCTCTTTCAGCGGTGATAAACTCCTCGGAGGGGCTCAGGCCGGAATAATTCTTGGAAAGAAAGAGCTCCTCCAGAAAATTAAGCGACATCCTCTCAACAGGGCCCTCCGTATAGACAAAATGACCCTTGCAGTTCTTGAAGCTACCCTTATCTATTACTTGGATGAATCCCTTGCTCTCAAAGAAGTTCCTACCTGGAAACTACTGTCCCAAAAACCTGAACAGGTTGAGTTTAAGGCAAAAGAGCTGGTCAGGATTCTTGAAAAGGAAGGTTTTAAAGGCAGTGTTAAAATAGTAAAAGAGAGGAGTGAGGTTGGAGGGGGAGCTCTCCCCCTCCAAACCCTGCCGACCTACTGCGTAAAGGTGGAGGTAGAAGGGCTATCGGCCTCTGAAATTGACAGGAAGATGAGAAGTTTCTACCCTCCGGTTGTTGGAAGAATAAAGGACAACAGCTACCTTCTTGACATGTTCACCGTTTTTGAAAGAGAGATACCAGAAGTTGCATCTCACATTCTAAGACTGGAGAGGTAATGGTTCCAGTTATTTTCCTTCTAATCGTTCTTCTAATTCCTGCAGTAGTATCGGCTCAGGAGCTTTACTCTTACTACCTTCTCAGCCGTGAGCTTCAGGTTCTCTCTGCAACAAAGGAGAGCTTACCTCTTTCAGACGTCCCCCGCTATACGAGAGTAATAACCAGGGAACAGATAGACCGTTGGGGTGTTAAGAACCTCTTTGAGCTTCTTGATAGGCTTCCCGAGTTCTACTACTGGCGGAGTTACTTCGGTTTAAACGCTGTTGGAGCTTTGGGGCTGAGGCAGAGCTATTTCTCTGAGAAGATACAGGTTCTTATAGACGGTATGCCCGTTTCTGACCCTTCCAACGGTTCTTCTTTCAGCGTTGATGACATCTTCTCTCTTTCAAACGTAAAGCAGGTGGAAATTGTTTACGGCCCTATGACTTCTCTTTACGGTTTCAACGCTTCTCTGGCCGTTATAAACCTTGTTACCTACTCTCCTGATGAGAGATCTCTGAATATTGACTCATCAATTAGCACGGGTCACGATTCTTACACCTCTTTTCTTAAGAGTTTTAAAAAGAACGGTTTTTCCGGTTTGATTTCACTGAACTACTCAGAGGAGAGGTCTCCTCATCGGGGGTATACAGATATTTCGGGAGAATCTGCACCTTATTCCTCTTTTAAAAAGAGTACCGTTTACTACGTAAAACTCAGACACTCATCAGGTTTTTACTTTAAGAGCTACGGAGTTGACAGAGACGACCACTTTCCCCTTACGCTTACCCATCTGATAACAGACGGAAATACGTATGCAGACAGAGAGGGCTTTGTAAACAGATTGGGCTTTGAAAGGCGTTCTGGTAACTTTCATTTTGACCTTTTTGCGAATTACAACTACTTCTACCTTGAAAGGGGATACAACCTCTGTCCCTTTAACCACAACTTCTGTAGAGATCTTACTTTTCTGAAAGGGGTTGAACCGAAAGCAGTTGAGAAACGTTACGTCAGGAACCCGGGGATCGGAATTTTAGTTTCAGGAAATTTCGGTTCTTACGGAGAGCTCCTCTTAGGTGCTGAATACGACGAGTCTGATCTCTATAGGACAGAACTCTACGCCGACTTTCTCCCTTCCTCTGTTGACCTGAAAGATCTCTCTAAAGTTGTTGTTTACAGGAAAGAGAGGAAATTACCTGAGAATGAAGGACTTATGACACCTCACTTAAGAACCACTTTCTCTCCCTACTTCCAGTATTTACTGAGAGCTGGTAACTATACCCTTCTTTTCAACGGTAGGTGGAACAGAACAAACGATGCAGGAGATTACCTGAGCTATTCATTTTCCCTTTTGAGGAAAATAGGCAGGTGGAATCTGAAGCTTAACGCAGGTCGGGCTGTAAGAATTCCCTCTTTTGAGGAGATGTATATTAGAAACAATCCCATACTGGAAGGAAATCCCAACTTGAAAGGGGAAAAAGCCGATTCTGTTATGCCCTCCTTTGAGTATAAGGGAGACAGATTCTCCATTTCAGGTATGAGTTTTATTTACTGGTTTAAAGATTTCATCTATAAAGAACCGATTTCCCCTTTTTCCTACAGGTGGAGTAATGCAGATTCAACTGTAAAGGTAAGGGGTGCTGTTGTTTCATTAAAAGGCCGTATTTCTGATAACTACGAAGTAGAGATATCGGGAGAAAGAATTTTTGGTGTTCAAGGTCTTTCGGGGGAGTACTTCAATTTCCCACGGAAAAAATTGACGACCGGTCTCTCATACCTTAGAGATACCCTATCTGCAAATCTGTTTCTTGTTGCTTACTCAAGAGCGTCTTCAGATATTCCGGGATACGGCAGGGTTGACTTTAACCTTTCCTGGAAGCTTTCAGAGAATCAGAACTTTCTCCTTTCTATTAATAACTTGTTCAACAGAAAGATTTACTATGAAAGCCGAGTTCCAGGAGCAGAGAGAACCTTATGGTTAGAGTGGCGATACTCATACTGATCCTTGTTTTTGATGTATCGGCCTGGGCTGCAGATGTGTGTATAGTTAACAGCTACCCGATACCACCTGCAAGAGAGGTGGAGTCAAGGGTGAGGGAGCTCCTTAAAGAGCACCACTACAACATTGTAAATTCAAACTGTAACGTGAAAGTTTTGATAGGGACTCCTGCAGTTGTTAAAGAGCTTAACGGAAACGATAATTGTAAGCGGGTTTACACTTTCGTCCTCTTTCCGGAAAGGCTTGGCCTTCAAAACAGAGAAAACTTTTACGGTGTTAGAGTTTTCCCCTTACCTGAGAGAACTTACAGGAGATTTCTAAAAAGCCTCTGTCTGAAAAAGAAGAAAGTTGCTGTTCCCATCAGTTATGAAATGCTATCTATTGCCCGTATCTACCTGAAAAATCCCTACTTTGTTCCGATTCCTTTCAAGAACTCTCCTGTGGAAACGTTTAGGGAGCTCCTCAAATACAAATACGTTTATGTATTCCCTGATCCTAAACTTCTAAAGCTTGTTAACTTAGTAACTCTTGTTAACTTCTGCCACGATAACGGACTACTCGTATTTTCAGGGCTTACAGATCTTTCCAGGTTTAACCTTGACTACGTTGATAAACTTGATTTTGAAAAACTTGCAGAGGATATCGTTTTTCTGGTGGAAAATAGCCCAAAAGAAAAGATACTGCCCTGTCCGTGTAGAGAGAGATGAAAAGTTTTAGAAGAATACTTTTTCTGCAACATGCTATATTGATATTAGGAATGTTTCTTTTTATAGTTCTTTCATCTATTTTTTCATCTAAACTATCACTTGAATATGAAAATAAATATGTAAAGCAGATCTCATCTATACTTGCTGAAAACTTGAAATTGATCACAGAAATCTACCCTAACAGATATCTGATTGAAGAAAGTATGAGAAGGGCTGTTAAGGATATTCCATCTCTAAACGGTATGTGTCTTTCTCTTGGATTAGAGAAATACTGCTATCCAGAAAAGTTAAACTTAAAGTATTCCTGTTCAGGTAATGAAATCTTACATAATGAAAATGAAATTGTAGTTTGCTTTCCAGTTTATGAAGAGTATGCGTCACAATTCCTTGAAAAGAAGAAAGAGGGTTACTTTCTGGCTGTTTTTAACAGAAATTACGTTGAACAGGTGAGGAACTACTGGTTCCTTGATTCTCTACTTATTTCTGTATTTTTCATTGCATTTGCGTCTCTTATTATTACCTCTATCTGGATAGATATAAGCGTTGACTTTAATAAACTTAAAAAGTTCATTGATGATTTAAAAAAGCCTGATAGAGCTTTCATCCCTTTAGAGAAGCAGATAGAGAACTTTAAAATTGAAGAGTTCAAGAATGTAGCTCAACTTATAGTAAAACTGGCTAAGGAAGTCTCCCATCTTAACGAATATATAAAAGAACTTGCAATAACAGATCCTCTTACAGGACTTTACAACAGGAACTATCTCAATATTGTTCTTCAAAAGAATTTTATTCCCTTTTGGAAAAGAGAAAAATTTCCTTTGACTGTTGCTCTCTTAGATATTGATAACTTTAAATCACTAAACGATATTTACGGCCACCAGAAAGGTGATGAAGTTCTGAGAAAATTGGGTCAAATAATAAGAAATTCTATCAGAGAGAGCGATATACCAATAAGATTTGGCGGAGAAGAAATACTCATAATTTTTCCTTCTTCAAAGAAAGAAGAGGCTGTAAAAGCTGTGAAAAGGATAAGGGAAAATTTAGTTAAAGAGAACTTTGGAATAGGAAGACCTGTAACTTTCAGTTCAGGTCTGGCAGACTTTCCAGATGATATTACTGTTCCTGGAGAGCTGGAAAAACTGATAAAACTTGCTGATGAGAGACTTTACATAGCAAAGAACCGGGGAAAGAATAGAGATATTCTGGATTAAAGGGGCTCTAAGGCCCCTGTTCTTACTTAATTATCTCGTCTTTAACATCTTCATACGTTTTGTACTCCTCATTTTGGAGTATTGAGTCTATAAATTTATCTATATCATCTCTATCAAGGAAAGTTCCAGTTAGGAGTCTGCCTGTATATTTGTCGTTTTTGATTTCCCAGAACATATAAAAATCTGGATATTTCTCTTTTATCTGTCGGTAAGCAACTCCGTACTTACTGGGTTTGTGTGGGTTCTGTTCAAGAAAGAAGTGGTTGGGAGCAACTACAATTCTCCAGAGCTCAACTCCCGTTTTTGTAACCACTTTTTGAACTCTTAATTCGTGGCTCTCTTTTACTCTCATCTCTCCCTCCTTTTGTAAAGTTTAACACTATGGAAAAATTTAAACGGGATTTTTTAGTTTTCAAGGAATTAAGGGAAGAGTTTAGAGTTCATAAGGAAAAGGGCTACCTGAAGGTAGCCCCGGAAAAGACTATTTTGAACACTGTGTGCAGAGGAAGTAGTCTGTAGCTGTTTTTGGAATATCTTCAGCCTTAACAGGACCAACCTTTTTGGGCTTAACACCTGGAGGTGGCGGAGTTTTTAGAGCTTTCTTCCTTGCTTCTATTATGTCTTTACAGTTAATATCCCTTGGTATCTTGAGAACTTCTTTCGGATAAATAAGGTGGGGGTTCTTAATTTTGTCTCTGTTAGCCTTGTAGATGAGAGGCCACTGCCATGGATCTCCGTAGATGTAATCCCTGGCAGAGATTCCCCAGAGAGTATCTCCCTTCTTCACTGTGTAGTTTTTGGGAAGGGATTCCCACCTTTTGAGCATCTCTTCGCACTTGGAAACTTTGCTTTCTGCCTGTGCTTTAAGTTCTTCAAGTTTTCTCTGGAGAGCTTCTATTTCCGCTATCTGTTCCCTTAACTTCTGAACTTCCTGAGAGAGCTCCCCGTAACGCTCTTTCAACTCGCTCTCTTTTGCCTTAAGAAGTGCAAGTTCCTTCTGGCACGCTTCAAGCTTGGCTTTCAGCTCTTCATTCTCCTTTTTGGCCTCTTTGTAGGCTTTTATAAGGGATTCCGGGTAGAAAGCGAAGTCAGGGGAGTAGAGAACGAACGTTTCTGTCGGGGAAGGACAGGCCTGTGCTATGCCTATTCCTCCGAAGAGAGCTATTGAAAAAGCTGCTATTAGTTTTCTCATTTCTTACCTCCCCACTCTATTTTCCAGCTCTTGTATTTGGGCTTCTAGACTCTCTTTGCTGGGTAAGAGGTTGAGTTTACTCTGAAGCTGAGCTTTTTCTGATTCAAGTTGAGATATCTGGGCATTAAGGTTTTCTATCTCTTTCTTAATCTGTGCTTTTGAAGAACAGCATTCCTGCAGTTTAGCTTTTAGTTCTTCATTTTCTTTCTTAAGGTTTTGATACTTAACCGGAAGCGGATTTTTTACAGATTCAGCTGCCGGTTTTACCTGACACACGTCAGCAGAGGCTAAACCACTGTAGGTTAACACCCCCACTGAGGTCAGCAGTAGCAGTTTATTTTTCATCTTATACCTCCCTGTCTCTTTAGCCTGATTTTAAACTATTCTACTATTTTGTTGGTTAAACTTCTATTAAACTACTCTTTTTCCCAGTTTCGTTTCTCCAGCATGTAATATAGTACCGGAATAACTCCGAGTGTTAACGTGGTTGATGCAAAAACGCCAAAAAGGATTGATATGGCTAAACCTTGGAATATGGGGTCTAACAGGATAACTGCAGAACCTACCATTGCAGCAGCAGCGGTTAGAACAATTGGCCTTAGTCTGACTGCTCCTGCCTCTATTATAGAGTCTTTGAGGGGAGCTCCTTCCCTCTTTCTCATCAGAATAAAGTCAACAAGAATGATAGAATTCCTTACTACTATACCCGCAAGGGCAATGAATCCAATCATGGACGTTGCCGTAAAGTAGGCAGTCTTCCCAATAATTTTGCTCATTACCCAGTGACCGGGAATGATTCCTATCATTGTAAGTGGAATCGGTGCCATGATTATCATTGGAATGACGAAAGATTGGAACTGACCGACAATCAGCAGGTAAATAAGGATAAGGGCAACTATAAAGGCGGCGCCCATATCCCTGAAGGTTTCATACGTTATCTGCCACTCACCGTCCCACTTCATCACCGGTTTAAAGTCTGTTTGAGGAATGGAAGGTGGAATAAAGCTGTACTTGAGCTTGTATCCGTCTGGGAGCGGATGTTTCTTCAGGTAGTCGTTTATAGCAAGTATCGGGTATATAGGTGCCTCATACTTTCCAGCCACATTTCCTATTACGTAGGAAACAGGGTGGAGGTTCTTGTGGTAAATGGTTTTATCAGCAAGGGCTTTCTTTATCTTCACAAGTTCCCTCAGAGGGATTAGTTTTCCTTGGCTGTTCATTACAGTAAGGTCTAATATTTTGTTAATGTCATCCCTCTGGGTTCTTGGAAGCCTTACAAATATGGATACAGGGTCAGAGTCGTAGAGGGTATGGGCAACGGACACTGTTGCGCCGTGGAGAGCAATTCTTACAGTCTGGGCAATCTGAGCCTCTGTAACTCCAGATTCCCTTGCCTTTTTCCTGTTGACTACAACTTCATACTTGTAGTGGTCTGCGTCTACCAGCGTGTCTACGTCAACTACACCGGGAGTTTTTTTGAAGATCTCCTCAACCTCTTTGGCAATTCTCCGCCTTACTTTATCGTCCTTTCCGTATATCTCTGCAACTAAGGTTGCAAGAACAGGAGGGCCTGGTGGAACTTCAACTATTTTTACGTTTGCTTTAGGATTAACTGCCCTTGCTACTGCTTCTATTTTAGGCCTTTCCTCTTTTGCTATATCGTGGGACTGCCTTTTTCTCTTATGTTTGTCTATCAGGTTTATTCTTATGTCTGCTACGTTTCCGCCTTTTCTTAGATAGTAGTGTCTTACGAGGCCGTTGAAGTCAAACGGAGAGGCTGTTCCTATGTAAGCTTCGTAGTCTGTAACTTCCGGTATTGTCTGAATATAGTTGGTTATGGCCTTTACAACCCGGGCGGTTTCTTCTAAAGAAGTTCCCTCGGGCATGTCTACAACAACCTGAAACTCACTTTTGTTGTCAAATGGCAGGAGTTTTACAACTACTGTTTTTGTGAAGAAAAGGGCTACAGAACCGACCATTAGAAGGAGAATAGTTCCTAAAAATGCCCACCTTTTAAATGTGGAGTCAAGTAAGGGCCTGATAAGTTTGTTGTAGATCTTGTAAGTTCTGGTTTCCTCTAAAACAACTTTCTTTTCCTCTTTCTCAGCCTCTTTTCTAAGCAGGTAGTATGCCGCCCATGGAGAGATGATAAAGGCCACTAACAGAGAGAAGAACATTGCAATTGATGAGTTAACAGGAATTGGACGCATATAGGGACCCATAAGGCCTCTAACGAAGGCCATGGGAAGGAGTGCGGCTATAACTGTAAAGGTTGCCAGAATTGTCGGGTTACCAACCTCTGCAACGGCGTAGATGGCTGCTTGAAGAGGAGGCATCTCTTTCAGTTTAAGGTGTCTGTGGATGTTCTCAACAACGACTATGGCGTCGTCAACTAAGAGACCTAAGGTGAAGATGAGGGCAAAGAGAGTAACCCTGTTGAGGGTGTAACCTGTAAGCAGGTCTACAAAGAGTGTTAGTGCAAGGGTTGTTGGAATGGCCAGTGAAACGACTAAAGCCTCTCTGACTCCAAGGGTTAAGCCGATGAATACAACAACGGCAAAGATAGCAACTCCAAGGTGGAACATAAGTTCGTCAAACTTGTCTTCTGCGGTTTTTCCGTAGTTTCTGGTTACGGTTACGTGGACGTCTTTTGGGAGCATGTGGGGTTCTATCTCTTTTAGCTTTTCAAGGATCTGGTGGGCTACCGTTACAGCGTTCGTTCCTTTTTTCTTTGCTATCGCTATTGTTACGGCAGGGAACTGGTTCCCGTGTTTTTCTATGAACTCTTTGCTTACTCCCTTTTCCTCTGAATGGGGGCCGAAACCTATGTAAACGTAGTGTTCAGGGTCTATTGGAGCGTCTGTAATTTCAGCTACGTTTTTCAGGTAGATGGGTTTTCCTCTGTAAACGCCTACAACTATGTTTTTGAGGTCGTCTATTGTTTTTATAAATTCTCCCGCTTCAACCGGGAACTCTGTGTTGTTCTCCGTTATCGTTCCTGCATTGATTTTTGCGTTGGCCGATTTTATGGCCTGGGCTATCTGGAGTAGGGAAAGATGGTAGTTTTTCAGTTTGTCCCTGTCAACTATTACTTTAAACCGCCTTGTGTCTCCGCCTATTATCCAGGTTTTTGAGACGTTGTCTACCTGTTTAAGCTGGAGGCAGAGCTCCTTGGCTATTTTTCTCAGTTCGTAAGGGGTTTTGTCCTCGCTCCACACTGTAAGGGTGACTATAGGAACGTCGTTTATGTCTTTAGGTTTGACTAACGGCTGGAGAGCTCCCGGCGGCAGTTTGTCCATGTTTGACATCAGTTTGTTGTAGAGCTTGACCAGTGAGTCTTCCATGTCCTGGCCCACTTTGAAGCGGGCGATGATGAGGGACATTCCCGGCTTAGTGACGGAGTAGACGTAGTCTATTCCCTTTATCTCCCAGATGAGCTTTTCAAACCGGGTTGTTACCTTCCTCTCTACCTCTTTGGCGGGAGCTCCCGGGTAGGGAATAAATATGTCAACCATTGGAACAACAATCTGGGGATCTTCCTCTTTTGGGGTGAAAATGGCAGCCGCCACACCTATGAGTAGTGAGGCTATGAGGAGCAGTGGAGTTATTTTAGACGTTATGAATCTTTTGGCTATGTTTCCAGCTATTCCAAGGTTGATGTTCTTCATCTTTACCCCTCTACTCTTGCTCCATCTACAAGCTCATCAACTTTTGTAACTGCAACTTTCTCTCCCGGATGGAGTCCGGAAAGGACTATAACCATGTTGCCCACCTCTTCCCCGGTCTTTACAATCCTCAGATGGGCAGTGCCGTCCTTAACAACGAAAACGTACTCAACTGCTCCCACCCTGTAGATGGCAGATTTAGGAACTGCAACGGCTTCTGCCTTAAGTGACGGTATCTCAACAACTGCATAGGTTCCAGGAATTGCGTTCAGTCCTTTTACCAGAACCTTAATTCCGAACTTATGGGTTACAGGGTCGGAGCTCCTATCAACCTCAACAACTTCTCCTGTATACTCCTTTTCCTGAACTTTTACCTTTACTCTCGTTCCCACATTTATTTTTCCTGCATAGGCGTCATCAATGAATGCTCTTACCTTAAGAGGAAACGATCCTAACTTTAAAATGGGAGTTTGTGGAGAAACTAAATTTCCCTTATCCACTAACTTTTGAAGGACAACTCCGTCTACAGGGGATTTAAGTTCTGTGTAGGAAAGGTAAGCTTCTGCCTTTTTGAGGGATGCCTCTACTTGCTGTTTCTTGGCCAGAAGGACTTTTTTCTTCTCTAAAATTTGGGCTTCTTTAGCTTTTACAGCCTCAAGACTGGCTTTTGCCCCTTTGTACTGGGCTTCAACTTCGTCAAACTTCTGCTTTGACACAGCATCGGCTTTAAGTAAATTTTTAAACCTTGTGTAGGTTTTCTCTGCAAGCTGGTAGTTAGCTTCTGCTGCCTGTTTCCTTGCTTCAACTTCCTGTAGAGCTTTATCAAGCTCTTTTAAAGCTGCTGTTATCTCTTTGAGTCCTGCTTTTGCTCTTTCAACGTCGGGTTTTATGTCTGAACTGTCAATTAAACCTAAAACTTCCCCTTTTCTAACCCTGTCTCCAGCGTCTACGTTGACCTTAATCAGGTACCCTACAACCTTAGGAGACAGGAAGATTTCTTTGTCGGGGATTACAGTTCCAGAGAACGTGTCGCTTCTGGTAAAAGAGATAACCTGGGCAGGTTCTACTTTAACACCTGTAACGCTTTTTACTTTTATAGGTTCAGCCTTCTCGGTAGTTCCGCAGGAAGCTGTGATAAGCATGAGCGTTAGAGCTAATGCAGCCCTTTTTACCATAGTAAACCTCTCTTCAGAGTTTGACTTTCATTATCTTATTAGAATTTAGTATGATGTCAACCTGAATATTATAGCTTCAGGAAGTACTCAACAAAGACATCACCGTATATTTTCAGCTTTTTCCAGTTTTCAGGCTTTGACCTTATCTCGTCGGGAGAGATGTTCTCTAAGGAGAGCTCCTCTCTGTAAGCGTCAATCCACTTCTCTATTCCTTCAGGGGTAACTTCCATGTGGAACTGAAGACCTACTGCCTGATTGCCCACTCTGAAGGCCTGATTTCTGTACATTGCAGATGAAGCCATCCTGACGGCGCCTTCGGGAAGCTCAAAGGTATCGCCGTGCCAGTGGAATACGTTTATTTCATCTCTGTAGAGTATTTCTAAGTGGTCCTGCGGGTATACAGGTTTCCACCCTATCTCTTTTCCCCACTCTCCTCTGTAAACTTTCCCTCCTAAGGCATCTGCTATAAGCTGAGCTCCCAGGCAAATACCTAAAACCTTCTTTCCTTCAGAGAGGGCTTTTCTTATAAGTTCCTTTTCCTCTTTAAGGAAGGGGTACTTCTCCTCCTCATAAGCCCCCATAGGGCCACCGAGGATAACCAGAATATCAAAACTTTCAGTTTCTGGAATCTCTCCCTCGTATGCTTTTAGCTCCTCTACCTCTATTCCTCTTCGTGTAAAGGCTTCTTTAAAGGTTCCAAGGTCTTCTATCTCTATGTTTTTGAGTGCTGTTAGTTTCACTTTGTTCCTCCCACAGTTATTCTGGGAATTCTTATGGTCGGCAGGCCGTCTGATACTGGAACACCCTGGCCGTCTTTTCCACAGGTTCCTATAGAAAAGCCTATGTCATTTCCAACAGCGTCTATCTCCTGTAGAACTTTTGGACCGTTCCCTATGAGTGAAACACCCCTTATGGGTTCTGTAACTTCTCCGTTTTCAATCAGGTAGCCTTCTGAAACCTCAAATATAAAATCTCCGTTTACAGTGTTTACCTGACCTCCCCCCATCTTTACCACTAAGATTCCCTCTTTTGTGTCTGCAATTATCTCTTTGGGATCTGTTTCTCCGGGAGCTATGTAGGTATTTGTCATTCTGGGAATGGGAACGTGTTTGTAGGACTGCCTCCTCCCGTTACCAGTTGGGAGTCCGTTACCGTTTTTCATCGCCTCGGTTAGGTCGTACATGTAGCTTTTCAGAATTCCTCTTTCTATAAGAACGTTTTTTCCTGTAGGGGTTCCTTCGTCGTCGTAACCGGAGCTCCCGTACATTCCCTTCATGTAGCCGTCGTCAATAACCGTAATAAGTTCTGATGCAACTTTTTCTCCGATTTTTCCAGAGTAGACGGAGAGTCCCTGATTTGCAAGGTCTGCCTCAAGGCCGTGTCCGACAGCTTCATGAATCATGGTTCCGCCTGCTTCAGAGCTTATTACCACTGTGAACGTTCCTGCAGGCGCCGGTCTGGCCTTCAGCATCTTCAAGGCTCTTTCTGCTGCTTTAGAGGCTACATCCTCAGGGGATATTTTCTTAAAGAGTGAGTAGTCTCCTAAGTGGCCTATCGGCTCGTAACCGGTCTGGAGTTCTACTCCGTCTGAAGCTACAACAAGGGTGTAGAAAACTACTCTCGGCCTTAAGTCTTCAACGATTTTTCCGTCTGTATTGACAATACAGACCTCCTGTAGCTGGTCTCTTAAAACTACTGTTACCTGTTTTATTCTGTCTCCGTAGCTTCTTGCTTTATCGTTTGCCCTTTTGAGGAGCTCCACTTTCTCCTCAATAGAAACGCTCAAGTCGTACCCTTCCACTATGTTCTCGTAGCGGAGTTCCCTTTCTGTGAAATCTAAAGTAACCTCTCTTTCCAGTTCTGCGGCCGCCGAGAGTTTTTCAATTACCTCTCTGATAGAAGCTTCGGTAAGTCTGTTTGTGAACCCATAGAAGGTTTTGAAGTTTTTCACAAACCTGATGCCGACCCCTACTTCTATACCGCAGTTGAGGTTTTCTACTCTGTTGTCCTCACACTTTCCGCTGAAGGTGATGCGCCTTTCAAAGAAAAGGTCTCCGAAGTCCGCACCTCTCTTTTTCAGCTCCCTTGCTCCAAAAACTCCTAACTCTTTGAAGTCCTGAACCATCTACAGCCCCCAATCTCTCAGGTAGAGGAAATCTTTGTCAACTGTGCGCTGGGCAATTTTACACACAATCGGCATTTTTCTCTTATACTGGGAGTTCCTGACCAATTTTAGAACTCTGTCAACTGTCTTTTCATCAAATCCGGCCTTTATCAGATCTTCCCTTTTCAGCCTGAGGTCAACGTATCCTAAAAGTATCTGGTCAAGTGTCCTGTAGGAAAGGCCTATTTCCCCTTCGTCTGTCTGGCCTGGCCAGAGGTCGGCTGAAGGTTTTTTCTTTACTATCCTCTCGGGGACACCTACGAACTCGGCCATTTCCCATACCTGGGTTTTGTAGAGGTCGCCTATAGGGTTTATGTCGTGGGCGCTGTCTCCCCAGCGGGTTGAGTAGCCTATAAGGAGTTCACTCTTGTTGCTTGTTCCTATAACCAGAGCCTTCTTCCAGTGGGCGAAGTCGTAGAGGATGCTCATCCTTTCCCTTGCCATTTTGTTTCCCCGCCTTACGTTGTCGGCATCGGGGAACTGTTTGAAGTAAGCGTCTATCTGTGGAGTTATGTCTATTTCGTGGAACTCTATCTCCAGTTTTTGGGCCACCAGCCTTGCATCTTCAACGGAGCTCTTAGAGGAGGTTTTGTAGGGCATTGATAAACCTATAACGTTCTCTCTGCCAAGGGCTTTAACCGATAAAAAGGCTGTAAGGGCAGAGTCTACACCGCCGGAGATTCCGACGACAACTTTCTGAAAACCGGCTTTCTGAACCTCCTCCTTTATGAAGTAGGTCAGAACTTCCTCTATGAACTGTTTGTCTCTTATGTGGAGCTCCCTCTCAAGCCTACTCCTCATCTAAAGCTCTCCTGAGGTTTTTAATAACCATTTCCGGCCTTTCGTCCCTTAGAAGTGGGAGATTTGCCCTTGCAGACCTTATAAGTTCCTCTTTTATCTCTGCTATCAAAAGTTCTTCCTCAAAGGGTGAGGCTTCAGCCACCAGTTCGCCGTAAGGGTTTGCAACGAAGGATTTTCCAGAGAAGACAAATCCGTCTTCACAGCCTACTCTGTTTGCGTATATGAAATAGCTTCCTGTCATCCTTGCGTAGAACTCTCCCATGTTCATCCAGACTTCCGCATTTCCAAACATACTCTTTTCCCTGTATCCCCTGCCGGGGCTTGAGGAGAGGGCAAACAGGTATTTCGCTCCCTGAATGAATGCGAGGTAAACCGTTGACATGTGCCACAGGTCTTCGCATATAAGGATGGAGCTCCTTCCCAGTGCTGAATCAAAAGCTTCTACTCTATTTCCGTGTCCGAAAAATCTTCCTTCGTCAAACATTCCGTATGTAGGGAGGTAGACCTTTCTGTGGACGTGTTTGATCTTTCCGTTGCTGATGTAGAGGGCGCTGTTGTAGAAGATGTGTTCCGGGCTCTCCTCAACGAGGCCTACTATCAGGTCTATCTCTCTACTCATTTCAAGGAGGGGAGAGAGCTTCGGGCTGTTCAGCTGAACGGCCACTTCAAAGGTTATGTCCCATACGTTGTAGCCTGTAAGGTTCAGTTCTGGGAATACGCAGACCTTTGCTCCCTTCTTTCTGGCCTCTTCAGAGAACTCTACAGTTTTCTGCAGGTTCTTCTCAAAATCTCCAAGTACCGATTTGAACTGAGCAACGGCTACTTTCATTCCTACCACCTGAAGGTGAGTTTGAGGGAGCTCTGTGTGTCGGCTCCTTCTCCGATACCTCTAAAGAGTTTAAACCTTATGATACCATCAGCTAATCGTGCCCAGAATGCCGTCAGTTCAACACCGGGGGCTACCAGCAGGTCGTCGGGCTTCCACCACCTGAAGGCATCTCCTACAATCACCATAGGTTTTATGTAGACAGATTTATCTACTACCGGTTCTCTAAAGCTGAAGCTTCCAAATATGTATCTTTTGCCCGTTATCCTTTCTGAACTGTAGCCGGGTATGGGGGCTGTTAGCTGGTAACCCCCTCCCGAGTAGCCAAGTTTTGTTCCAAAACCGGCAGCGTATATTCTGGTTCTCTGTTTTCCGAACTTTACAGAGTTTGTGTAACTGATAGAGAGGTTCCCGGTTGTCAGGTCTGAAACTTCTGGAATTGACTGTGAAACCGAGACTGTAAATCTGCTTCCTACCTGATAGTAGACCATATCTGTTGAAAAATCTCTTGTGTAGGAAAGTTCTCCATAGTATATCTGCTTGTCCTTCAGTAGTGATGAGTAATCTGTAAAAACAGGCCTTACTCCAAAGCTTACCTGGTTTATCTTCTTTCTGTCTAAGTAGAGGTGGGTTCCTAAAAGGAGCTCCCTCCTTTTAACCCTGTATTCTCCCTTCTTCCTGCCGTTTACTATGTAATCTTCCCTGTCTGACGAGTAGCTTGCTCCACCGTACAGGTTTATCCTGTTTTCTATTATGCGGTAGAGGTTAAAGTAGGTGTAGTAGCTGTAGCTCTCGTTTTCGGTTTTATACCACTTTACGTAGCCTACGTAGAGCCTGTGTCCCATTCCTAAAAGGTTGTAGTCTCTCACTTCTAATCCGGCGCGGTAACTGCCGTCGCTCTTAAGGCGAAACTTTGGAAGGGGAACGATTGGAAACTTCTCCTTTACCTTCAGAACAATGACGACGCCCTCTTTCTTCTTGATTACTTCAGGCTCTATCCTGTAGAAAAGGTGGGTGTTCAGAAGGTTTCTTACAGACTCTTTCAGCTTTTCTTCTGAGAACTCATCTCCCGGTTTAAAAAGGAGCTCCCTCAGAACAAACTTCTCCTTCGTCCACTTTAGCCCTTCAACTTTTATCTCTTTTACGGGAGCTCCGAAGACAGTGCTTCCCGTAAACAGGAAGATTAGAAAAGCTTTAAGAAGCGTTCTCATTGCTTTCTCACAAAGAGAAGTATTAGAAACGAAAGGCCTGTAAGTAGCAGACTTATCAGTATGCTGGTTCCTAAGGGGAAGTAGAAGACGAAGTTGTCCCGTTTTACGTAGATGTCTCCCGGAAGCCTTCCTATGGGGAGGGAGCTCCCCGCCTTTGAGAGAAGTATTATAAGAAGGCCAAAAACTATCAGAACTACTCCGAAATAGATAAGCATCTTACCTACTTCATCAAGCATCACAACCTCCTGAAAATCTGAGGGAGGAGGAATAGAATATCGCACAGCAGGGCAAACACTCCAACTGTTAAAACTGCTGCCGATGATGAGTCCTTTGCAAGCTTTGCCGTTGGCTTAAACTCAGATGTTGCTGTATCTACGGCTCTTTCAAGTGCTGTGTTCATAAGTTCAAAGGCAAGAACAAGCCAGTTAACAAGGGCAACAACTACTTTTAAGCAGCCTTCAAGTAGAATCAGGGAGAGAAGCGTTCCAGTGAGGCTCAGAGTCAGGTTTATCCGGAAGTGAGTATCTTCCCTAAAGGCTCCTACATAGCCTTCAGCTGCGAACATCAACCCTTTCAGAATTCCCTTTACTATCTTTATCATCAGGATACTCTATTCGGTTGTGGTAAATGCCCGATAGAACCTTTTTGAACACTTTCTCCACAGTCTCTATCTCTTTCAAAGATAGTCCGCTCTGGTTAAGCTGGCCTTCTTCAACCGTTTCCCAGATGAGTTTGTGTATAAAAGAATCAAGGTCAAACTGTTTGTCTTTCATAGACCTTGTTGCTGCCTCAACGGTGTCTGCAAGCATTACAAGGCCCGACTCCTTAAACTGGGGTTTGGGGCCGGGGTATCTGAAGATTTTCTCATCAACTTTATCCCCGTAAAGCTCTTTTGCTTTGTGGTAGAAGTACTTCATCAGTTTTGTTCCGTGGTGCTGTTTTATTATGTCTATAACTTTTTCGGGAAGTTTATACTTTCTTCCAAGTTCCTCTCCGTACTCAACGTGAGACCTGAGAATTGCAGCGCTCTTTTCCGGTGGGAGTTTATCGTGAATGTTTATTCCGTCTAACTGGTTCTCTATAAAGGCTTGAGGGTTTTTCAGCTTGCCTATATCGTGGAACAACCCTCCCGCTTTTGCAAGGAGGGCATTTGCCCCTATGGCTTCCGCTGCAGCTTCTGCCAGTGTGGCAACCATAACTGAGTGGCTGTAGGTTCCAGGAGCTTTCAGGACCAGCTTCCTTAAAAGGGGGTGGTTCAGGTTTATTAACTCCATATAGACAATGTCGGTTGTAAAGTTGAACAGGTTTGTCATTATCGGGCTCAAACCGTTTACGGCGA
The DNA here is from genome assembly GCA_027075275.1 of Desulfurobacteriaceae bacterium. Lineage (GTDB taxonomy): Bacteria > Aquificota > Aquificia > Desulfurobacteriales > Desulfurobacteriaceae > Balnearium. Next base: position 17,053 of record JALTBO010000130.1, read on the forward strand.
TGGCTGTTATTACTCCTCCTGCAAGGGTGAGGACAGGTTCAACGTAGAAAATGGGAGCTGGTTTAAATCCGAAGTAGTAGATGAGTAGAACCACCTGAGAAAGCGCTGTTAGGAGAGCTCCCCTGAAGGCGCTTTTGTAAATTATCTCTCTGTTCTTCAGCCTTCTTGAGTCAAAGGCGGAAAAGATTGCTCCAACAGTTATAGGAATTATCAAGAACTCAGGCCTGGAGAGGATAAAACCGGAAAGGAGGGCTACGGGGAGTATGTGTATAACAGCAACTTTTTTATTTACGAACATAGAAGCGAAAACTACAGAGGTTGCAACCGGAACGTATATGAGGCTTTCGTTTATGGGCAGGTTGAGGGTTTCAACAGTTAGTTTCGCAAGGAATGTGGAGAATTTAATAAAGAATATGTCTAACGTTATTACTGTAAAGGAAAAGATAAGGTTTTTCAACTGGTACGCGGAAGGACTCAAGATCCTGTAGAGCCTGACGACCGAGAAGTAGAGGGCAGCAGACAGGAGAAAGAGCGAAAGGTATTTGTTCAGCGTTTTTCCTTTTGAGTAGTTTTCCCTTAAGGCTCTTAGTTTTTCAGCTTCTTCAGGGGTAACCCTCTCTCCCCTTTTAACTACCAGCTCTCCTTTTTTAAGGCTTATGTATACCGGTTTAACTTTTGACTCGGCCTGCTTCCAGAGCTCTTCCGTCTCCTTTTCCCTGAAGACGATGTTGGGTTCCAGTTTTAAGTTTTCATAAACCCTTTCTGCAGTTTCCCTATTCTTAAGCAGCTTTTGAAGGTCTGTTTTCAGTTCCTCTCTGACTCTTTCCTGCGTCAGGAAGGTGCTTGTAGGTACGGTTTTTTCTTTCCCCTCGGATATAAGCTTAATCTTTCTGTATCCCTCAGGAACTTGAGAGATAATTCCCCTGCTGTAGTAGGATCTGAGGAGCTCCTTTACAGTCTGTTTCTCTCTGCCTGTCAGGTAGTTGAGTCCTTCAACCTGTTTCAGCGTCTCCTCAACTGCTTTCGGGTTAGACTGGTAAACAGGGAGAATCTGTTCCCTCGCTTTCTCTTTTAGCTTTTCTGTTTTTTCCCTGTTAATTACCCTGATTGATACAGGAGACCTTACGTCTACCGGGCTGACCTCTCCAGGCTTTAGAAGTGGAATGTTTATCAGGTTCACCGGGAGTAAAAAGAGGGTTACAGCTATTCCCGACAGAACAATAAGAGAGTAGATGATTAGATTAGTTTTCCTTTGTTCTTTCATACTCCTCATAGGCCCTTATTATCTCCTGTACCAATCTGTGTCTTACAACGTCTTCCCTTGAGAACTCAACTATTTCAATTCCTTCAATGCCTTTAAGTATCTTTGTAGCCTCTACAAGCCCGGATACTTTGTTTGAGGGTAGGTCAATCTGTGTCACATCTCCTGTGATGACAACTTTTGACCCGAATCCCAGCCTTGTGAGGAACATTTTCATCTGCTCTCTCGTTGTGTTCTGGGCTTCGTCAAGGATTATGAATGCATCGTTAAGCGTTCTTCCCCTCATGTAGGCAAGGGGTGCTATCTCAAATATGTTCCTCTCTAAGTATGAATTAACCTTCTCAGGTTCAATCATCTCAAAGAGGGCATCGTAGAGGGGTTTAAGGTATGGGTCTATCTTTTCCTGAAGGGTTCCGGGGAGGAATCCCAATTTCTCTCCGGCTTCAACGGCCGGTCGGGTAAGGATAAGTCTGTTTACAAGGCCTCTTTTGAAGTATGAAACGGCAGCAGCAACAGCCAGGTAGGTCTTTCCCGTTCCTGCAGGACCTACACCGAAAACGATGTCGTTCTTTTTTATCGCCTCGTAGTACTTCTTCTGCGTAGGGGTTTTGGCGATTATCTTTTTACCTCTGTAGGTTGTGACTATTACATCTCCAGTTGACTCTTTTACTTTTGACTCTTTCCTTGCAGAGAGCTGAGTGAGGTACATGTCAACGTCTGCTTTTGTGAGTTTGTGACCTGATTTTACGAGCTCTTCAAGGTCTTTAAGGAACTGTTTCGCCTTTTCCTCGCTCTCGGAGCTCCCGTTTATCATTATCTCATTTCCCCGGGAGCCCATTTTCACGTTCAGTATTTGAGCAAGTTTTCTCAGATTTTCTTCGTGGTGTCCTACAATTGTGTAGAAGTCTTCAGGTTCAAGCTCCAGAATTACCTTTATCAACCATACCTCCATTTTCCGGTTTTTCTATCTCAACCTTTAAACTGTTCCTGAACCATATATCGTTCTGCGGGAACGGAATCTCAATGCCGGCCTCTTTCAGTTTATACCAGGCCTTGTAGTAGAAATCGCTTACAATATTTCTCACCCAGATGTTTTTTCTGATGTCTATCCAGAATATAGCCCTGAATATTAAGGCACTGTCTCCAAGCTCCTCAAACCTTACAAGTCTTGGTAAGAACTTGGCAGTGTAGGGGAGCTCCTCAATTACCGACAGCAAAATCTCCTTCACTTTTAGCGGGTCTGAGGAGTAGGCAACACCTACCGGTATTTTCAACCTTACGTAGGGGTCTTTGTAGGAGAAGTTAACTATTGGAGAGCTGATAAATGAGGAGTTAGGAATTGATATCTCAACGCCGTCGTTTGTTCTGATTATTGTTGAAAGAATACCTATATCCTCAACTTTTCCGAATACACTGGGAGAAGTTTCTCCCAGTGTTGTGGTTGTTATTGAGGGGAGCTCCAATATATCTCCAACTTTCAGTTTCTTACTAAACAAAAGTATAAAACCGCTTACGTAGTTGTTCATTATTGTTTGAAGTCCAAAACCTATACCTACGCCTAATGTACCGGCTACCGGTAGTAAAACTTTCCAGGTAATTCCCAGGCTGGACAGGAGAACGATAAGGTTAAATAGTACACCTAAGTTGAATATAAGCGCCTCAGCCGAACCTCCTTCAACCTCTCTTCTCTCTTTTGGAAAGGAGAGTTTTACCAGTTTTTTACCTACGTTAAGGAGTGAAAAGAGGATTATTCCCCAGAAAACGGAGTTTATAAGGTTTCCCACCGATATCTTTATCAGGTCTGTGTTGATTATGTAGAGTGAGTAGAGCTTATCTATGAGGATTTCGAAATTGGAAAAGCCTTTCAGAGTAGCTATTAGTGAGATGATGTAAATTGTGGATATTAGAACTTTTAAGTTCTGTTCAAGAGAATCAAGGTCCTTTAGGGGAAGCTCATTTTGAAGTTTTTCCTTTAAGAAAGGAATGAGTTTTGAGTTTACGACCGTTAAAAGGGCGGTGAGGAAGACGATGATAGCTATTCCAAGAAGCGTTTTGAAATCAAAAGTTAAATAGTCAAGTTCCCACAGCAGAAAAAGGACGGTTAGCAGGATTGTTCCGGTTACTTTTACAGTTTTTGCAACTATCTCCCTGCTGACTGCCGAGCTGAGTTCCCATACTACAAGTAGAGAGCCTGAGAATATGAAGAACTTTTTCAGAACTATTAATGCTTTTAGCACTTTGGGGTTTTCAGAGGGAAGAAAGAGAAAAAGCACCGAAGTGATGAAAGCCAGGGTAAAGCAGATGTAGGGGATAAAACGGAGTTCCTTTCGGTTTGTTAGCAGGTGTGCAGCCCTTGTTATGTAAACGGCAGATATCAGAATTGAAAGGTTTCTGAGGAGCTCCCTGTAGTTCCAGTAAGGTAGTTGATCTGACAGAAACCAGCCGACTGCAAACAGGAGCATGGAGGATACTATGAGGAAAATAACGTCTGCGATAGTCTCTTCTACCTTCTTTCTTAGAGTTTTTCTAAGGAAAAACTCCGCTACGAGAGCAACTCCAACTGTAGAAGCAAAGATGATGTAAGGAACGTAAATGTTAGGTTCCAACTTCAACAACAGAGTAACCTCCGTGGTTTTGAACCCTTATTACCCTGTCTCCTGCCACTTCAAGCTCAGGGTCGTGGGTTACTATGAGCATCTGGGGAATTCTTCCTTTGAGTTTTAAAAGGAGCTCCGTCAGCCCCATTCTCCTCTGGGCGTCTAAGTGGACCGTTGGTTCATCTAAAATTAGAAGCTCCATAGCTTGGGAGAAGTTCCTTGCCATTGCGAACCTGAGAGCCAGAGCAAAGGCTACCTGCTGCCCTCCTGAGAGGTCTTCTAGGAGCATTGTTCCCTGACCGGGTATTCCAAACTCAATGGAGAGGTCTTCTGAGATAAACAGATCTCCGAACTCAAAGTCAAAGGCTGAGAAGAACTCCTTGCAGAAGTGGGCGATTCTCGGCAGAAGCATAGTTCTGACCTCTTTCAGGAAACCCCTCTCAGGGTGGACGCTTTCCTGAACCTTCTGGAGGATAATTAGGCTGTTCTTTACTCTCTGAATATTCTCCTTAACCTTCTGGAATTCTTCTCTCTTTTTTTCAAGCCTTTTCAGGTGCTCCTCTCTGCTCTTAAGCTCTCCCATTAGCCTGTTGAGTTTTTCTCTCTTTTCTTTAAGAGTATTTTCCGTTGACGCTACTGCCCTTTCTGACGCAAGGTATAGGCTCTCTTTAAAGTTCAGTTTTTCTATCTGTGAAATGAGCTCCTTCTCTTTTTCCTCTTTCTCTTTTAACTCCTCCTGAATCTGTTTGAGAAGTTCTTTGAATTGGTTTTCGCTCTTTAGTTCACCTTCAATCTGATTGAGGAGCTCCTGTTTCTCCTTTAGCCGTTCTATAAAGTCTTTCAGCTCTTTTACGGTTGAAACGTTAATGCCCGATTTCTCTTTAATCTCCGATGCCTTCGCTCTAAGGTTTGTTTCCTGTTCCTTAAGCCTTTCAAGTTCTTCTTCCAGTTCTGTTTTCTCCTTTTCTTCAGGTAGTCTTGAGAGCTGTTTCTTTATCTCCCCTACTTTTGCCTCTGTGAGGGCAATTTCCCTTTCAGCCGTAGAGATTTCCTCTTTTAACTTCTCAAGGAGTTCAGATTTCTCACGTAACTCTTCCTCTTTAAACTCTACCGGTGGAATATTTTTCAGCTCCTCCTCTACCCTTGATATCTCTTTTTCTCTCCTCTCCTTTTCCTGAAGTTCTTCTTTGAGTTTTTCCCATCTCTTTCTTTCTTCCTGAAGCTCGTTTTCTACCTCTTTCAACCTTTTCTCAATCTCTTTGAGTTCTAACGTTCTCCTTTTCAGTTCTTCTTTAGATTCTGTTTTTAATCTTTCTCTCTTTTCCGGGGGGAGCTCCCCTCCACAGACCGGACACTCAGAGACTTCTCTCTGAAGGAGTTTCAGCTTTTCCTCAAGTTCAGATATTCTGGCAGAGTTTTTCTCTCTTTTAACCTTTAAATCCTCAAGTTCTTTTTCCAGTTTTTTAACTTTTTCTTCGACCTCTACTACTTCTTTCCTTTTTATCTCTGGAATACCCTTTTTTAACCTCTCTATCTGCTCTTTTAAAGAAGAAGCTTTCAGGTTTATTTCTCTGAATTCCTTCTCTTTCTCTCTTAGTTTTTTAACTTCTTCTTGAAGTTTCTCCTTTTTCTCCTTCAGTATCAGGAGTTTTTTCTTCTCCTCTCTCAACCAGCTCTCAAGATGAGGGAGCTCCTCCTTTAGCTTCTTCTTTAGCTGAAGCTCCTCTTTCAGCTTTTCCAGTTTTTCTTTTGTTCTTTTCTTTTCAGTTGTAATCAAAAGGAGCTCCTGGCCGATGCTGTTTAGTTCCTCGCAGAACTTTAACAGTTGAACTTCTGAGCGGAGCTGAGGAATCTCCTTCTTTTTCTCCTCAATCTCTTTAAGCTTTTCTGTAATCTCCTCTCCTCTCTTTTCTGCTCTTTCCTTCTCCCTTTTGAGCCTTTCAATCTCGTTTTTTAAATTCTCAAACTTCTCCTTTGCCTGGCGGAGCTCCTCAAAATCTCTCTTTTCCCGCTCAAAGCTTTCTGTAAGCTCTTTTACCTCCTCTTCAACGGAGAGGAGCTCCTTTTTTAAACTCCCAATTTTCTCTCTCTCCTCCTCTATCTCCCTTTCTGTTCCTTCAAGGACGAGAAACTGGTTCTCCAGCAGTTTTTCAACGTTCTTCAGCTTCCTTATCTCCTCTTTCAGTTCTTCGTGTTTTTTCCCGAACTCCTCAAGCCCCAGGAGCCTGTTTAGTATTCTCCGTCTCTCCTGAGGTCTCCCCTTTAGGAGTTCAACTATCTCTCCCTGCGGAACGAAAACAGTGTTTCTGAACATGTCCGGAGCAAGCCCTAATCCCTCAGATATGGCTCCTTTTACCTCCCTTATACCTCTTGCAACAAGTTTCCCTTCTTTCTCAAGGACGGCTGTGTTCCGTTTTCGGGAGAGCTCCCTTACAACCCTGTACTTCTTTCCCCTGTGTATGAACTCAAGTTCAACGGCTGAAGCGTTGGCCCTTCTATTTATCAGCTGGTCCCTGTTCGTTTTCTCCTTTAGGTCTTCTCCGAACAGTGCAAAAAATATCCCCCTCAGAATTGAAGTTTTCCCGGAGGCGTTGTCTCCTAAAATAACGTAAGTTTCATCTCCAAACTCTACCTCTGTGTTCCTGTGGGAAAGGAAGTTCTCAAGCTTAAGTCTTCTGAGCCTTATCATGTAATCTCCTCTCTCTCCTCAAAGTCTTCCTCTCTCTCCGTCTTAACCTTTTCTCCCTCTCTCAATATAACCGTGAAGCAGAAAACAACAAAGCCGAATATTGTCATCCAGGAAAAGACCATGAACAGTAAAGAGCTACCCTTCATTACTTAACCTCCTCCTTCTATCTGCCAGGTAGACCATAAAGAGTTCAACTGCCAGTATGAGTATCATCACAAACCTTGCTATCCATACCTGAAGGTCTCCAGATGCGATTTTCTGTGGCAGCTGACTTACAGTCCAGGTAGCCAGGATGATAAAGAGCGCAATTGGAGTTACGTATTTGAGTATGTAGTAATAAACTTTTGGAACTTTAAAGAGAGCCCCCCTGTTTATCTCCTCCCAGGCCTTTGAACTTCCGAAAAGCCAGAAGAAGACAATAACCTCAAGAAGTGCAAACAGAACGACGAAGAATGTTCCAGCCCAGAAGTCCATTTCATCTAAAGCTTTCGGCATAAATATGGGAATTTGAGCGACGAGGAACGTAAATATGACGGTTACCGTTACGGCCACCTTCCTTGAGAAGCCAAACTCGTCTTCTAAAAAGGCTATTACAGGCATGGCTATTGCAACAGATGAGGTTGCTCCTGCAAAGAAAAGAAGGAAGAACCAGATAAATCCTATAAAGTCGCCTCCTGTAAGGTGGGAAAAGAGAGCTGGAAGTGTAACAAAGGCAAGGTTAAATGCTCCGCTCTGCGCTACAGACTGGGCGTTCATAACGCCGAAGAAGGCAACGGCTGCTGGAATGGCTATAGAACCTCCAAGTATTACCTCTGCTACTTCGTTGAGAGAGGCGGCAGCAAGCCCTGAAGCTACTATGTCATCATCTCTCCTTATGTAAGAAGCGTAAGTGATTATTGCTCCAAACCCGAGGCTGAGAGTAAAGAAGACCTGCCCGGCTGCTGCAAGCCACACTTTTGGGTCTGCAAGCTGTGAAAAGTCTGGATGCCACAGGAAGTCAAGCCCCTGAACAGCAGTTCCGTACGGCGTTTCTATGAGAATAACTCTTATCATGAGTATCAGGGCCAGAAGGAAAAGTGTTGGCATTGCTATCTTTGCAAATTTCTCTATACCACCCCTTATGCCTCTATAGAGTATGTAGGCGTTAAAGGCTACTGTGAGTAGGAAGAAAAGGTAGGCTGTAATAGAGGGTCTGGTGTAATTTCTAAGGAATGCTTCAAATGGTTTTAAGTATTCACTCTGGGGCAGGTTGGGGTCTGGGTGAGGAAGGAGTCCGGCTATGGAGAAAAAGGAGTAGCCTAAAGTCCACGACTCAATGTAGATGTAGTAGCAGAGGACTACAAAAGGGACAAAGAGGCCCAGAGCTCCGATGTACTTTGATACCGGATTGTTCCAAAGGAGTTTAAAGATTGCAGGCGTTGTTCCGTGTCCTTTAGAACCTCCGTATCTACCTATTGCCCACTCTGTCCACATAAGGGGTATTGCTACTATCAGCATGGCTATCATGTATGGGATCATAAATGCGCCGCCGCCGTTTTCAGCAGCCTGAGTGGGAAACCGGAGGAAGTTTCCAAGTCCTACTGCGTTTCCCGCCATTGCTAAAATGAGACCCAGTTTTGAGCCCCAGTGCTCTCTAATTTGACTCATTTTTTCCCCCGATTTTGTATAAATTGAGTGTTCGGTAATTTTAAAATACGGAGGTTGATGCAGATGAAATATATTTTCGGTCCCGTCTTCTCCCGCAGGTTAGGTTTCTCTCTGGGTGTTGACCTCGTTCCCCATAAAGTTTGCAGTATGGACTGTCTCTACTGTGAAGTCGGACCGACTACAGAGAAAACTCTGGAGAGGGCAGAGTACGTTCCTCTTGATGGAGTTAAGAGGGAGCTCTCCTACTTTCTCTCCTCATCTCCGGAGATTGACTACATAACCTTTTCAGGCTACGGTGAGCCTACTTTGTTCTCAAGGCTGGGAGAGTTGGTTTCCTATCTGAAAAGCAACTACCCCTCTTACAGGCTGGCACTCCTTACAAACTCATCTCTTCTTGAGAGAGATGATGTTTTAAACGATGTAAAAGATATTGACGTTGTTCTTCCTTCCCTTGATGCTGCTTCTCAGGAGGTTTTTGAGAAGGTTAACAGACCCGTTAAAGGTCTTAAGGTGGAGAACATTGTAAGGGGAATAGAGAGATTGTTGAAGGAGACCGGCTGTAAGGTTTGGGTTGAGACTCTTTTTGTTAAGGGGATAAACGATTCTCCCCGGGAAGTTGAAAGGATTGGTGAAATTATTCACGCTCTTTCACCACATAAGTGGCAGCTTAATACAGTTGCAAGACCTCCTGCTTACGGTGTTGAGGGGTTGACTTTTGAAGAGCTCCATCAGATAGCTGAAAAGGTCGGTTATCCGGCCACTGAAATAGTGGCCCGTTCAAAGGCGAGAAGGAGGAAGTTTCCCTTTTCCCAGCTTAAAGAGGAAGTTTACGGAATAGTTGTAAGAAGACCGTGCCCCGTTGAGGAGATTGCAGATGCCCTTGGTGTCCTGACTGAAGAAGTTGAGAGGGCAGTTGAGGAACTGAAAAAGGAAGGAAGAGTTGAGGAGGTTATCTACGGAGGGGAGCCATACGTAAAAGGTATTTCTGCCTGACTCTTCTCTTTTTAATTCTCTCTTTTGGCCGTGCTTTTGGCCTTAACGTTAAAGTTGCTGAAGGAGTCTGTTTTGACAGATACCTCTTACAGCAGATAGAGAAAGAATCAGGTAGAGTGTGTTCTTTTTCTGACTGTACCTCTGTGGCGGCAGACCTTCTCAGAAACCTCGGTTACAGCGTGGAGAAAAGGGGGAACTTCCTCTACGTTAAAGACTATACTGTTGTTAAATCGGTAAAGTTTCAGGGGCTTTCTGACTTTAAAGACATTAAAAAGGTTGTTAAATTTCTGCTTCTGGGAAAGCCGTTTTCAAAATCCGGTATAGAGAGCGTTAAACAGCTAATACTTTTAAAACTGAAATCTCTGGGTTTTTCCCATTCCAGAGTCTCTATTTCACTGGAAAGAACAGGTTGCGGTTATGTTGCGGTTGTTTCTGTGGAGAGGGGAGCTCCCTTAGTCATCAACTCTCTCTCTGTAGAAGCCCCTCTGACCTTTAAAGAGTTGGCATTGAACGTATTTAAACCCCTGTTAGGGAAGCCTTTAAACTACCAGGAGCTATTTGACCTGAAAGATAGACTTGAAGAGCTTCTGGTGAATAAGGGCTACTACAACTGTAACGTAACTCTTAAAGTTCTACCTTCTGAAGCCGGTGTTCGTTTGAAAGTAAAGGTTGATCCAGGTAAATTCTACAGGATTTCTTTTACCGGCAACCGCCACTTTTCCTCTGAAAAGTTGAAATCTCTGCTTACCTTTGCGTCTGCCCGTTCTGTTGATGAGTTTGAGATAGAGAACTCAAAGAAGCGGCTGGAGAGGTTCTACAGAAATCACGGTTTTCCCTTTGTTAAAGTCTCATCTTCTGTTATTGATAAGGGAAGAGAGGTTGATATCAGGTTTAATGTTGATGAAGGACCGTACGTTGTCGTTAAAAAGATCAGAGTTAAAGGTTTTAAACTGAAAAAGGAGGATTACGCATCTCTCGTTGGAAGGCCTTTCTCTGAAGAATCGGTTAATTCCCTCCTTCAGCGTGTCGTTTCAGACTTGAAAGGAAAAGGTTTTAAGAGGGCAGTTGCCGATTACAGGGTGGAGCTCCCCGATACCCTTTTCCTGCAGGTCACCAGAGGACCTGTTTTTAAAGTTGTCTCTGTCAAAGTTCTGGGAGACGTAATGGGCTGTTTTAAGAGGGTGTCCCTTCCTTTTCCCTATACAGAATCTAACCTTGAAGACTTAACGGGAAAAATCTCGGACTGTTACGCTTCAAAAGGTTATCCGGATGTGAGGTTAGATGTAAAAGACCTCGTTCTTTCTGAAACTCCGTCGGAGGTGGATTTAGAGCTGAAAGTTAAGGTTAATACCGGTAAACAGTACCGTTTTGGCTACGTTATCTTAAAAGGGCTTAGAAGAACCAGACTTTCGGCTATAGAGAACTTGATCGTTATCCATCCGGGGGAGCTCTACTCCAGAAAGAAGGTTGTCAAACAGTACTCTCGGCTTTTAGACAGCAGGCTCTTTTCCTCGGTTAACATAGTTGAGGTTCGTTCCGATTCATCGGTCTCTGAAATTGTTGACCTTCAAGAAGGAAGTTTGCTGAGGGCTAAAGGTTTTTTAGGCTACGGAACAGACTACGGAGCTGTAACTAACGGTTTTCTATCAATGACCTCTCCCATCGGTATGGGACTTAAGTTTTTCCTTTTTGGCCGTTACCGTCAGAAAGAGGGGTATGATGCAGTTTTCAAAGTTTTAAAACCTGCTTTTCCCTTTAAGAACTGGAACACGGGTTACTCTATTGTAAAAAAAGAGCAGATATACGAAAGTTTTAAATCTAACAAAGTTCTATATAGCTTCTCTCTGGAGAGGAAAAAGACAAAGGCTTTCTCTCAGGTCTTTAAGTTTGAGGTCTCAAGAGAAACTCTGAGGGATACGTCAATTTCTGCTAAACGGTTCAGCCTTGAAAGACGGTTAACGTACGTTCAGACTTACGACAGGAGAGACAGCATTTCAGATCCGAAGAACGGTTATCTCTCCTATACTAAACTCTCTTTTGCAGGTCTTCTACTTGGTGGAGATGCCGATTATACCCTTTTTGAAGAGAAATTCCTCTACCTAAAGAGTTTTATCGGCTTTACTGCGGCTTTCAGGACAGGAGCCGGTTTTATCTCCTCTGTGAAAGGTTCTTCTGTTCCTATCCAGGATAGGTTCTTCTTGGGAGGTGCCGAGAGCGTAAGAGGGTACAAGTATGGAACCATTTCTCCCACAGATAACAAGGGAAACTACGTAGGAGGTAAAGCTTACGGCCTTTTAAGTTTAGAGCTCCGCCACAGAATCTACGGTCAGTTAGAGGGAGCTCTCTTTTACGACTCTGGAAAGGTTTTCAGAGAGCCTTCAGATTTTTCCCTCTCTGACTGGTACTCCTCTGTAGGAGTGGGTCTCAGGTACTTAACTCCTGTTGGTCCACTGAGAATTGATTACGGCTATAAACTGAAACACGTTCCCGGTCAGGGAAGGGGAAGGTTCCACATCTCCTTTGGTTTTCCGTTCTAACTGTAGTTCTCGTAGTGGGCTTTTTCCAGCGCTTCTTCAAGGGTTTTAAAGAGCTTTTTCTTTATCTCGTCAAGGTTTCCTTTAACTTCAAACCCTGCTGCCATTTTGTGTCCACCGCCTCCGAAAGCCTTTGCCACTTCTGCAACGTTTACTTTTCCCTTAGACCTCATTGAGATTTTCCAGTAATTCTCATCAATCTCTTTGAAGAATACTGCAACTTCAACGCCCGCCAGGGATCTGGGGTAGTTTATGAAGCCTTCTGCTTCTTCCGGATAAGCTCCCGTTTCTTCTAAGAACTTTTTCAGCAGGGTTATATGGGCAACCTTCTGTTTAAGCTCAAAAGAGAGGGTTTTAAGAACCAGTTCAAGGAGTTTTAGCTTGTTTATTCTGTTTCTCTCAAAGATATTTGTGTAGACCTCGTAGGGGTTTACACCGAGTTTGAGGAGCTCCGCCGCTACTGTGTGTGTTTCCGGTGAGGTGTTTGAGTAGTTGAAGCCTCCGGTATCTGTCATTATTCCGGTGTAGATGGGAAGGGCTACAGAGAGGTCTATCAGGCTTTCATCTATAAGTTTCATTATGTGGTATGAGAGCTCACAGGTGCTTGAAATTTCAGGTTCAACTATTGCGTAATCTGTAAAAGGTTCTGCCGTTATGTGGTGGTCTATAACGATAGACTTTTCGGCAGGAATTTCGGAAAACCCTGTCCTTTCCGGGTCTGAAACGTCTGTGATTATTACCCAGTCAAACTTCTCCTTGATTTCGTCTGTAACTTCAACGTTTCCTATACCTGGTAAGAAGTCAAAGAAGAAGGGGACTCTATCTCTGTAGATTACTTTTACGTTTTTTCCCAGCTTCTTCAGGAAGTTGAACCATCCCAGGGAGCTTCCAATTGCATCCCCATCGGGGTTTTTGTGGGTCGTTATCACTACTTTTCCCTGGATGTTTTTAAGGAGTTCAGCCATCTTTTTCCTGTCCAGTTTCATAGCTCAACCTCTGGGTCAATGAGAAATTGTGGTCTTGGAACTGTTCTGATTTTCAGCCGCTTTCCCAGTAGATGTTGAATGTACCCGGCGGCTCTGTTAAGCCTTTCAACTGCTAGTAGAACGTCTTCTTTTTTCAGGCCGGATATAAAAACGTCGGCTCTTGAACCGTCTTTAGAGAGTTCTACTCGCTTAACGGTTATAAATATGGTTTCGGGTAGATCTATGTCCCGTCTAACTATGTCTGAAATTTCCCTTAAAAGCTGGGACTTTAACCTCTCTCTTCTGAACTTTGCCATTTATTCCCCGCTTACCGTGAGTTCTTTAATTAGAACAGAAGGGCTGCACACGTTTCCCAGCCATTTCTGGTCTGCTCCCACTTCTGTGATGTTCTTGAGAAGCTCCTTCATATTCCCCGCAACGGTCATTCCTGTAACGGGGGTTACTTTCTTTCCGTCTACGTAGTAGATACCGCTTATGCCTATTGAAAACTCTCCTGATATAGGGTTGATAGTGTGAATTCCCATCGCGTCTGTTACAACTATCACTTCTTCAGGGGTTTTTACCATCTCCTCCAGCCCCAGAGCTCCCCTTTCAACTATCAGGTTTGTAATTCCCGACGAGGGAAGAGATGATATTGAGGCCCTTATCCCATTTCCGGTAGGTTTAAGCCCTAACTTCTTAGCAGAGTACATGTCAACAAGGAAGTTTTTGAGAACACCCCTTTCAACAACAGCCTTTCTCCTCGTGACTACTCCCTCATCGTCGTAAGGACAGCTTCCGGTACCGTCTGGGTGGAGAGGGTCGTCGTATACTGTTAAGGTATGATTTGCTATTTCGTGGCTCAGCTTATCGGCAAAGAGAGATTTCCTCCTGAGAACGTTGTTCCCCAGGAAAGCGGCAGAGAGTGTTTCTATCAGTTCAGCAAAGACGCAGTTCTTGAAAATTACAGGAAGTCTTTTTGTCTTTATAGGTTTTGCTCCAAGGAGTTCTGTTGCATTTCCTGCTGCGTTAACCGCCACTATCTTCGGGTTAAGCTGATGGAAGAACCTTGTAGACTGGAAATCCCACCCTATTTGGGAATCTCCCGACTCTTCAGCTGCAAGTAGAATACTTAAGCTATAGTTTGTTGAAGTATAGCTGAAGTTGTGGTCGTTTGAGTTGTAGTAGTAAACGGTAGTTTTTCCGTCTCCGTAAGATGCTTTTCTTACTTTTTTTATCCTGCTGTCAAACTGTAGTGCCAGCGATTCCAGTTCTTTTGCCAGCTCTATTTTTCTCTCAACCGGTATTGAGTCGTAGTCGTCGTCGTTCAGTTTAAGATCAAGGTTTGGTTTTTCCGGCATGGAGAAGCTGTACTCATCTGGTTCTGAACACTTTGCATTCTCTCTGGCACACTCAATCGCAATTCTTATTCCGTCGTCTGAAACGTCGTTTGTATAGGCAAACCCTAACTTTCCTTCAACAACTACTCTTATCGCTACTCCTTTTGTCTGAGAGGTTTTGATTCTGTCAACCTCTCCCCCTTTTACCTCTACTCCTGTTCCTTCTCCTTCAACGGCGTAGATGTCGTAGTTTTCAACGCCCAGTTTCCGCAGGTAGTTTGCCGTTCTCTCAACTATCTTAAACATCTGTTACCTCCAGATTCCTGAAATAGTTCCTCACTTCTTCCGGTCTGCCACAGCTTTTCTTTCCCTCTGTGCAGTATCCCAGGTAGTAGCAGTTTGGTCCTACACCGTTAAAGAGTTCCGGAAAGTTTTTCCTGAGAATTTTCAGCATTTTAACTGCCATCTCTCTGATTTCCCACTGAGCTCTGGTGCACGTTCTTAACCTTAAGAAGTGAACCATCTCCTCTCCGTTCATTGTGAAGACGATTCTGGTTGAGCAGGCGTTGGGAAGAACAAAACGGGCGTCTTCTTTGGGAGCTCCCCCTTCCACAAACCCTTCGTATGCCCTGCCTAAAAACGACATTATCTCTTTAAACGAGTAGCTTTTCCCCTCTATCTCAACTTCCAGTTCTTTCAGACTTTCCGGCTCAACGTAGGGGAAGTTCTTCATACTTACGTATCTCTGAGACTGCTGGCTATACGAAGCTGGCCTGTGTCTTACAAGCTGGTGGGAGCAAGCCCTTGATATTCCGTCAACTAAAAAGGTAAAAGTTGAGTGGCGAAGGAGTTCTTTAACGCCGGGGAGCTCCGGGTAGTTGTAAGATATGAGGAAAACCTTCAAGCAGAAACCTCCTGCGGAGTAGTGGAGGGATAATTATAAATCTTTGTTGTTCTCACTGAACTGAATAAGCGGTAGGTTGGCCTCTTTTGCTATCTCCTTTGCCAGCCAGTCGGGATACCCTTCCCTGTATATTACTTTTGTTATTCCTGCGTTTATCAGCATTTTCACGCATAGAGAACAGGGGCAGTGGGTACAGTAGAGAACGGCACCTTTGGTTGAAACACCGTGGAGTGCAGCTTGAATTATGGCGTTTTGCTCTGCATGAAGTCCCCTACAGAGCTCGTGCCTCTCACCGCTGGGAACTCCCAACTTTTCCCTTAAACACCCAACTTCTTCTGGGTGTTTAAGACCGCTGGGAGGTCCGTTATAACCTGTAGAGATAATTCTCTTATCCTTTACAAGAACGGCACCTACCTTCCTTCTCAAACAGGTAGAGCGGGTTGAGACCATCTGGGCAATAGACATAAAGTACTCATCCCACGAAGGCCTTGGCAATTAGTGGCCTCCAAACAAGTGGTGATAAGCAGTCATAATCAAGGTGATAAACATAAAGATGTACAGGATTATCTCAACAGCGGCCATCCATTTTCTAAAGCCGAAAACTGTTCTTAAAGCTCTGCTGGCCATTTCTCCTCCTTAGAGCCACATAAAGATGGACTGTGAGTACCAGTGTACAAACTTAACAAACCACACTCCAAGAATTGGAAGAAGAAGGACTGAGAGTGTGGCTATCAGAACTATCCATGCCTCTTTCTCTATATCCCTTGAGCTTACTTCTCTTGCCATTTCCTAACCTCCTATCTTATCTGTAGGAAGGGTTTTTCTGGTGAACTTTTTCTGTGTGGAACAGTTTGTACCTGTAAAGCGCATCAAGACCATGGCAGTCTACGCAGATGCTACCTTTAAGGTCTCTGTTTCTTAAGAAGCTGTTAAGAGCATTTCCTTCAACCGGCTTGCCTGGAGTATATTTTGTCCACTTGCTCCAAACGTGAGGATCGTGGCAGGTTTCACATGCAATTTCACCGCCTACATGAACCTCTTTGCCGTCTTTTGTGAACAGAGGCCAGTCGCCTTCCCTTCCCGGCCTATCAAAGTTCCTTACAACAACGTCTTTGTGTGGGTGGTAGTAGTATTTAACAACCTTTTCACTTCCTACGCCACCCTTACTATGGCAAGTCAAACAGTAGTTTGACATTCTGTTGTCGGTTATCTTCTTCACATCTGTAGCCCACAGGAGGCTGTCTTTTGCCCTGTGGGGAACGTGGCACGCAGAACATACTCCGTCTTTAAGGACTTCCTCTCCGAGAGCGTTCTTGAAGTTCTTCTTAACTACTCTCATGTCGTGATCTGTTCCTATAACTGCGGCTTCCTTAACGTGGCAGGCTGTACAGAGGGCACTGTCTCCTTCCACCGTGTACCTTGTCAGTCTCTTCCTGTCGGCTCCGTTGTGTGGGTCGTGGCAGGTTGCACAGTCCATAATGCCAACTTCGCCTTTTTTAGCAGGGTGGCCTGTCATCTGGTTTATGAGAGGAAGCCTTGAGTTTTCTATCATTGATAGGTTCTTCTCTGTAACTTTACGTCCTATTGGATGGGTAAATTTACCTACTGTTTTATCTTCAGCCAGTTTACCTTTAGCGTGGCAGGAGAAGCAGAGTTTTTCTCCTATTGTTTCTCCTTTTCCAGGTTCTCTACTCCAGAGAACTTTAAACTTCGGATTGTGGGGAGTATGGCACGCAGAGCAGGTTCCGTTTTTGGTCAGGTTTTCTCTCTCTTTCTCTGTCAGTTTGACGTTGGGGTTGTTGAGCAGGTCGTGAGGTGTTCCTTTCAGGTTTTCATCTACGTGGCAGGTTAAACAGAGTTCTGAGTTGCCTCTTACAGGTATTCTGAGCAGAACCTCTTTATGGGTGTGGGGATCGTGGCAGGTTGCACAGGAGACCTTCTTGCCCGGAAGTTTGTCGGTAGGGTTGTCAACTCCAACAGGGTGTTCGTTGAATACGCTCTGTTTAACTTTATGTTTAGCCATTCCTTCAGGGTCGTGGCACGCCAGGCAGAACCCATCAACCGGCGGTTCCATAGGAGAAGTCTCTCCGTAGACAACCCTTGAGAGGTATCCACCTTTTGCTTTGTGAATGTTGTGGCAGGCGGCACAGTCTCCTTTCTTCCACTTTTTCTTATCAATTTCGGCGTGAGGTCCGTTCTTAACGTCTGCTTCTTCCCTATGGCACGTATAACAGAGTTTTAGTCTTGGAGCTCTCAGGAATTTCCCTTTAGGGTTGTTATCAAAAGAGTGGTGTGGATCGTGGCATGTTGTACAGGCCAGTCTGTTTCCGGGAAGTGGAAGTTTAAGGTTTATCTTCTCTTTGAGTTTAACTCCAGTTGGGTGAGTAAGCGTTCCGACCGTTTCTACCTCTTTTCCGTCAATTACATGCTGCGGGTAGTGACAGGAGAGGCAGAGTATATCCGTTTTGCCCTTTGCATCAATCAGTGCTGCGTAGTCAAAAGCATCTTCAGGTATTGGTCTGCTCCAGAGATCCCTTCCTTTTGCCCTGTGGGCAACGTGGCACGTTTTACAGGAGTTCCCATCTACGTTGTGCTTGGTCTTTAAGACAGCCTTTTCCTGAATGTGGCACAGTATACAGATTCTCTTTTCATCGGCAACCAGGAGGTGTCTGTTTTCCTCTTTGTGAACTTTATGGCAGGTCATACACTCAACAGATGAAGTAACCGCTTTCTGCTCTTTGAAGAAACTTACGTCTGCTCCTTTCGGGAATTTTCTGTGGATTGGGTGGTTCCTGAAGTTGGGGTGTTCTTTTGAGTTGACGTTATCTATATGGCAGACTGCACAGAGCTGTGAGTTTTTCGCCGGCTCAATTAGTGCCTGGGGAGCTCTACCCCTGTGGGCGGAGTGGCAGGATTCGCACTGAACCTCTCCATTTCTGGTTACTTTTCCTCCCAGCTTTTCAACTTCCAGAGCGTACTCCAGTTTTAATTTGCCTTTCGTATCTCTTAAAATTGGGTGGTTCAAGCCGTGTTCTGCATTCTGTTTGTGACACTTTATACAGAGTGCAGAGTTAACGTTGGGCTCTCTCATAAATGTATAATCAAGTTTTTTCTCACTTCCCGATTTGGTATGGGGAGTATGACAGGTTCCACAGTATAGTTTCCCGTTCAGTAGAGGGAACCCTTTTGGGATTTTGAAGTTTTCGGGAACTTTCTTGTCTACGGGGTGGGAAAAGTGTTTGAATCCAATAAATGTTAACCTGTCGTCTGCCATTGAACCATCGTGGCAGGATAGACACATCAACCTGTTAGCTGCGGTAAAAGATTCTGTAGTTAAGAGGTCGGGAGATTTAATCTTTGCCTCAAGGAGCCAGTTTTCATGGCAAACCAGACACTCTTTTTTCATACTCTTTTTGAGCTTTGCTTCTGAAACCCCTGGAACCACTAAAACGGTTAGAAGGATAAGAAGCGATTTTCTCATTACTTGACCCCTTGAATCTTAAATGTAAGGACTCTGTTTTTAAGAGGTTCTAAGACAAAGACCTCTCCTTTGTAGCACGCTACGGCTGTTGGATAGTAGAGTCCTTTTGCTACAACTTTTTCAAAGCCACCATAGACGTCAAAGAGCTGAACGGCACCTGTAATAGCATCAGAGACGGCAACTGTTCCGTTGCCGCAGTACGCAACACTTTTGGGTCTGAAAAGGTCTCCTTTTTCTATACCGAAAACACCAAAGCTGTTTACATAGTTTCCGTTTTTATCAAACTCCTGAATTCTGGCGTTGACAGAGTCAACCACGAAAAGGAGTTTTTTTGAGCTGTCTATCATGAATATTCCCACAAAACTACCAGGAGTAGTTCCTTTGCCTCCAAAGCTTTTGAGGAATTTCCCGTTCAGGTCGTAGATATCTACAGATTCTGTTTTCCCGTCTGTTATAAACAACTTATCCTTTAATTTTGCAACGTCTATCGGTCTTCCTTTCAGCTTGAAGGTTTCTTCCACATTTCCCGTTTCGTCCATTACGTAAAGCTTTCCTTTCTGGCTTGTTACATAGAGGAGTCCATCTTTTGCCGTTATTCCGAAGGGTGAATCCACTTTTATGTCTGCAAGGTGACGTCCGTAGAGGTCGTACACTGCTATTCTGCTGTTGAGGCCGTCTACAACATAGAGTTTTCCGTTTGACACCGCTATGTCCGATGGAAACTTCCAGTCTCCTTTAATCTCTCCAGAGAGAGCTCCTGCTACTGCACTTAACACCAACATAAAAGCTAACAGAAAATTTCTCATTACTTTCACCCCTTACCAGATAAATTTGGGGAAGTGAATGGTTTTGTACTCCTCAAGTCCTTTAACTATTTCGTTGTGTTCAAGGTCTTTTACCCTTTCTTCGCTGAAACCTAACGCTCTAAAGTCTAACTTTCCGTTTGCTTTGTGGCAGTCGTCGCACTTAAGTGGGTGGTCCGTTAGTGCATTATGCATTCTTGCAACAGCTGTAGCGTCCTTTATGAGATTTTCGTTTCCCTTCAGCGGGAGCTCTACCGGTTGACCGTTGTAGACGGGAACGATTTTTGCGGAGCTCTCCTCTCCAGAGAGCATAATCCTATCTCCAACCTTTATATACTTAAGCCCGTAGAAGTCTCCCTTCTTAAGGAGGATAACTTTTCCGTCCTTTATTTCAGCCCAGCTGTAGGTTATTCCCGGCTTAACGAAGTGGCAAACGTTGCAGCTCATAAAAGTTCCGTGAGCGTTGTAGAAGGGGGAGAACTTTCTATCTTTCTTATGAGCGGCAAACGTGTGGCAGGCACTACAGACATCGTTAAGGCTGTACTTGTAGTAGTTCGGTGAGTGGAAAGGCTTTGGGTATTCTTTGAGGTTGGGGAACTCCGGTTTTCTAAACTCTTTCAGTTTCTGTTTCCACTCTGCTACGTTGTTTGCAGGAGCGGAGAGGAGCGGATTTTCAGCTGCCAGTGAAGTTATAGGTATTATTAGTGCTGCTATTAGCAACTTTCTCATTATTCGTTCCTCCCTTCAACTTCCTTCTCAAGAAGGTGGTGAGCATATTCGTGCATTTTCTCTATCATTTCTTCTTCAGGAAGCTTTTCCACTTCAAGGACAAACTGGTACCTTTCTTTCAGGAAGGGATACTTCTCTAAGAGGTGAGGTTCGTTCTCTGCAACTGCTTTAATAATTCTCCTGTAACTTCTGGGTCTCTCCTCTATCCATTCAACCTCAGAAGCTGTTCCTGTGAGCCATATCCAGTCCATCGGGAACTTGTTAGGACCGTAGTGAACCATGTACATGTGGGCAAGAGCTATCCATCCTAATGCTAAAGTTGCCTCATCTGAGTGCATCAGGTATGCTATCTGTATGGTTTCAGGGGGTAAGTGGAGAAAGCCTGTGAAAACCTCCGGAAGCCAGAGTATCCATCCTGTAATACCGATTGCAACCATACCCCAGCCGACTGCCCAGAAGTCAAACTTATCAACCCAGATGTACTCATCCCAGTCTGGTGGGACTTTTCTGAATCCCAATAGGTACTTTATATAGTGAACAAAAGTTATGTCTGTTGGTCCTGGAACAATTTTGAAGTAACCAAAGAAGTCTTTTTTTGCGAGATCCCAGTTGAATATCAGGATAAGTAGACAGTAGAGAACGGTAAGCAGGAAGTCGGAAAACATTATAAATCCAGATACTCTATGGATAGTCATTTCTCCTGAGATTCCACCTAATAGTTCAATTAAGGGCCTTGCCCAAGAAGTATCGTAAAACTTGAGGGGATATCCCGTAATTACCTGCCAGATAAATGTGGCAAACATTCCTACGTGGAGGAGTCTCTGGAAAAGAGTAAACTTCTGTATCATTATCTTCTCACCATCTACGATGAGAAGCTTATCCTGTTCAGGTCTTATCCTGAACTTTTTCTTGAGTGATTCCCAGAGTCCCATTAGTGCTTCCTCCTCAGGTTTTTAAGAAGGTCAAGACCTACTAT
This sequence comes from Desulfurobacteriaceae bacterium, assembly GCA_027075275.1. Classification (GTDB taxonomy): domain Bacteria; phylum Aquificota; class Aquificia; order Desulfurobacteriales; family Desulfurobacteriaceae; genus Balnearium. The sequence goes on from JALTBO010000130.1 coordinate 37,972, forward strand.
TACGACTGCAAATAGAAGTACGCTTGTTGTAAGCCAGAACATAAACTCTTCAACTATCTTAACTATCTTCTGCCCTAAAGAGTCTGGAATGGGATGCATGTGAACCCACTTTGTTGTGGCGAAGTTTTTCATATCGTACTTAGGAGCAAGTGGGTGGCACTCTGTTGAGCGGCCACAGGTAAGCTCTATGTTTTTAGGGTTGATAGAAGAACGGGGATCGTTTTTGTGGAAGATGTCGTGGAAATTACCATCTTTGTTTGTATGGCAGTCTAAACAGTCTGCTGCCCTTGTATCGTTCCTGTCTAAGTAGAGCATTTTGGCGTGCATTGTTACTTTGTAAGACTCAACTGCAGTTAAAACGTGTTCTCTTTCAAACTTGTTGTGTATTCCCTCAATATCAAGGGCTTTTTCCATTTTCTTTTCGTCTTCATGACAGGAAGCGCAGAGCTCTACAATCTCCCATCCGTCACGTCTGGTCTTGATAAACTGGTGGGTAAACCCGTTTTTTATGATGGGAATGGGTTCTCTGCTTGCAACGTGGGAGAGCCTGTCTTTTACCCACTCTTTATTTTCGTGGCAGATTGAACACCTATCAAAGCTCATCTTCATTGATTCAAACTTCGTAACATCAACAAGCAGGTCGTTTGTGTGGCAGTAAGTACAGTAGGGGTAGATGTCCGGGGCTTTCTCGTAGTTCTTCCCGTGGACGCTCTCTTTCCACGTTTCATAAACGTCCTTGTGGGAGAATGGTTTTTTCGTTGACGGATCAATAACGTGACACTGGGTTGCACAGTTAACTTTGCCGCTACCTGGCCTGTGTGGGTATTCCTCTATGTCTGTGTGGCATTCTGTACATCCCACGTTTCTGTGAACCGAGTGGGCAAAGAGGGCATCTGATATACTGCAGTCTTCCACTCTGTTCTCTTTATTAACGATGGAAAGCCCTTTAAGCCTGTGGCAGACCAGGCACCCGTCGTCGGATGCTCCCATACCGAGGGCTGTTCCCGTAATGGCAATTGCCCCTGTTAGTCCTAATATGAAGGCTTTCACTCTCTACCCCCTACTTAAGCGAGTTGATGGAGTGGCAAACTCTACAAAGTTTGCCTTTTTTAAGGTCTTTACTCATAAGCTCTACACCTTTTGTATTGAGCTCAAACCTGTTGAGTTCAAGGTTCAGCTTCCTGAGTTTGTATTCAAGGTCGGCCTTTTCAATGTTAGCCCACTCTTTATCTTCAGGTGGCGCCGGTATAGCTATCTGTGGGTGTGGGTTGTGGCAGGTTATACACTCAATATGGCCGTTAACCAGTATAACTTTCGGTTTTCTGCTTTTTAGAACTTTTTCATCAATTTTCGGCTTTAACTGTTTCATTGAGGTAATCTCTACAATTTCTGCTTTTCCTTTTACTAATTCTTTGACTTTTTCCGGTTTTGCAAAGAGGTGCTCGGGAGCTCCCACGTGCGGCGTTTCAGTATGGCAACCAACACAGGCCTTGTAGGCTTCAAGCTTTGCTCCAAAACCGTGGCAGTAGATACACGCCTTTTTCTTCTCGTTCCAGGGTAATTTGGAAGCTATCGTTTTATGGGGGTTAAACTTTCTGTAGCACTCAGGGTTGTGGCACTGGAAACAGAAGTCGTACCTGTGTTTAATAGGCCTGTTTGTTCTCAGGAAATCCTTAGTTGAGTTTGTCATGTCGTGGCAGGTTGTACAGGTTAACTTTCCGTCCCAGGTTCTCGGGAAGTTAGCAGGAACTTTTATACACTTTGTATCCCTTATCTTTACGTCTACAGGGTGTAATACCGGGCAACCTTCTGTATGACACTTCAAACAGAACTTTGTGTCATACCCGGTATATCCTTTACCCCCACACTCTTTAGACAGAGCGTTCCCGCTGAAAACTATACCTACGATTGCCAGTCCTATCAGTCCCTTCCTCATTTTGTCCAGTTCCCCTTTGTATGGCATTCCATACAGAAGCCAATTCTGTGACACCTGCTACACTTGCCAGGGTCGGCAGCTGCTTCTATGCTGTGGGTGTACTCGTAGTTCCTCGGGTGAACCCTATGCTGAATCGTGTCTCTCCTCTCATGGCACTCTATACAGAACCTCTGTCTGTGGCACTCAGAACACTTTTTAGGATTTGCCTGGTATGCAAACCTGTGGGTCTTCATCCAGTTGGCTGTTTTGTGGTCGGCCGGTTCAATCTCTTTCATGTTGAAGTGGCAGATGTAACACTGGGTTGGAGCGTTTGGAGCAGGAGATTTACCCGGGTTGTTGTGGCAGTAGTGACACGTTACCTTAGAGGGCATGATTATCTTCTTGGAGCCGCTCTCAGCAGCCTCTATATCTGCCCACGACATTTTAACGTTCATCTTGTGGCAGGGTATACAGCCGTGCTTATCTATAAACTCTTTGTGTTCTCTGTGGTGGAACTTTGCAGTTGCTCCAAGCTCTTCGCTGTAGTTAACCTTTCCGTTTCCGCAGGAGCTTACCGCAACAATTATCGTTAAAAGGGTAAGGAGTTTAAGTCCTTTCCTCATTTCCTATCCTCGGCCTTTTTTTCTCCCGTTCCGCCCCAGAAAAGGAGGTTGTATCTGAAAATGAATCTGAGGTCGTGGTCAAAGTCTTCGTTGTTTCTGTAGTCAACTCCGAGCTCTAAGTTGGAGAAATCTGATGTCTGGTAGGTTCCCCTGAGGTAGTACGCCGTTGCCCACTGTCTTCCGTAGGTTATCTTGTCATAACGGGCAATGTCTGCTGTTCCGTTAAGTGTTAGCTTTTCACAGATATATTTGGTGAATCCAAGTTCAACTCCCCTCATTATCCCAATCCAGCTGTTCTGGTAGAGGAGAGCTCCGTAAGCCCTTAAGCCGTTCTCAAACCAGGTATCCCTTACTGCACCAACCTTTGCGAGGTATCCGTTGTCCTTTCCGTTCCTCTGAACGTCTGTCAGTGTAACGTTTCCAAAGAGCTGCCAGTTCTTGGTTATATCGTAGTAGGCGCTCTGTGTGAAGCGGAGCTCCCTTCCGTTCGGTGAAAAGAGTGAAAATATCCTGTCTTCCCTTATGCCACCGTCGTAGGTGTAGGATGGGTCATAGTACTCAACTTCTGTGTTAAACCTGAGCCTATTTGTGGGAAAGTAGTTGAAACCAAAGCTTGCGTTGAGGAGCTCCCCGTGGGCAGCATCAACTTCCAAACGGCTGTACTGGGCAAGTTTTTCTGTTAAATACCTGTAGTTTCCGAAAACGAAAGAGCTTTTCTTAACTTTACCGTCGTCCCTTAAGTGTTCAAAACCAAAATAGTAGCCTTTGTAGTCAAATTTGAACCCGAAAAGGAGGTCGTCTCCAGAGTGGGTGTTGGGCTCAAAGAACCTGGGCTTTCCGAGGTAAACTGTGTATGTAAGACCGTTTTTAAGGCTTACATCTAACTTTACTGCATCGGCAACGTAGGTTTCAAAACCTTCTGAGATGAACTGCCTACCAACAGAGAGGCGGGAGCTCCTGTCTTTGTTCAGAGGGGTTTCAACGTAGAGCTGGTAGAGGTCTAAATTCCAGTCTGTTCCGTATCCTAAATCCTTCCAGAGCTTACCGTAGAAGTGGAGCTCTGAGTTTCCCTTCAGGTCCCGTATATCCAACTTCAGGTAGTTATCAAAAGGGATGGAGTCTTCATCGTAGACGTCCTGTCTGAACTCTATCTGGGTTTTCAGCTCTCCCTCAAACCCGGGAACATTGACAGCTGCCAGAGACTGAGCGGTAAGAAGACCTATCCCCAGTCCCGCCGTTATTGCTAACCTCTCTATCCCCACGTTTATCCCTCTCTGCTGGAGCTGTATTGCAGAATATTACAAAACCCTTCAATTTCCTGTCAAGCTTTATAAAACATTCGCAAATTTTTATCTTATTCCTTATCAAAACTACACTATCAATTTTACAAAAACTGGTTTAACAGAAGAACCTTTACTCTTTCTTTCACCTCAACAGGTCCTTTTCCTTCTGGAACAACGGCAAGACCGTCTGATTCTACAAAGCTCCTGAAAATAGAGGTTTGCTGACTTCCTCCGCTTCTTACCTTCAGACAGCCGTTTTCCTCCCTTACATTAACCCTTATAAAATCAACCCTGTGAGGTCTTGACTTTAACCTTTCTTCTGCAACTGCTTCAGTGTATCTGTTCTCATAATTTTCAATCCCGGCCATTTTTCTTACAGCTGGTATAAGGAACTCTAAAGCGTTAACTGCTGCCGCAGTTGGGTAGCCGGGAAGTCCAAAAAAGAGTTTGTTTTCTCGTTTTCCGAAGACCAACGGCCTTCCCGGCCTTATGTTCGTCTGCTTGAAAAAGATCTCCACTCCAGCCCTGTGGACAACCTCTTTTACGAAATCGTACTTGCCCTTTGAAACTCCACCGGTTGTTATCAGAATGTCAACGTAGTTCAGCCCATCTTCAACTGCCCTGAGGAGAGCTTCAGGTTCATCTTCAGCCCTTCCAAGCCTTACCGCTTCACCTCCGGCCTTTTCTACAAGGCTTTTAAGCAGGTAGTAGTTTGAGTTGTAGGCATACCCTCTTTTAAAACTCTCCCAGGGTTCAAGAATCTCATTTCCCGTTGTTAGAATGCCAACTTTCGGTTTTCTGAAGACTTTAACGGCGTAAATGCCAACGTAGGCAAGGAGAGAAACTTTTAAGGAGCCAAGGATTTCTCCCTTTCCAATCAGAACCTCTCCCTTTCTTATCTCGCTCCCCTTGAAGTTTATAAGGGCTCCCGGCTCAACGGGAAAATCAACGATTACCCTGTTTCCTTCCACCTTTACATCTTCAACCCTTACGGCTGCGTCTGCTCCCTCAGGTATCTCTCCGCCGGTCATTACGAAAACAGCTTCTCCCTCTTTAACCTGTTTTCTCTCCGTGTCTCCGGCTGCTGTCTCTCCAACGATTTTCAGCTCTGCAGGGAGTTTTTTAAGGGAGGAGCTCCTGAATGCAAATCCGTCTATTGCCGATTTGTTTACGTCCGGAACGTCTATCGGCGAAACCACGTTTTCTGACAGAACCCTCCCTTCGGCTTTTTCCAGAACTACCAGCTCAGTCTCTTTAACCGGTTCTGTGTTCTCTGAGATAATCCTCTTCGCCTCTTCCCACTTCACCTTCATTACGGTCTCCCGAACGGACAGATTGGGAATACGCAAACCGGACAGTTGTGGCACAGGCCTCCGTGGCCTTTCATCGCAACTTCCTCTTTCGTGATAACGTCTCCCACTAAAAGCCTTGGAAGCCAGATGTCAAAGGAGGTTGCTTTGTAAAAGAGGGCTGCTGCCGGGACTGCAACAACGGGTTTTCCCTTAACCCATCCCATTGTAAGCATGTTTCCCGGCTGGATAGGGTTTCCTCTTATAAAGTTCTCGGCTCCGGCTTCTTTAATTGCTCTGTATGTGACGTCATCTGGGTCAACAGACGTTCCGCCAGTTAGAACCACTATGTCGTATTTGTCTGCAAACTCCTCTATCTTCTGCCTTATCCTCTCCTTATCGTCTGGCAGTATCACTTTTTCCTCAACGGAACACTTGAAGAATTCCAATTTCGGTTTTAACCTGTCGTAGAACTTATCCTTTATCCTTCCAGAGTAGACTTCGTTTCCGGTTATTATCATTCCGGCCTTTTTCTCTGTAAACGGAATGACTTTCATTATTCCGTTTCCTGCTATCTTTACAGCCTCGTCAACCTCCCTCTTTGGAGCAACTAAGGAGATAATCCTTACGGCTGCAACCTTTTCTCCCGGCTTTACGTACATGTTTGTGTGGATTGTTGGGCAGGAAGGCTCACCAACCATGTTGAACTGAAAAAGCTTCTCAACATCTACCTTAAACAGGCCGAAAACCTGTGAGTAGATGTTTATCTTTCCCTCCTTTGGTTCCTCGTCTCTGTAGAGGTTCTCTCCCATGAGGGCATCTGCCAGCAGTTTTGCCGCGTCATCTTCGTGGATTTCGTCTTCTGAGAGTTCTAAAACGTAGATATACTCCTTTCCCAGTTTCTTGAGCTTCTCAACATCTTCTGGCTTTATTACGTGTCCTTTTTTGAAGGCTCTTCCTTTAAATCCTCTTTCAGGGTCAACCTCTGTGATGTCGTGAACCAGAACCATTCCGACAGCGTCTTCAACCTTTACCTTTTTCTTCATTCTTCCTCCTCAACTATGCATATCTGTTCTGCGGAAAGGTGAAGGGTTGTTTTTTTTCCTTCTTCCAGTATGTAGTTTGGAGTAAGACTTAACGGAAGGTGGAGCTCCACCTCCTCTCCCTCCATTTCAACCTGAAGGAAGAGTAAATTTCCCATTTTCTCAACTCTCTTGACCAGAACTTCAACTCTGCTGAACTCTGTTGCCGGGGAGAGGGCAGCTGACATGGGAAGTATGGAAACGGTTACTTCCTGACCGGCTTTCAGGGGAGTTCTCCTTTTAAGTTTCAGTCTCAACTTGCCTTTAACTTCAACTACTGTAAATTCTCTATCTGTTTTAACAACCTTCCCTTTCAGGAAGTTTTTGTGACCTAAGAGTTTTGCTATTTTAACCGTTTTAGGAGAGAAGAAGACCTCTTCCGGGTTTCCTTCCTGAACGTTTTTTCCATTCTCAAGTATTACCACCTTTTTTGCCAATCTTAAAACCTCATCAAAGTCGTGGGTAACCAGGATAACTCTCTGGCTGAACCGCCGGGTTATTGTGAGGAGCTCCCTGTAAAGGTTCTCCTTTAAAGACCGGTGGAGAGCGGAAAAAGGTTCATCCAATAGGAGTATCTCCGGTTTTCTCATGATAGCTCTTGCAAGGGCTACTCTCTGTTTCTGGCCTCCGGAGATCTGGGCGGGCAGTTTATTCAGGATGTCGCCGATTTCAAGGAGCTCTACCACTTCTTTGAACAGGTTTTTATCCTTTGAAGAGAAACAGATGTTCTCCTTTACAGTCATGTGGGGAAAGAGAGCATAGTCCTGAAACAGGTATCCTACGTTCCTTTTCTGAGGGGGGACATTGATTTTCCCTTCTGAACTGAAAAGGATCCTGCCGTTTACCTCAATTTTCCCTCTTTCAGGCTTCTGCAGGCCGGCTATCATCTGGAGAGTTACAGTTTTTCCCGAGCCAGATGGAGCAAATAGGGCTGTTATTTCTGCATCTGAGCAGAAAGAGACGCTGTAGTTAAAGTTTTTAAGCCTTTTTTCTGCCTGAAATCTTAACATGGGACAATTTCTACCTTTACATCAATTGGTTTACTGAAGTAAACTGAGGTAAGAACCAGAAAATCAGCACCGCTCTTTGCAAATTCTTCAACGTTCTCTTCTCTAATTCCTCCGGCTGCTGCTATTTTAACCTGAGGATTGTGGCTGTCTCTGAACCTGACAACCTCTTTTATCTCTTGAATAGAGAATTTATCCAGCTGAACGATGTCTGCTCCTTTAACTATGCATTCAAGGGCTTCCTCTACCGTTTCTGCTTCAACTATTATCTTCTTCTCAGGAGCTTTTTTCTTGAGGAGGGGGAGCTCCTTTAAAACGTTTTTAAGCCCACCCTTTAGAACGGCGTGGTTCCTGAAAATTAAAACAGTTTCAGAAAGGCCCAAACGGTGGGGGAGAGCTCCCCCGCACAGAATTCCTTTAATACAGATCTTCTTTGCTAATGGAAATGTTTTCCGTGTTGTAAATACCTCTATCTGAGGGTTAATGCTCTTTGCTTTTTCAATCAGCCTTCTGGTTCCCGTTGCGATTCCACTGCAGTACTCAAGAAGGTTCTGGCATACCTTCCAGACTTTGTGAACGTTGTCTCCCCTTCCCTTTCCCGATATGATTACTTCTCCCTTTTCAACTGCGGTTCCTGACTCTACTACTTTTTCAACCTTAACGTTAAACTTCTCAAATATCCTTGCACACTCTTCCGTTCCGCAGACTACGGAGCTCTCTCTTACAGAGTAGATAATTTCAGCTTCAGTATTTTTCAGATTTAAAAGGTGAGAAGTTAAGTCAAAGTAGGGAACGTCTTCTTCTATAAGTCTTTCTATTTCAGCTTCCGTTAACCTCATTGTCCCTCCTTTCCGTTAGCTTGTTTACTGTGAAGATGATTATCAGTGAGATAACAGCGATAACAGCCGTCAATGTGTTTGCTCTTTCAAAGTTTCCGTCTGAAACGGCGCTGTATATCTCAATGGGTATGGTGTTTGTTTTGAAAGGAATGTTCCCTGCAAGCATGAGGGTTGCTCCGAATTCGCCGATAGCCCTCGCAAACGAGAGAACAGTTCCGGCTATTATTCCTCTCTTTGCAATGGGAAGGACAACTCTTAGGAAAGTTTCAACCTCTCCTTTCCCGAGGGTGTAGGCGGCGAAGATGAAGTTTCGGTTTACGGCTTCTATGGAGCTCCTTGCTGTTTTTACAAAGATCGGAAAGGCTGCAACAGACGAGGCAACAACGGCTCCATACCAGGTAAAGATAATTCCCGTTTTGAAAAGCCTGTAAAGAACCTCTCCGATGGGGCCGTTTTTACCGAGGAGAAGAAGGAGAAGGTAACCTGTAACTGTTGGAGGGAAGACCAGAGGTAGTGTTATGAGTGTATCTATCAGGTTCTTTAAGGGAAGCTCTTTTGTTGCAAGCAAGTAAGATAACGGAAGCCCTATGAAGAAAACGGTAATCGTTGAAACTGTAGCAACTTTTAGCGAAAGCTCTATTGAAAAGAGCGCTTCACTGTCAAGAACCATTTTCAACCTTTCTAAATCCAAATTTGTTAAAGGTGGAGCTCCCTGTTTGTAACAGGGCTTTCTCAAATTCCCTGCACTCCTTTAAATTCCCTCCCTTCACACAGCCTACGTAAAACCTGATAGGAGTGTGAAGCCTGTCCGGAAAGATTTTTATGAGTTTTACCCTGTCTCTGAACTTGAAGTAGTCGGAATAGTAAACAATTCCAAGATCAGCGTTTCCCGTCATAACCCATACTGTTATCTGTCTGACGGTTGGAGCGTAAATAAGTCTATCTTTAACCTTCTCGTAAATTCCTAAGTTTTTTAGTGTTTCAACTGCGTACTTTCCTACAGGAGCAAGTCTATCTCCTACAGCTATTCTTTTTGCGTCTGTCACTCTTTTAGCTTTTCCATCTCTTGGAGCTATTAAAACTAAAGAAGTTTCTGCAAAGGGTTTAACAGTTTTCCCGTTGAGGGCTCCCTTCTTTACTCCGTAGTCAATCCAGAACTTTGAGGCGGAGATGTAAACGTCTGAGGGAGCTCCCGCTACTATCTGGTTAATAAGTTTCCCTGAAGATGAGAAATTAAAGATAACCTTTTCTCCCGTCTCTTTCTGGAATTCCTTTCCTACCGTTTTAACGAGCTCTTTCGTTCCCAATGCTGCGGAGATGAGGAACTCCTTTCCGTATGTGGCTGATGAGAATAGCAGGAGAGCGAGTATTGTAAAATAGAGTCTTAGAACCATCTCTCACCTCCGGTAAAGAGAGGAGACCCCGATTTTCAGGGGAGGTGCTGTGGGGTCTCCTGAGCCGTAAACTACAAAGGGGGTCAGCCCGAGCCTGGACTGACCCCCTTAGCATCTGGGTTCCTTTCCAAGCCCGGGAGGCCCAGCCGTTTCCAGCTGAACCCTGTCGGTCTGGCCCCATAGGCGTATGCCCTTAGGCGACCAGACTCGGAACCCGACTTCTATTATACCAGATGAAATCTAAAGCTTTGCCCTTTTAGAGAAGTTTAAAATTGTTAAACCCACAACTTCTCCTGTTTTAGTATCTACTTTTAGTATGGTTCCATTTCCTATATCAATACCTTCTGCAGGTTTGGGTTCACCAAACGATATGTAGAGAACGTCTGCTTCTTCGTCGTAGTGAATGTGAGATTCACTTTTTTGGGGAGTTTAAATCTTTTCATAACTTAGTTCCTTTTGTTTCAAAAACAGCAGTCCGTCTCCAACGGGAATGAGGGTTGCCTCAAAGTTTGGGTAATTTTTGATGTCTTCTAAAAACCTCCTCAGCAGTTTGACTCCTCTTTCATACTTTTTGTCGTAATCTCTACCTGCTACGTATCCTCTAAATAGAACGTTATCAAAAAGTGCAACTCCTCTTTCTTTAAGTAGAGGCTGAACTTTGTAGTTGAAAAACGGATATTCAGACTTAACAGAGTCAACGAATATGAAGTCAAAGATTTCTTCTCTGGAAAGAAGCTCCCTTATATACTCCATCCCGTCTGATAGAACGGTTTTGATGGGAGCTCCCGCCCTCTCAAAAAACTCTTCTGCCTTTTTAAGCCTCTTCCTGTTTGAGTCAACTGTTGTTATTTCAGCTTCTCTATACCCATAGTAGATGTTCAGAGTGCTGTATCCTACTCCTGTTCCTATTTCCAGCACTCTTTTGGGTTTCAGGATACTTACGATTAACCTCAGTAGGGCGGCTGATACTGGAAGAAGTATTGGAACCTTCTCCTTCTGCGAAAACTCCTCAATCTCCTTCAGTATTTTCTCTCTTTTGTTGTAGGTATTGCAGAAATCCTCAACTTCAGGTAGTAGAATTTCACTAAGGTTTTCCCACCTTTTAAACACAAAAGCCTCCGGAGGTGGAATTTGAAAACGGCAGTTCCAATACTTGAGGAAAAAGGCCTTGACTCTCCAATTTCAGAAACATTCCTCCTTGCTCCGTACTTTGTAATCCTAAACCAGAAAGGAGATGAATT
>JALTBO010000131.1 GCA_027075275.1 Desulfurobacteriaceae bacterium
GGAAACTACGAGCCCAACTTTGACGTCGCAGAACTGGCAAAGGCCGCCGGTGCAACCTACGTTGCAAGGGGAACTGCATACCACGTTACGGAGCTCAAGAAACTTATTCAGGACGGTATAAAGCACAAAGGGTTCTCATTCATTGAGGTTCTCTCTCCGTGCACAATTATCTACGGAAGGAAGAACAGGATGACCTTTGAAGAAATGTACATGTGGCTCAAGGAGAACACAATTCCCGTTAAGGCGTGGGAGAAACTTCCAGAGGAGAAAAGGGCTGGAAAGCTTCCAAGGGGAGTTCTCCATCACGACGACTCAAGACCTGAATACACAGAGGTTTACTGGAACAGGGTTAAGCAGCTTTCCGGAGGTGAAAAATGAGGTATGAGGTTAGGGTTATAGGTTCGGCCGGCCAGGGTTCAATCCTTGCTGCCGTTGTTCTTGCTACCGCTGCTGCCGAGGAAGGACTCTGGGCTACACAGACGGCAACCTACGGCGCTGCAATGAGGAGCGGAACATCTCTTGGAGACGTTGTAATCTCTGACCAGCCAATTGACTTCCCTCAGGTAACTGATCTTGACGCAGTTATCATCCAGTCTCAGGAAGCCTACGATGAGATGGTTAAGGGTAAACCTGTAAGGTTAGACCCTGAGTGTGGAGAGAACACGGCAGATGTTCTTGTTAACGTGAAGCCGGGAGCTCTCGTAATAGTTGACGAAGACCTCGTTCAGTGTGACCTTGACTGCAACATGTACAGAGTTGTTTCTGCTCCTATCGCAAGGACCGCAGCAGAAGGCCTTGGAAGAAGGCAGGTTATGAACATTGTTGCCCTTGGCGTTTTCCAGGTTGCAACATCACTCCAGTTTGACGGAAAGCCACTCATCTCTGAGGAGTCTTTCCTGAAGGCAATTGAAAAGAGCGTTCCAAAACGCTTTATTGACCTCAACAAAACAGCTTTCCAGGAAGGGGTAAAGATAGGAAAGGCTGCCCTCCAGAAGGCTTAAGCTTTTAAAGGGGGAGCTCCCTTCCCCCTTTTCCTATTTCCCCCTTCTCAAAATCAAAACTTTCCAATACCCGGTCTATAATTTTTAAAACCCATCAGGAGAAAAAGCCTTGAAACCGGAAGAGATTGCAAAGTTTATGGAGGAAAACGACAGAGTTGCAAAAACTTATGGAATGAAAGTTAAAGAAGTGAAAGAAGGATATGCTCTTGTGGAGCTCTCCGTAAACGACTCAATGCTAAACGCAGCTGGAGTGTGCCAGGGAGGTGTTATCTTCTCACTCGCAGACTTTGCCTTTGCAGTTGCATCAAACAGCTACGGAAACGTTGCACTTGCAACATCAGCAAACATCAACTTTACAAAACCAGCTCTAAAAGGGGAAAAGCTCACAGCAGAGGCGAAAGAGGTTAACAGAAGCAGGAGAGTAGGCGTTTACGAGGTAATCGTAAGGAAAGAAGATGGAACAGCAGTTGCTCTCTTTGTTGGCCAGGCTTACTTCTTGGATAAGCTCATTTGTAATTCCTGAAAAGAACCAATAAGTTAAAAATTGAACCGCATGGAGGGGGAAGCTGTGTTTTCAAAATTTTTAATTCCGATTATCGCTGTTTTAATCCCGTCTTCTGCCTTTAGTTTCAGCATTGGAGACTTTGGAGAGGCAGTAAAACAGATCCAAAAGGTTCAAGAGCAGGCAAAAGAGATTGAAAGGGCTGTAAAGGAGAGGCCAATTTCTGGTGAAATTGTTATTGATGATGTTTCAAAGCCGTGGTTTTTCAAGATGGAATGGTTTGACGCTGCAGCCTGCTCCAGAATCTACTACCAGGTGAACAACGGCAAACCGGTGTTCTTAGTTGAGTTTGTAGGGCCAAGACCGCCGGTGGGAGCTCCCATCCCCATTGAAGGATTAAAGAAAGGAGACATAGTTCGGTTCCTCGTCAAAACCCACTGGGACGGCAGGTGGATAGGACCAGTTTCTTCTCAGGATCCCCGCTTTTTCAAAGCCTTTAAAAAGGGAAAACACCTCTACTATTTTCAGTTTGAAGACGCAGCAGCAGCCGACAGGGCCTACAACGACGGAGCTTTTATTTTTTACCAGCAAGGAGAAGGAGCTCCCCCAAACGGAAAAGTGAGAATTCTGAGCTACGAGGCCTTCAGACAGGGTAGCGGATTTCTCCTTACCGGAAAGGTGAAGGTAAATACTCCCGGATACGTCAGGTCGGAGATAGAGATAAGGGACAACCACTGGAACGTTGAAAAATTAATAGAGAACGGTTTTAAGGCCGAAAAACCGGGAACTTACGCATTTAAAAGACTCGTTCAGCTCTCACCTGCTCCTTTCCACACCTCATTTTGGAGAGTCTCTCTGAACGGAGAGGCCGATTCAAGGGTTAGAGGACTGGGAGACTGCACTCCCCTTGCCAGAGAAGGGGAAATCCCGCAGGCTGAAAAGAAGCTCCTCATCTACTACCCCTTTGACGACTGCACGGCTAAAGACGTCTCCGGAAACGGATACGACGGGACGGTTGTGGGAGCTCCCGTCTGCGTAAGCGGAGTCAAAGGAAAAGCTCTTTATTTCAACGTTTCTGACAGGAACAACGGCTGTGGTAAGGCAGGTGGAGACTACATAGCAGTTCCCAAAATTGGAAGGGTCTGGAGCAGAGGAATTACAATCTGTAGCTGGGTAAAGTTTGAAGACAACCGCTGGTATGAGAAGATAGTAGACCTTGGAAGGAAAATAGGAGAAAAAGGAGGATACAACGTTGTTTTTGGGCGGCTGGAAAACACAAACAGAATAGACCTTGAAAGCTGGGTAAACAGCAACGGGGAATATAACCGAACTGCTGGAAGGCTCACATACCCCGGAATCGTCAACGGAAAGTGGCAGTTTTACTGTGCAACTATAGACAACAGAACAGGAAAGATGAGAATCTACATAAACGGCCAGCTCAAAGCAGAAAAGACCGGCAACTCTGTAGCAAACGTAGAAAGGGAAAGCAACTTTATAGGTCACTCCAACTGGTGTTTCAACGACCCGGATTTTAAGGGAGCCATTGACGAGCTGAGAATTTACAACTACCCCTTACCACCGGAGAAGATAAAAGAGATTTACAGTAAAGAGGCTCCAGGGAATACCTATGAAGGGAGCTCCTTTGGCTCGGCGAAGGAAAACCCGTTCGTTTTTGAAGGAACCATATACGCCATACCGCCGGGAACAGATAGGCTTCCAGACTTCTCAAAACTTAAGCCCATAGGGAAGATATACTCAGCCGTTCTGAACATCACTCCAAGGGACTTCAGTGCCGGATTCCCCGGGGTTTCAGACCGGTTTGAGTGGTTCGCAATAGACTACAAAGGAAAAATCTTTATTCCTGAAACCAGAACTTATACGTTCTCACTCCTCAGCGATGACGGGGCAAAGCTGATAATTGACGGAAAAACCGTTATAGACAACGACGGAATCCACCCTCCAACAAAGAAAACCGGAAGCGTAAAACTCACAAAAGGCTTTCACAAAGTTGAGGTTCAATACTTCCAGGGGCCAAGGTATCAGGTAGCTCTGGTTCTCTCACTTGTAAAGAACGGAAGGGAAGTTCCCTTTGATATAAGGGAGTTCGCTCCTGCAAAGGTTGAAGAGTCTCAGTGTGAAACGAAGATAACGATGGGTTCAGGAATTCTCTTTGACTTCAACAGCTACCAGCTGAAACCGGAGGCTATGAAGCTCCTTGACACTGTATACAGCTTGCTGTCTGGCATGGAATACAGAAAAGTAGTTGTAGAAGGGCACACAGACAACGTGGGTTCTGAAAAATACAACCTGAAGCTCTCTAAAGAGAGGGCACA
>JALTBO010000132.1 GCA_027075275.1 Desulfurobacteriaceae bacterium
TCGGTATGGTTCCAGAGGAGCTCCTCAAAATTCTGGTCTGCCCCAAGTGTAAAGGAGACCTTGAGTACAGGGAGAAAGAACAGAAACTTATCTGCCATAAGTGTAAATTGGCCTACCCGATTGTTGACGACATTCCTGTAATGCTTATTGATGAGGCAGAGGAGATAGATGAGTGAGCTGAGCTTTTTCCTCTCACTCCTTATAACGGTTGTCTTTTTGGGTTCAACTGCCTACGGTATTTACAGAACCTTAAAGAGGAGACGAAATGGTTGATATAAAGAACCTCAACATGGAAGAGCTAAAGGAGTTTGTTAAGGAATTGGGCTTTGAACCTTACAGGGCAAAGCAGATTGCCCAGTGGCTCTACAAGAAGAGGGTTAAGAGCTTTGACGAGATGACAAACCTCAGCAAAAAGGCCAGGGAGCTCCTTTCCCAAAAAGCCAGAATAGACGTTCTTAAAACCGTTAAGGTTGAGGAGTCTTCAGACGGAACCAGGAAATACCTCTTTGAGCTTCCAGACGGAAACAGAATAGAGTCTGTCTTCATTCCAGAGAAGGACTGGAATACCCTCTGTGTTTCAACTCAGGTAGGCTGCCCTGCCGGTTGCAAGTTCTGCTTAACCGCAAAAGACGGCTTCACGAGGAACCTTACAGCGGCGGAGATCGTTGACCAGTATATTCAGGTTCAGAGGGACGTTGGAGAAGACAGGAGAATCTCAAACGTCGTATTTATGGGAATGGGAGAGCCCCTCTTAAACTTTGATAACGTTAAAAAGGCCGTTGAGATAATGACCCACAGAGACATGTTAGACCTCTCAACCCGTAAAGTTACCGTCTCAACCGTTGGCGTTGTTCCCGGAATAGAGAGGATGGCAAAGGAGATGAACAGAGTAAAACTTGCCGTTTCTCTCCACGCCACAACAGATGAGCAGAGGGAGAAGATAGTTCCCATAAACAGGCGCTGGCCTATCGGCAAGATAATGGAGGCTTTGAGGCGTTACCCTGCAGACAACAACAGGAGAATAATGATTGAATACGTTATGCTTAAAGGAGTAAATGATTCCTTGGAAG
>JALTBO010000133.1 GCA_027075275.1 Desulfurobacteriaceae bacterium
GGCTTCTGGGAGGCCTACTCAATAGGCGTTGGAGGAATGATAGGAGGTGGAATCTTTGCCGTTTTAGGCCTCACAATTCTACTTTCAAAAGGTGCAGCGCCCGTAGCTTTCCTTTTTGCAGGAACAATAGCACTACTTACAGCATACTCTTACGCAAAACTCTCAGTAAGATACCCAAGCGAAGGAGGAACGGTAGAGTTTTTAGTCCAGGGCTTTGGCAACAATTTTTTTACAGCTTACATGAACACTTTACTACTTGCAAGCTACGTAATAATGCTTGCTCTATACTCCTACGCCTTTGGAAGTTACGGCTCTGCTCTTATCTTTGGCCACGAAATACCCTTAGTAAAGAAATTACTAATAGCAGGAATCGTCTCCTTTCTGGCGTTTATCAACTTCTTAGGGGCTTACGTAAGCGGTAAAACAGAAGACATAATGGTATTTGCCAAGTTAGGTATTCTCCTTTTCTTTTCGGCATTAGGATTTCTAACCGGAGACTTCTCAAAGCTCTCGCCGGAACACTGGGAAAGTTTTCTGAAGATAATGGTCGGAGGTCTCATAATATTTCTGGCATACGAAGGGTTTGAACTGATAGCGAACACGGCTCAAGACGTGGAAAATCCGGAAAAAACACTACCTAAAGCCTACTATGCAAGTGTTCTCACAGTTATAGGAGTCTACGTTCTGGTAGCCGCAGTTGCAGTGGCAAACCTTACCTATCAACAGGTTGTAAAGTACAAAGACTACGCATTAGCGGTTGCCGCAGAACCTTTCCTTGGAAAGTTTGGGTTTGTTCTAATCGGTATAGCAGCCCTTCTTTCTACAGCCTCGGCGATAAACGCAACCCTCTACGGAAGTGCAAGGGTAAGCTACCTTGTTGCGAAGCTCGGAGCTCTCCCCAAAACCTTAAGCAAAAAAGTGTGGAAAGAGGGAACAGAAGGCCTTCTCATACTTGCAGTTCTAACGATCTTCTTTGCAACTCTCTTTAACCTTGAGAATATCTCTGTTGCAGGGAGTTTTGGTTTCCTTTCAATATTTGCAGCTGTTAACTTTGCAAATTTCAGACTTTACAGGTATACAAACTCAAACAGGTGGATATCGTTTCTGGCCTTTCTCCTGTGCCTCATTTCCGGAATAGTTCTCATAGGCTACAACCTGAAGACCAATCCGGACTCTTTAAAGTCTGTAACGGTTGTCCTTCTGGGAACCCTCTTATTTGAAGCCATTTACAGGAGTTTTACTTCTGTCAGACTGAAAGAATATATTGACTGGAGAATAAGGGAGAGAGAGGAGTTCTTTAAAAAACACCCTATATTTTTAGCTCTGCTGAAAAGGGAAATTGAAGGCAGGTTTAAAGACACCAGAGTAAAAGTTATCTCCCGTCCGGATAAAGAAAAGGGAGGAACGCTGAAAATAAAAATTGAGACGGAAAACCCTGAAAAGGTTGAAAAGCTTGTCAGAAGAATCCTGAAAGCGGAAAAAATTAAAGAACACCATCCTGTAGAGATAACTGTGGAGAGGAAAAATGGAGCTAATTCTCTACACCTCAAAGAGGTGTAACGTCTGCACTGCTCTTAAACCAAAACTTGAAGAAGTTGCCGCAAAGTTCGGAATTGAACTAAAGGAGATTAACATTGAGGAAAATCCCGCAGAAGCTGCTCAATCAATGGTTTTCTCCGCTCCCACGCTGATACTAAGAGAGGGGAACAGAGAAGTGAAACGCTGGAGCAGGATTTTCTCCGTCTCCGAGGTTGAAGAGTTTCTCAGCCGGATTGTTTAATCTACTTCTCCTCTACCTTAACCCGTTTTATTCTCTTTCTGTCAATATCTTCAACCGTAAGAGTATGGTGGGGGAGCTCCACCTTCTCTCCAACCTTAGGAAACCTTCCCAGCTTAGAGAGAATTAATCCCCCTACGCTTACGTAGTCTGGGCTTTCAGGTAGAGGTTTCTTTAAAATTCTGTTCAGCTCCTCAATCTCTGCAGAGGCGTCGGCAATCACGCCGTTCTTCGTCTTAACTATTTTCAGCGTCTCCCTGTCAAACTCATCTTCTATTCTTCCTACTATTTCTTCTAAAATGTCCTCAATGGTAACAATTCCAAGCGTTGATCCGAACTCGTCAACAACTATTCCCATCTGCTCTCTATTCTTCTTAAACTCCTTAAGGGCATTGAATATGTTCATATACTCGGGAAGAACCACAACAGGCCTCATTATCTCCCGAACTTTCAGATCCGGCCTGTCAACAGATATCAGGTCTGACACTAAAACGTAACCAACGATGTTATCTATTCTTCCTTCATAAACGGGAAGTTTTGAAAACCCACTCTTTTCCATCAGCTCAAGTGCTTCAAGAACAGAAGCGTTCTCGCTAACTGCTATAACCTTTGAAAGGGGAGTGTAGATATCACCAACCGACTTCTCCTTTAACTCTAAAACGTTTCTTAAAATGTTCCTCTCTGTCTTCTCTACGTTAAAACGGGAACCGCTCTCAACTAAAAGTTTCAGCTCCTCTTTTGTAACAAAGGGACTCCTCTCCTCCTCCGCTTTTAGAAGATAAGCCACAAACTTTGAAAACCCCATTACAACAAAAGAGATAGGCTTAAAGAGAAGATAAAAGAAGTAGATGGGGTAAACGATTTTAAATGCAACAACGTGGGAATACTTTTGAAAGAGACTCTTTGGAATCAGCTCTCCAAAGGTAAGCGTTACCGGAGTAAAACAGAGAACTGTAATAATCTCCGGGTAACCTGACAGAAACGGAAAAATGTGAACTATTTCTCCCATAACGTAGGTAGTAAAAACCGTTGAGCCGGTTACAGTAGAGAGGTTTGTTCCTATAAGAGTTGTCGTCAGCAGTTTCTCCGGTTCTTTAAGAAGCTCAGACAGTAACCGTGCTCCTCTATCTCCCTTCTTCAAACGCTTCTGAAGTTCTATTTTTGGAAGAGAAACTATGGCTATCTCACTGCCGGAGAAAAAGGCTTCAGAGAGAACACAGAGAAAGATGAGAAAGAGGGGCCAGAGTTCCATCACTCTATCCTCTCAACCACAACAGACTCCACCCTATTCCCGTTCTTCTTCTCAACAGTAAACCTGTAACCTTGATACTCCACGCTGTCCCCTTCGGCAGGTATCCTCTTAAGGAGAGCCATCACCAGACCAGAAACGGTATCAACTTCACTCAACACTTCGTCGTCGGGGAGCTCCAAAACCTCCTTCAACTCCTCAACCGGCGTATCACCTGAAAACCTGTAGCTCTTTTCAGAAAGCCTCTCAAATTCCTCAACTCCCTTTTTGCTCTTTTCATCGGGGAGCTCCCCCACAATCTCCCTCAGAACATCGTCAAGAGTCACAATCCCTGCAGTATTCCCGTACTCATCAACAACAACAGCCATGTGGCGGCGGGTCTTCTGCATCTGGTCAAGAAGTTCATCAAGAGTCAGGAACTCCGTAACAAAAAAGGGCTCATCGGCAAAATCCTTAATAGGCTTTTCAAAATCTTCAGGCTTAAGTGTAAGCGGAAGGATTCTTCTGGTGTAGAGAATCCCCGTAATCTGATCAAGAGAACCTCTATAGATAGGAATCCGCGAAAACTTTACATTTTTTAGAACCTTGAGTGCTTCACCAACCTTCATATCTTCAGGAAGGGCAAAAACCCTGTGTTTTGGAACCATAACTTCCCTTACATCCATCTCCCCAAGGTCAAGAGTCCTATCAATAAGCTCAACCTCCTCTGCCTCTATAGTCCCTTCCTTTGCACCTTCAGAAACAAGGATCATGAATTCTTCGTCTGTAATAACCTTCGATTTACTAAAAAGCTCCACTCCAAAAGGTTTAAGGATCAGAGAGGCAAAACCTACAAGAATTTTTCTGAAAGGAGCTATTACCTTGCTGATGAACTTAAGAAAAGGAAAGATAAAGAAGGCGTACTTTTCGTTATACTTTATCGCAAGGGTCTTCGGAGTAACCTCTCCAAAAATGAGAAGCGTAATAACGGTAACGGGAACAGAGAGAGCCGCTCCCCTATCCTCTCCCAAAAGCTTTACAAAGAGAACAGCCGAAACCGAAGCAATGGCAATATTAACCATCTCATTTCCTATAAGGATAGTTGCTATAAGCTCTGCAGGTTTCTGAAGAAACTGAAGTATCTCAGCGGCCCTCCGATTCCCCTCAGCTGCAAGTCTTTCAAGCCTCAAAACGTTTAAAGAGAAGAAGGCAGTTTCGGAGGCAGAAAAGAGGGCCGAGAGAAGAATGAGAAGGGGTAAAAGGAAGTAATAAACAGTTAAACTCTCCGACTCCATACTAAGCGCCTTTTGTCTCTACAACTTTCTTTATTATAAAGTTTTGAACGGCAGTAATTACGTTATTTGTAAACCAGTATAGAACAAGACCTGCCGGGAAATGGGCAAACATAAAAGTAAAAATGACAGAAACAGCTATAAAGATGTAGCGCTGCTGAGGGTTTGTAGTAGGAGTGAGAAACTGCTGAAGTACCATGGAGGCACCCATCAGTACAGGAAGTAGATAGGTAGGATCCGGCTGTGACAGGTCAGGAACCCAGAGGAAAGAGGCCCCTTTAAGCTCAACAGCGTTGAGGAATATCTCGTAAAGAACCAGGAAGATAGGAATCTGAAGGAGCATTGGAAGACAGCCGGAAGCCGGATTAACTCCAGTTTCCTTGTAGAGTTTCATCGTTTCTTCCTGGAGCTTCTGAGGGTCGTTCCCGTACTTCTTCTTAATCTCTTCCAGTTTTGGAGCTAATTCCTGCATCTTCTTCATAGAGACGTAGGTCTTATGGGCAAGGGGGTGGAGAAGAATCCTTATCAGAATTGTGAAGACTATGATAAGAAGACCCCAATCGGGTATAAACTTGTGAAGGAACAGGAACAGTTTCAGTGTTGGTTTTGCTGCAAAGCCGAACATTCCAAAATCTATTGCAGAGTCAAGCCCCAACTTCTCTAACCGGTTAAGCTCTTTTGGACCGCCGTAAAAAGTAAAGCTATCAACAAAACTTTTTACAACAGTATGCTTCGGAGGGAGAAGTTCAACAGTTGCAGGGAACGTCTTCTCTTTAACAGCCATAAGGAAGTACTTATCCTCCTCACCTGCCCAGAGGACCCTATTAAAAGAGAGATAGCCCGGGATATCGTCAGGTTTAAGTCTTACAACTTTATCTTCCGTTTCAAGAACAGGACCTATGTGCCCCATTCTTGAAGTATGGGCTTCATTTATCTTTATATCGGGACCTATAAGGGTTTGAAGCTTTGCCCCTTTAAGAGACGTTTTAACGTCTATTCTGTAGGAGTCTGGATAGAAGGTAAAGGTTTTTATAAATTCCCTGCCGTCGGGGAGCTCCCCCCTAAGAATGAGTTTTTCCGGTCCGTTCTTAACGTTGAGAGAAAAAGTAGAAGGAACCAACTTCAGGTTAACAAGCTCTTTAGAGAGAGATTCGGTGTCTGCAACGGTCATTAACGGATAGATACCCAGAGTTTTTGAAGCAGATGAGACAAGCTGAGCTCTGTACTTTTTGATGTAAAGCTTGATTAACTTTCCGTTAACAGTTGATATTTCAGCAGTATATAAAGGTGTATCAACTTTTACAGGAGCTCCTAATTCTTTAGAAGGTGGAATATCTGTTTTTACAGCAACGGTTTTCTCCATCTTCTCCTTAGCCTTCTCCTGATGGTGTCCGAAGAAGAACTGAAATCCGAAAAATATAAGGACAGCTAAGATTATTGCCTGTAAAAGAGACGCTCTGGTCTCCTTCTGTTCTGCCATAACCTTCTCCTTAAGGGTAGTCTACGCCCCCTTTTGAAAAGGGGTTGCACCTTAAAACTCTCCAGGCCGATTTTACCAGCCCCTTCAGAACACCGTACTTCTCAACAGCCATAATTGTATAGTTTGAACAGGTGGGGTAGTACCTGCAGGAACCGGGTACCAGAGGGGAAAGGAACTTCTGGTAAAACCTTACACAGGATATAACAAGCTTCTTCACCAACTAACTACTCCTTCAGTATGCCGGACTTCTCTGCCAATTTCAGGAAATCCTTCTCAACAGCCTGATACTTTTTTCCCAGTATGCCCTTTCTTGCAATAAAGATGATGTCAACGGGCTTTAACCTGTGTTTGTTGAGCCTGAATACCTCCCTCATCAACCTCTTGGCCCTGTTTCTATCTACAGCCCGTTTTGATACTTTCTTTGAAGCGATAAAACCTGCCCGGGGATAACCGAGGTCGTTGGGACAAAAATAAAAAGCCACGGTAGAACCGCCGAGGCTCTCCCCGTGGTCAAAGACTCTCTTAAACTCACTCTGTTTTTTCAACCTCTCGTAGGGCTTAAAGGTAAACCTTACCTTCTTTTCCACTCGTCGCTTACCGTAAGTTTCCAGCGGCCCTTCTTCCTGCGCCTTCTGAGAATTTCACGTCCGCTTTTACTTTTCATGCGGGCCCTGAAACCGTGAACCCTTTTACCGTGAAGCCTGCTGGGTTGATATGTCCTCTTTGTTGACAACTTTCACCTCCAGAGAGGGGGAAATTTGATAAGGGAATTATAGGCAAAGGGAACTATTTGTCAAAGAGAGAGACAATTTCAGGAAAGGCTTTCCGGGGGGCTTCTTTGTAGGTAGAGATGCGTAAGAGGAGCTCCCCCTCATCAATTCCCATCTTCTCTAAAAGCTCCTTCTTCCTTAAAAGGTGATAACCAACAAACTGGAGCAGGTTTCGGGGTCTCTCCTTCAGCCGGGCACTTTCAAAATCAATTACTCTTACTCTCTCTCCGTCAAAAAGTAGATGTTTCTCTCCCTTTATCTCTGAGTGTTCAACTCCACACATATCAAGAAGGTAACAGCTTTTCAGTGCAGAGAGAACAGCGCTTTTACCGTAACGTTCAAGTGCCTGAGAAAACGGAATTCCCTCTATCCACTCCATAACGACAAACTCTGGAGTACAGATGTACGGCTCGGGAGCCGGGTTCTCCTCTCCCAGGCACCTCTGAAGGTATTTAAGAATAGAACACTCTTTTTCAGCTATATTCTCTTTCCCTGCATCGGCCCTCGGAACTTTGACAGCAACCGGCTTTCCTGAGAGCTCCCCCTTAAAAACAACCCCTCTGTAGCCCTTAGAGACAAAAGAGAGAGATTTAACACCGTAAGCCGTAAGGAGATCAAAGCGCCTTTTCCCAATTTCGGGGTTGCAGCGGGGATAATCAAGAAGGTTAAACAGCTGAGAACTCTGGAATTCCATACTCTCTCTTAAGGCACTCCCTTATGAGAGCCCTCTCTGTCAGCCTGTATATTTTTCTGTTCCAGTAGAAAGTGTAAGGTTCAAGCCTCCTTCTGGCCTCTTCCCTGCACTCCTTTACCTTCGGGGAGTTTAATTCAACTACCTCGTAGAAACGGTCTTCTATCTCTTTAAGGGCCCTTTCAACTTCAAGAAGGTTAGGGTAATTTCTAAGGGAGAGTATCTTCTCAGCAATAGAAAGGTCTTTTACCTGGAGCTCTATAAGAATAGACTTTACTATTTTGGAAAGTTTTTCCAGTTTATTGTAAGGAAGGGTCTCTTTTGAAAAACTCCTTCTTGCCTCGTCAGCTTCTTTCCTGCACTCGCGGAAAAACCAGCGTTTAACGATATCCCTTATATCCCTGAAGGTAAAATGGTCAGGAACGTTCTCCTCCGACAGGGCCATGAGGACGTAGTGGGGCTCTATCCCGAGGCTGTACCACTCCCTTATAACCGCAATGTCGTCCTGACCTCTGTAGGAGAAGTTTTCGTATCTGTCCCTTATACAGTCAAGAACTTCCTGAGCGTACTCTTTTAAACTCTTGATCTCATCCATTCCATAAACTCCAGGTAGAAGGAACGAACATCTTGTTTCAGGTTTTCTATTCTATCATCGGGTAAGAGAGGGTCTCCGAAAAGCCTTGTGTTTGTTTCAATACGGCGGAGCTCCCTGTAGAGCTCTTCCCCTCTCTTAAAACGGGAGTCTTCCTCTGATAGAGCTTTCAGGGAAGTGAGGGTATTTCTCAGCCACCTTTTCGTGTAGAGCTGATAGGTATACGATACAAACTCCAGGTCAACAATTCCTCCTCTGCCGTACTTGAATGGCTCTTTCTTTCCCAGTTCCCTTTCAAGCCTCTCCCTCATTGAGATAACGCCTGCAAGAACCTCTGAGTTAACAGGACTTCCAAAGAGAAACTCCTTAACAGCCTCCTCAACTTCATCTTTTAAAGGTCCAAACAGGAACCGGAACCGGGTAAAGGCAAGTCTCTCCCAGAGCCTTGCGTTCTCCTTCAGGTACTTTCTGAAGTATTCGGAGGTAAAAACCAGCTCTCCCTTTTCTCCAAAGGGCCTTAAACGGGTATCAACCTCATACCCCAGACTTTCCAGCCTCTTTATAAACTCAACGGCCCTTTCTGTATCTTTGTCTTCCGTTGAAGGAGCTATAAAGAGGAGGTCAAGATCTGAGCCAACGTTCATCTCTCTGCTGCCGTGTTTCCCCAGAGAGGAGAGTGAGAAAGAGGGAGAAAGTTCCCGGTAAACGTCCTCAAGAACCCCATCGCAGACAGAGGTTATCTCTGAGAGGAAGGTCTCAACCTCAGACCTTCCTAAACGGTATCTGAGAAGGGCTACAGTTTCAAGAACGTTCTTAACAAGCTGAAGGCTCTCAAGCTCCTTTCTCAAGCTCCTGTAAACTGAAGCGTCAACTTCCCTCTCTATCAGGTCAGGACGGAAGATGTGTTCAAGGAGCTCCGGCGTCTCTCTGAACCGCCTGAGGAAAAACTCCCTCGTTGAAAGGAGGAAAATTAGCAGTTTAATAATGTTCTCGTGAGAGATGTAGGAGAAGAAAAAGAGTTTCCCCTCCTCCGTCTCAATAAAACTGATAAGGTTCTTAAGCGCCGTTAGCGGAGAAGGTGTAGATAGGAGAAGCCTTAAGAAACGGTCTCCTGCAGCATCAAGCCTGCTCCTCTCCTCCGGCAGAAGGCTCCTCGTTGAAAGGAGGACATCTATAAACCGTTTAATCTCCTCCGGCTGTTCAAATCCCAGCTTTCTCAGTTCTTCAACTTCGTAAGAAGAAAGAGCCCTTCTGTCTCCAGTAGGGAAAAACCTGTTGAAATGGCAGTTAACCCGTTCCATTACCCCTTTCAGCTGCTCAAGGAACTCCTCTCTGGTTCTGAATCCCATTTTCCTGGCCAGCTCAAGGGCCTCTTCACTTTCAGGGTGAAACGTTTGAGTCTGTCTGAAATCGGTTATCTGGAGCATATGTTCACAACGTCTGAGGAAGATGTAGGAACTACGGAGCTCTCTGTACTCCTCCTCTGTCAGAAATCCCCACCTGTAAAGGCGCCTGAGCGCAACGAGGGTATTCCTTGAGCGGATCTGAGGAAACTTACCACCGTAGATGAGCTGGAAGGCCTGAACGATAAACTCAATTTCCCTGATTCCCCCCGTACCCAGCTTCAGGTCTACTTTGTCTCCCTTTTTCCTCACCTTGGCCTTTATCATCTCTTTGAGCCTTAGAACCTCATCAATGAGGGAGATGTCAATGTACTTCCTATAGACGAAGGCCCTTGCAAGCTTTAAAAACTCAATGCCCGTTCCTGTAATATCTCCGGCAGATGGGCGGGCTTTCAGAAGGGCAAACCTCTCCCACGGCCTTGCAACGGCAGTGTAGTACTGCTCAAGGGCTTCAATATCGTTGACCAGAGGCCCCATAGTTCCGTTTGGTCTCAACCGCGTATCTACGGGACAGCAGATACCTTCCGGTGTTCTCTCAGTCAACAGCTCTGTTATCTCTTTCGCTAAGAGGGTAAAGAAGTCGTGGTTGTGGAGCTCCCCGTAACTTCCTCCTGAAGTCTTACCGTATCGGCTCCCGTAAACGTAGATAACGTCTATGTCTGAAGCGTAGTTGAGCTCAAAACCGCCGGCTTTTCCCATATCAACAACAACAAAGGTAGAGGTGGGCTCTCCGTACCGTTTAATTAACTGAGAGCAGGCAAACCGGTAGGCCCCTCTTACGCAGGCATCGTGAATCAGAGTAACGTCCCTAACAAGCTCCTGAAAAGGAGCAAGGTTCAGAATGTCTCTAAGTACTACCCTTGCCATGTGGAAGTGCTTAAAAATGCGAAGCTCATCCATAAAAGCTTTCCTGTCGGTTGAGGAAGGTTTAAACTCAAAATCTCCCGGGAGAAACTTCTTCTGGTAAATCTCCTGTAAACGGGAAAGGAGCTCTGTATGCCTTACGAGGAATTCTGCAAGGAACCGTGAAGCAGAGAAAAGCTCAATCAGGTGATAGAGAAACTCTGTTTTAACCCCTTTCGGGAACTCCCCCTTCAGAACGGTGTAGAGCCTTTCAAGGTAGATGAGAGCTCTCCTCGGGTTGGGAAGCCTATCTGCGTTTTCCTCAACGTAGGAGAGGAGCTCCCTCCACTCCCCCGAAAACTCTGCCTTTAATTTCTCAATCAGGTAATTCACGCCTTCCTCAACCTTCCAGTAACTTTATAGAAATAAAAGATAAGAACGAAAAAGAGGGCAGACGCAAAGGTAAGAACAAAGATAAGATGAGCGTTCTGAGGTTCAGGAGAGAGAAGTATCAGCTTCCTCGTAACAACGATAAAACCTATTTCAAGGAGAGAAAGAACGTAGTGGATCCTTTTCTGGTAGAACATCGCCGATATAAAGTCAATAACAATCAAAACAAATAGGGCATCTGTAAGGAAATCCCTCATCTGGGTAAATGTCAAAAAGAAAGAATCCCCCTTCACCATCAAAAAGAGCCTATCTACAAGGGTCAACAGGCAGAAAACGAGGTAAACTGTAAGAACCAGAATAAAGAGGAACCTCATAAATTGGACAGTTTTCTGAAGGATCTTGTAACTCCTCGTTCCTATTAGCTCCATCTTATCTGGAGTCTCAACCTTCATTTAACCCTCCTTTTAGAAGCCGCAGGAATTCCCATCTCCTCCCGATACTTTGCAACAGTTCTCCTTGCGATATTAAAGCCCTTTTCTTTAAGAATTTCTGCTATCTTACTGTCGCTGTAAGGTTTCCTTTTATCCTCATTCTCAATAATTTCTCTGATAACCCCCTTTACTTCTTCCTGTTGGGAAGAAGAAACCTGCCTGCTGAGGAAGAAAACGGCAGGATATACGCCAAAAGGTGTCTCTATTAGCTTGTCCTTTAAAGCCCTGCTTACAGTTGACTCGTGAACAGAAAGGGAAGAAGCGATATCTGAAAGGGTAACAGGTTTCAAGGTTTTCCCGTCTTTTAAAAACTCTCTCTGCCTGCTAAAGAGCTCCCTTAAAACCCTTTCCAGCGTCTCTTTCCTCTGCTCTACAGCCTTCTTGAGCCATAGAGCTCTCTGGTACTTCTCCTGAATAAACTTTTTCAGCTCTTCACGGGAAGCGTGCTTCAGGTAGTAGCTGTTTATCCTGAAGTTGAAAAATTCTGGAAGCAGAACTTCTACTCTAACCTCTCCGCTTCTGTTAAGCCACACCCTTGCATCGGGCTTAACGGCAGCGTTAAACTCTCCACCTTCACCGGGACGGGTATCGCACCGCTTCAGGTATGAGAGGAGCTCCTCAAACTCTCTCTCTGTCAAGCCGGCCTTCGCCCTAAAAGTTGAAGGAGAGGAGATGTATTCCAGAAAGGAGAGGGAATCTATGAGCTTCGGAGGAGCTCCCATCTCCTCAAGCTGAGCCTGAAGACTCTCTTTAAGGGAGTAAGAACCACAACCAACCGGCGTTAACCTTTTAAACTGTTCCCTGACCTCTCTAACCTTTTCAACGAGAACACCCAAACGGGAAGCTATCTCCTCCTCCTTTAAAAGAAGGAAACCGTTTCTGTCAAGGTTATCAAGGATAAAAAGGGCAACATCCCTATCCCGACCGTCAAACTCCAAAAAAACCTGTTCCTTCAGTTTCTCGTAAACGCTCTCCTTTGAAGGGTAAACTGCCTCCTCCCGTTCTTCAGGGACAAAAACGTTTCCTCCCTCAAAGACAAAATCCAGACTCTCCCCGTTTTCTCCCTCTGAAAAGGAAGACTCCTCCTTCTCCGGTTCTATAAGAGGATTGGTCTCCATCTCGTTCCTGATAAACTCCTCTAAAGAGACGAGAGGAAGCTGCAAAAGATGAAGGCTCAAAACGACAGAAGGCGTCAACCTTAGCTGTTGAGTCAGGTTCAGACTCAGTTCAAACTGCTGCCTCAAAACTCTCCCCGTAGTAAAATTCTTCTGTCATGGGAAGAATATATGTTCTACCGCTACTCTTTGTTTTAACGCTCTTTTCTTTTGCCTGCGGCGTCGTCAGAACCTCTCCATTCGGAGAGACGTCGCTGATCCTCATTCCCACGTCACAGGAAGTTGCGCTGGGCAGAGAGGCAGCACAGGAAGTTGAAAGCCACTCAAAAATGTGTAAAGACCCTGTAATAAACAGCTACGTTAACTGGGTAGGACAGAAGATAGCTGCAGTATCGGGCAGGTACGACATAACCTACCACTACAAGGTAATAGACAGTCCTGAACTCAATGCCTTCTCACTGCCGGGAGGGTGGGTCTACGTCTACACAGGCCTCCTGAAACACCTGAAGAACGAAGCAGACCTTGCCTTCGTTTTAGGCCACGAAACAGGACACATCGTTGGAAGACACGCCATAAGAAGACTTCAGGTAATCTACGGTATCAACTTCCTCCTCTCTCTTACGCTGGGAGGGAAAGAGGTATCTCAAACAGAGCTTGAGGTGATAAAGGTTCTTTATCAGATAGTTCTCGCCGGCTACAGCAGACAGGAGGAGTTTGAGGCAGATGAGATGGGAGCCTACTTTACCGGAAAGGCCGGCTGGAACCCCGTTGCTTCAATAGAGACCCTGGAGATACTGGATAAACTGATGAAGTTCAAACCTTCAGGAGTAACAGAGCTCTTTATGGACCACCCAACAAACAGGAAACGGATAGAGAACCTCAACCGGTGGATAAGAACCTTCCCCAAGAGCTGGCTTAAAAACCCCTTCAACGAAGAGAGGTACAGGGAGAAAGTTCTCAGGAGGCTTAATGGAGATACTGAAAGAGGGAAAGAGGGTAATAGAGGAGGAAGCAAGAGCCCTTCAGAAACTATCAGAGCTGCTTGATGAGAACTTTGTAAAGGCTGTGGAGCTCCTTTTCAAAACAAGAGGAAGGGTCGTTCTAACAGGAGTTGGAAAATCGGGCCTTATATGTAAGAAAATAGCTGCAACCCTTTCAAGTACAGGAACCCCCGCCTTCTTCCTCCACCCAACAGATGCAGCCCACGGAGACCTGGGAATGGTAAAGGGAGAAGACACAGTAATTGCCGTCTCAAACAGCGGAGAGACACAGGAGCTCCTCTCCATAATCCCCCTCATTAAGAGCTTTGGAATCCCCGTTATTGCAATAACCAGCAACCCAAACTCCTCCCTCGCAAAGCTTTCAGACGTTGTCCTTAACCTTTACGTTGAGAGAGAAGCCTGCCCTCTAAACCTTGCTCCCACAACTTCAACAACTGCTACGTTGGCCCTCGGAGATGCCCTTGCAGCCGCACTTATGAAGCTGAAAGGGTTTACAGATAGGGATTTCAAGCGCCTCCACCCCGGAGGAAAGTTAGGAATAAGGCTCTCAAAGGTTAAAGACATTATGAGAAAGGGAAGTGATATACCAACGGTAACCCCGGAAACGCCGATGAAAGAAGTTATTTACGAGATCTCCTCAAAAAAACTGGGAGCAACTCTTGTTGTTGATAAAGAGGGAAAACTTTCAGGAATAATAACAGATGGCGATTTGAGAAGGGCCTTTGAAAGAGGATTCGGCCTTGAATCTAAAGCGAAAGAAATTATGACTGAAAATCCCAAAGTCATAAAAGGAGAACTGTTTGCGGAAGAAGCTTTAAAAATTATGGAAGAAAACAAAATAACTGTCCTTCCCATAGTCAACGAAAAAGGAGAAGTAGAAGGTATTATCCACCTACACGATATCCTGGGAAGAAGAATTCTATAGAGATTCAAATTTTTCAAACAAAATCCAGAATTTGTGTTAAAATGACTGTAAACAAACAGTATTTTTGGAGGATAAAATGGCAAGAGGAAGAAAAGCAGGGAAAAGGGCCAACAGAATTGTTCGCCTCTCAATACCCAAAAGGCTCTACTTTATCCTTTTAGGTGTTGCAGGAAACAACGAGCAGAAGCTCAACAGACTTATAAGACTCATTATTGAGGAAAAGTTAGAGAACTCCACAGTCGCAGAACTCTCTCAACTCCTTGAACCTGCAAAGAGAAAAGAGGAAGAAGAAACAGAAAGCGAAGAACAGTAGTCAGAAAGCTATTCCCAGGGATTCTAAAAGGGCCCTTCCTTTGTGGAGGGTCTCCTCAAACTCTTTTTCGGGAACGGAATCCCAGACAATACCGGCCCCAACCTGGAGGACTCCAAAACTCTCTTTAAAGAGAAGCGTTCTTATAACGATGTTAAAGTCCATACTCCCGTTAAACGCCATGTAGCCGACTGAACCTGTGTAGAGAGCTCTCCTCGTCGGCTCAAGCTCTGCAATAATCTCCATAGTTCTCACTTTGGGAGCCCCCGTAATCGTCCCTCCCGGAAACATCGCCTTTAAAACGTCAACGCTCCTGACTCCATCTTTCAGAACTCCCCTGACGTTTGAAACAATATGGATAACGTGGGAGTAATACTCAGGAACCATAAGCTCATCAACCTCAACGGTCCCAAATCTGCATATCCTTCCAAGGTCGTTCCTCTCAAGGTCAACAAGCATTACGTGTTCAGCCCTCTCCTTTTCAGATAAAAAGAGCTCCCTCTCAAGCTCCCTGTCTTCTTCTGCCGTCTTTCCCCTCCTCCTCGTTCCCGCTATCGGCCTCGTCTCAACAAGCTTACCCTCCACTCTGACAAGCCTTTCAGGAGAACAGGAGACGGCTGTAAACTCTCCAAGCTGGAAGAAGAAAGAGAAGGGAGAAGGGTTTAAACTCCTGAGCCTCCTGTAAAGCTCCACAGAGCTCCCTTCAAAGAGAACGTCTATTCTCTGAGAGAAGTTAACCTGAAACGAATCCCCAGCAGCTATGTAATTCTTTATCTTTTCAACAGCATAAGTAAAATACTCTTTATCCATGTTTGTTTTATAAAAAACTGAGAAATAATCTTTCTGGCTGTATTCCGGTAGCCTTTCAACGTCTAAACCACCTTCAAGTGAAATCAGAAACGCCCTCTTCTTAAGGTTATCAAAGATTAAAGTCTGCTTCGGCAGGAAAAAGTGGACGTCGGGCATCTTTAAATCGTCAACGTAAGGAGAGGGAACGTTCTCTATAAAACGGTTGGCGTCGTAGGAAACGTAGCCGTAGATTCCAAAGGGCAGACCATCAATACGGTACTTACCGGCATATTTTAAGTAGAAGCGGTGGAGCTCCTCAAAAACCTCCGGGCTATTCTTTAAAATTAGCTCATCTTCAACCCCTATACAGATGACAGAGAACCTGCCGGTCTTCCCGTTTACGTTGGCAGAGTCAAGAAAAAGGTTAACAGGATAACCGGCCTCTGAGAGGGAAAGGAAAACTTCCATAGGGTCTCTATAAGGTAGAGGCTCTAACTTCAAGGGTTATCCCTCCTCTACTGAGAGTGAAACTCAATATAGGAGCTGAACAACCTTTGTGCTATTATTCCCAATTACACGAAGCAGGAGGAGTGTAATGAAACTTTCTGGAGCAGAAATTCTCCTGAGGGCTTTAGAGCTTGAAGGAGTTGAAAAGATATTTGGATATCCCGGCGGAGCAGTTTTGGACATCTACGACAGGCTACCCTTCTCCCCGCTGAAACACTACTTAACACGCCACGAGCAGGGAGCCGCCCACGCAGCAGACGGATACGCAAGGGCTACAGGAAAAGTGGGAGTCTGCTTTGCAACCTCCGGCCCCGGAGCAACAAACCTCGTTACAGGCCTTGCAACTGCCCAGATAGATTCTGTTCCGGTAGTCGCCTTTACCGGGAACGTTCCAACTTACATGATTGGAAACGATGCTTTCCAGGAAGTTGACACAGTTGGGATAACAAGACCGATAACGAAGCATAATTTCCTGGTAAAGGACGTTAAAGAACTTGCAGACACGGTAAAAAAGGCATTTCACATAGCGAGAACCGGCAGGCCGGGAGTTGTTTTAGTTGACCTTCCAAAAGACGTAACAAGGGAGCTTGCAGACTTCTTTGAGGAGGAATACAAAACTCCAGTTCAGATAAGGAGCTACAAGCCTGTTCTAAAAGGGCACCCCGGCCAGATAAAGAGGGCTGCAAAAGCAATCGCCTCTGCCGAGAGGCCTATCCTCTACATAGGTGGTGGTGTCGTCTCTTCCGGAGCCTCAGACCTCGTTGTAAAGATGGCTGAGGTCGCCAATATTCCGATGACGGCAACCCTTATGGGACTAACGGCAGTTCCGGGCAACCATCCGTTCTTCTTAGGAATGCTCGGAATGCATGGAACCTACGCCGCCAACATGGCCATTCAGGAGAGCGACCTGATAATTGCCATTGGAGCAAGGTTTGACGACAGAGTTACAGGTAAGCTCTCAGAGTTTGCTCCGAACGCCAAAGTTATCCACATAGATATTGACAGCGCCGAGATAGGGAAGAACAAACCTGTTGATATACCGATAGTTGGAGATGCAAAACTGGTTATGGAGGAGCTCCTCCCCGAAGTTGAGAAGCAGGTTGCCAAGAACAGGGAGTTCTACGCCGTTCGCGAGAAGTGGATACTGAAGGTGAGGAGCTGGAAGGAGAGGTACCCTCTCTGGTATGAGCCAAGCGACAGGGTAATAAAGCCCCAGTTTGTAATCCAGAAGATATGGGAAGTTACGAAGGGAGAAGCGATAATCACAACAGACGTTGGTCAGCACCAGATGTGGGTTGCCCAGTACTACAAGTTCAGGTTCCCCAGGCAGCTGGTAACTTCCGGCGGCCTCGGAACCATGGGATTTGGTGTTCCGGCGGCAATCGGAGCGAAGGTTGGAAGGCCCGATAAAACCGTTTTCTGCATCTCAGGAGACGGCTCCTTCCAGATGAACATGCAGGAGATAGTTACGGCAGTCCACTATAACATTCCAATAAAGGTTGCAATCATAAACAATGGCTTTTTAGGGATGGTTCGCCAGTGGCAGGGAATCTTCTACCAGAAGAACTATTCTCAGGTTCACTTAGACGTCCAGCCAGACTTCGTAAAATTAGTTGAAGCAATGGGAGGAGTTGGACTAAGGGCAACAAAGCCGGCAGAGGTTGAGGCTGTTCTCAAAGAGGCGATGGCAATAGACGACAGGCCAGTTGTTATTGATTTTATCGTTGACAGGGAGGAAGACGTTTTCCCCATGGTTCCACCGGGGGGAGCTCTCCACGAAATGATACTCCCAAGCTACGGTAAAAAGAGGGAAAAGAAAGCAGTTTAAGAGGGAATGATGGACAAGAAGTGTGAAGATAGAAAGCACATAATCAGCGTTTTAGTTGAGAACCAGCCGGGAGCTCTCGCAAGGATAATAGAGCTCTTCAGTTCCCGGGGATACAACATAGAGAGCCTGAACGTTGGCCACACAGAAGACCCCACAATATCAAGAATTACTATGGTTGCCAAGGGAGACGAGCACACGATAGAGCAGATAGTAAAACAGTTAAGAAGGATAATTGACGTCTTCAAGGTTAGAGATTTAACCGATAAGAAGAAGCTTGACAGGGAGCTCCTCATTGTTCGCGTAAACGTTGAAACCCCCGAGAAGAAAGAAGAGGTAATGAGGTTAGTTGAGATATTTGGAGCTCAGGTTGTTGACGTCTCAAAAGACACCTACACAGTAGAGCTGACAGGAGACGAAGACCAGGTTGACGCCTTCTTAGAGCTCATAAAACCTATGGGAATAAGGGAAATGGCACGAACCGGAAGGGTTGCAATGGTCAGAGCCCTCCAGGGTGAAACCTTTGAAGAACAGTAAAGCTTAACGAATAGAGGAGGTTCTAATGGCAAAGGTATACTACGACTCAGACGCAAGCCTTGACTACCTGAAAGGTAAAACTGTAGCTATTCTTGGCTACGGAAGTCAGGGTCACGCCCACGCCCTCAACCTGAGGGACAGCGGAATTGACGTTATTATCGGTTTAAGACCCGGAAGGTCTTACGAGAAGGCAAAGGCAGACGGGTTTGAAGTTCTAACCCCTGAAGAAGCTGCAAAAAGGGCAGATGTAATCATGTTCCTCCTTCCAGACCCGGTTCAGAAGAAAGTTTACGAGGAGGCCGTTAAGCCAAACCTTGAACCCGGGAAAGCACTGGCCTTCGCCCACGGCTTCAACATCCACTTCAACCAGATTGTTCCCCCTGAAGACGTTGACGTATTTATGGTAGCCCCCAAAGGACCCGGCCACCTGGTTCGCTGGACATACCTTGAGGGAGCAGGCGTTCCCGCCCTTGTTGCAGTTCACCAGGACGCAACAGGAAAAGCCTTTGACATTGCCCTTGCCTACGCAAAAGGAATCGGAGCAACGAGGGCTGGAGTTATAGAGACAACCTTTAAAGAGGAAACAGAAACAGACCTTTTCGGAGAGCAGGCAGTTCTCTGCGGTGGGACAGCTGCCCTCATAAAGGCCGGATTTGAAACATTAGTTGAAGCGGGATACCAGCCGGAAGTTGCCTACTTTGAGTGTCTCCACGAGCTTAAGCTCATCGTTGACCTCATCTACCAGCACGGCCTTGCAGGAATGAGATATTCAATTTCCGACACAGCCGAGTATGGAGACTACACAAGGGGTCCAAGGGTAATTGACGAAAGGGTTAAGGAGAATATGAAGAAAATACTCAAGGAAATTCAGACCGGAGAGTTTGCAAGGGAGTTTGTTTTAGAGGCTCAGGCGAACTACCCGGTTCTCAACGCTCACAGGAAAATGGAAGCAGAACACCCGATAGAAAAGGTTGGAAAGAAACTGAGAGAGATGATGCCTTTCCTCAAGCAGCAGAAGAAAGAGCTCAAGTAAACTCTGGAGGGGATTATCCCCTCCTTTTAAACTCACTCCCGTAGAGTTCTTCAGCTTTCTTCCTGAACTCATCTGCAAGAACAGAAAGTCCTTTCCTGTCCAGAATTTCCCCAATTTCCTCATAGAGAGAAGCTGCCTCAAGGAACTTACCCAACTTCACATAGCAGTCAGCAACGGATTTCCTTAAGAAGGTGTTGTCCGGCTGAGAGGGAAGAAGAGGAAGAACGGTTTCAAGGAGCTCCCCGCACCTTTCTTCCTCAAGGAGCTCCGCAACCAACTTTTCAAGGTCTTTCGGCAAAGCGTTCCTCTTTCTTCTCAGAAGTGCCAAAACCAGCAAAAGAACAACTCCTACCAAAGCAACAACAGGACCAAGGCCTTCAGGTAAAAAGTTCCTTTTTCCTGTACTGTTAACTTTGCTTCTCTTAAAGTCTGAAGAAAAAGTTTGATTCCTTGCCGCCTTCTTTCTCTCCACCTTTTCTATTTTTTTACCGCTCTTTTCTCTCTCCACTCTATTAATGTTTTTCTCTATCAGGAAATCTGTCTTCTTTAGCTCCTCCTGTGCCTCTTTTATAACCTGATAATCGGATTTAGCAGTTTCAGTTTTTTTCTTTTTTAGTTCACTACTTTTTTCAGTTAGAGTTTTAGAGGAAAAGTCAACTTTTATCTTCTCATTTTTCTTATTCTCCGGCTTAATTGGTGGAGAAACAGGCTTCCCTGTATCAGGAACAGCCTTTTTTCTAACAGCAGAAACTTCAGACTTCAAAATAGCTTTACCACCAGCAAAGAAAACACCTTCAGGTGAAAATCTGATTTTTGTTATGTAGTAATCTTTAACCCTGCCTGCCAAATTCTCCTTAACAAACTGTTGAGCCTCTGAAAAAGAGTTAAAAAAACCGACTCTTACCTTATATCTGCCGTTCCGGTAAGAAATTCTGGCGTAAGGAAGGTCCTTTATATTTTCTAAAACCTCACGGGCTTTTGAAATCTCCTTAAAAGAGGCAACTTGAACAGTAAAGAACGCTTTACCCGGTTCAGGTTCGGCTCCAAAAACGTTCAAAGAGAAAATCAGAAAAAGAACAGCCAAAATTCTGCACATCACTTCTCAACCTTTTTCTTTAAACTCTTTACCTCAAGCTCTAAATCATGAATAATTGTCAGCATCTGCTTTA
Organism: Desulfurobacteriaceae bacterium; assembly: GCA_027075275.1. GTDB lineage: Bacteria > Aquificota > Aquificia > Desulfurobacteriales > Desulfurobacteriaceae > Balnearium. The sequence continues at coordinate 20,169 of JALTBO010000133.1, forward strand.
AAGTCTCCATAACCGGATCTGGCAGTTGGCCGTGCTCAAGGTCAACACGCGTAGGTTTTATGCCGTCTCTCTTCACAACTTTACCCGGTATACCTACAACTGTAGAGTTGGGAGGAACATCTTTAATCACAACGGAGTTGGCTCCGATTTTACAGTTATCACCAACTCTAACAGGTCCCAGTATTTTAGCTCCAGCTCCAATAACAACGTTGTTTCCAATGGTTGGATGGCGTTTCCCCTTCTTAGTGCTTGTCCCTCCCAGAGTAACCTGATGATAGATGGTTACGTCGTTACCTATCTCTGCCGTCTCTCCTATAACAACGCCCATTCCGTGGTCTATAAAGAACCGTCTGCCTATCTTTGCCCCAGGATGTATCTCTATACCTGTAAGCCAACGGGAGATATGGGAAACAAGGCGGGCAAGGGTTTTAAGCCTGTGGTTCCAGAGCCAGTGGGCAATTCTGTGAAACCAGACAGCGTGAAGACCAGGATAGCAGAGGAGAACTTCTATAACGCTCCTTGCAGCAGGATCTCTCTCAAATACTGTCTGAATGTCCTCTCTCAGTCGTTTCAGCATTCGGCCTAACTCCTGTGCTAAAATTGAGCTGTTGAAGATGGGAGGTGTCAATGTCTGAAGCCTGTGGGAAAAAGTATAAAAAATACGAGGAATTCGCAAAGCTCTTTGAAATACTCTCCAACCCAATAAGAATAGGAATAATAGTAGCCCTGGCAGAAGGGCCTAAAAAACCGAAAGAGATACGCCATGAACTTGGAGTCCCACAACCGCTACTTTCTCAACACGCAACAATCTTGAGAGAAATGGGAATAATAGAAAAGGTTGACAGGTTTAACGTAAAATCTCCGTGCAGGCTGAAAGACAGGTCAATAATAAAGATTTTAAAAGCCGCAGGCGTTCCCATCAACGAATCTTCAGAAGACTCAGAGAGATCAGAGCAAGAATAACTGAAATTATCCAGAACCTAACTGTAATCTTAGGTTCCTCCCACCCCATCTTTTCAAAATGGTGGTGAAGAGGTGCCATTCTGAAAATTCTCCTGCCCTCTCCGTACTTCTTTTTAGTGTATTTGAAGTAATATCTCTGCATTATCACAGAAACCGTTTCCAGAACAAAGATTCCACCGGCAATTGCAAGGATAAACTCCTCTTTTGTCAGGAGGGCAACGGTTCCGAGGAGAGCTCCCAGCGAAAGGGAACCCACGTCTCCCATAAAGACCTCTGCCGGGTAGGCGTTAAACCAGAGGAAGGCTAAGGAAGCTCCAATCAGAGCGGAACAGACAATTGCAAGCTCTCCTGCTCCGGGAACGTAAGGAAGGTGTAAGTAGTTTGCAAGCTTAACGTTTCCAGCAACGTAGGAGAAAACTGTAAATACGAGGGCAGTTGTAATAACAGGACCTATTGCAAGGCCATCCAAACCGTCTGTTATGTTTACAGCGTTGGAGCTCCCAACGATGATAAAGACTGCCCAGGGAATAAAGAGCCAGCCGAGGTTAAGATGAAGGTCTTTAAAAATGGGAAAGTAGAGCTCTGTAGAAAAACCTGAACGGTAAAGGTAGATAGCTACAACCGTTGCAACAGCAAGCTGTGAGAGGAACTTTGCCCTCTCTGAAATCCCCTCAGGCTTTTTCAATTTAGCTTTAACGTAATCGTCAACAAAACCGATAACTCCAAATCCAACAACAACAAAGATAACAACCCAGATAAAAGGATTTAAGAGGTTGTTCCAGAGGAGAACTGCCAGAAGGAGGGCAGTTATTATGAGAAGCCCTCCCATTGTTGGAACCTGTTTCTTCTTGTGGGTTTCAGGAAGGTACTCCTTAATCGTCTGTCTGAACTGAAGGTCTTTCAGCTTCTTTTCAAAGTAGGGATAGAGAAAAAAGCCGACAAACATTGCAGTAAGGGCCGCATAGATGCTCCTGAAGGTTATGTACTTAAAGAGCGTTATTCCAAGGGTTTTGTAGAGTAGAATGTAGAGCATCTTACCTCTCTAACTTTACGTCAAAGTAATCCCTCAGTCCGTCTCCTAAAAGGTTAAAGGCAATAATAACAAGGGAGATCGCAACACCAGGCACCAGAACCCAGGGGTACGCCGAGAGAACGTGAACGTTGCCGGCCTCGGAGAGCATATTTCCCCATGAGGGAAACGGCTCCTGAACTCCAAGGCCAATAAGGCTTAAAGCGGCTTCCCCTAAAATGTAGCCTGGAATACTTAAAGTAGCGGCAATTATAACGTAGGAGTAGGTAGAAGGTATAACGTGCTTTAATATTATATAGAGGTGGCTTCCGCCGAGAACCCTTGCAGCCTTAACGTAGTCAAGCTCCCTTATAGAGAGAACCATCCCCCTAATAACCCTTGAAAGTCCTGCCCAGCCGATGAGTGAGAGGATTGCAACGATAACGATGAAAACCAGAACGCTCGGCATATCAACGGGAAACATAGACCTTAAAGCAAGCATCAGGTAGAAAGCAGGGAAAGCCATCAGTATCTCAACAAGCCTCATTATTACAGTATCAACAAGCCCACCGAAGTAACCGGCAATACCTCCTATTAAAAGACCTAAAGTGAAAGAGATTGCAACTCCAACGAGTCCAACGGTTAAAGAGATTCTGGTTCCGTAGATAAGCCTTGAGAAGATGTCCCTTCCAAGCCTGTCTGTTCCGAAAATAAAGATATGGCCTCCTCCCTCAACTCCAAAAAGGTGAAGGTCGGTCTTTATAAAACCAAATAGATAGTGTGGGTATCCTTTAACGAAAAACTCAATCGGGTATTTCTTTGAGTAGTCAACTGAGTAGAGCTTATCTACAGGGTCAACGAGTTTGTGGCCGTAGACAAAAGGCCTTAAGTGGAAGTGGCCTTTCTCATCAAAGAAGTGGATGGGAGTTGGGGGCTGGTAGGGGTGGTGGCGGAACTGGATGTCGTAAGGGTAGGGAGCTATAAAGTCTGCAAATAGGGCAACGAAGTAGAGGAAAACGAGGAAAACGAGGGAGTAGGCAGCTAGGGAGCTCCTCCTGTAAAGTGAAATAAGGAAGTTAATAAATCTACCTGCCAACCTTGCCCTCCACCTCCCTCTCCCTGATTCTCGGATCGTTGAGAGCCAGGAGAAGGTCTGCTATCAGGTTTCCAACAACAAGCATTATCCCGCCGATGTAGAGGGAACCCATAACAACGAACAGATCCTGAGACATTACAGCATCAAACATAAGCCTTCCCATTCCCGGCCAGGCTGTAATTATCTCAATGAGGGCAGCACCGGAAAGGAGGTTGGCTATGTCAAAACCGATGAGTGTGAAAAACGGGTTCAGTGCGTTTCTAAATGCATGTATTAGAACAACTCTTCTGTACGGAAGTCCTTTGGCTATAGCCACCTTAACGTAGTCCTTGTTAAGTTCGTCTAAAACCGTGGACCTGACCAGACGGAGAAGACCTGCAATACTTCCGATAACAAGAACTGTTAGTGGAATTGCCATGTGCCAGAGCCTGTCAAGAATTTTCCCGAGGAGTGAGAGCTTATCGTAGTTCTGGGAAACAACTCCTCCAATGGGAAAAAGTCCTGTTTTTGCAGCTACATACATGAGGATAAAAGCTAAGAAGAAATTTGGAACAGAAATTCCAAAGAGTGAAAAGAAAACGATGAGCCTGTCTAAGAGCTTCCCCCTGTAAACGGCAGCAACTATTCCCAGTGGAACGGCTATGAGCCAGGAAAAAATAAAAGAGGTAACTGTCAACTCTAAAGTGTTTAAGAGCCTCTCTTTGATAAGGTCTAAAACCGGCTTGTGGTAGGCGAAGGAGTAGCCAAGGTTAAACATAAGGGCGTTTTTGAACCAGTGGAGATACTGTAATAGGAGATTCTGGTCTAAACCGTAGAGGCGGCGGAGCTCCTCAATGGTCTCCTTTGAAACCGAAGGGTTCAGTTCAAGCTGTGTAAGGTAGTCTCCCGGGGCAAGCTTTATGACGATAAACGAGACAAAGGTCATCCCGATAACTATCGGAACCATCTGAAGCAGACGCTTGATAACGTACCTAAGCATTGCCTGATAAAGCTTCAGGATTTTGAACTATAAAGATGTTTGGTCTCACACAGTAGCGATAGAAATCGCTGTCAAATGTTACCAGTAGAAATTTTTTTGTTGGATCACTTTTGGCTTTTTTCACAAGAAATTTACCTATAATTCTATCAACTAAACTTGGAGGTTTGCCTTCTTCTATCATTTCTACAAAAACTTCCTTTCTCAAATCAGTATCATTTCCAAATTCAAATTTACCTTTGGGGAAAATCTCTTTCCTGAATTCACGCTGAAACTTTTCCCAACGTAAGAGAGACTCTTTACTTTTTAAAACACGTGTACCAAAGAATTCATAGCAAACAGGCCATAGTATGTAAATCCTTTCAATCCTACCTAAGCCTCTTAACTCTTTAATTAGCTCATATATACGCTTTGCTCTCTCTTTATTTTCATTATTTTCTTTTGTAAAAACAGCGATTAAGAAAGATGTATCAAGGATTATAGAGAGTTTCATTTAACCCTCTTCTTCACCCACATCAACAGCAGCATATCCTTTCCATGGTGGAGATTTTTTTCTTCTCCCAAATAAAAATTTACCTACTGTTTTCTTTTTTCCGTTTTCTTCCTTAGAAAAGATGATATAAATCCTATCCTCTTCTGTTAAATCTACATGCTTTTCTATCAACTGCTTAAGTTCAGATTCAAAGTTTTCCTCCGAAGAAACTTCTATCTTAAAAAATGCCAGGCATTCTCCACATTCCTTAGCATCAAGAGAATCCAAAAGTTCAAACAATCCCTTAAAATCTCCAGCAATCAAATCTAAATCATAAGAAAGCCAAACAGACTTTTTAATTTTTTTCATTATTCCTCCTTCAGAACATACTCAGTAATTACCTGATTGCCACACTGGAAGACTCTCTTTATACTGAACCGCTTAACGGCGTCAAGGGTTTTAAAACCCTCTCCAGACGTTAAAGAGGGAACATCGTTTCCCCCAACGACAACGGGAAGGTGGATGAGCCTTATCTCGTCAACTAAGTCGTTCTTTATCAGTTCCCAGTTGACGGAGCTCCCCCCTTCAACCATCAGCTTCTCAATTCCCATACCTTTGAGTTTTTTGAGGAGCTCCACAAAGTCAACCCTGTCTTTACCGGCAACTACAACCTCCGCTCCCTTTTCCTTAAAAGCTCTTATTCTGTCGGCGGGAGCTCTCCCAGAAACGGCAATAACAGTTGGAGCAACATCTGTGTTTAAAACGTTAGCATCTAACGGAATATCTCCCGTTGACGTTGGAATAACCCTTATAGGGTTTTCTCCATCAACGTAGCGGACTGTAAGATTCGGGTTGTCTATCCGAACGGTGTTAGCGCCGACCATTATCCCATCACACTCAGCCCTTACCTGGTGAAGGTATCTGTTGGCTTCCTCGTCCATCAGTTTCATTATTTCTTTACTTGAAACCCCTTTAGCAAGGGTGAGTTTACCGTCTATAGTTACTTCAGAAACTATTAAAACGTAAGGTCTTTCCATATTAAACCTCGTACTCCTTTCCGTAACGTTTATAGAGGTAGTAAAGCCTGTGTAAAAGTGAAAGCAGAGACATTACAGCTATAAACTCAATACCGTAGGTAAGAATTTTGTGGTTAAACGGGTAGAGTATAGAAGCCGTAAAGAGAACAATAAAGGTTTCAGGCCTTCCAAAAAAGCCTGTGTTCTCAAGCGGGTCTTTTATTTTTCCTATTTCCCTCTGCTGGTAACCTATTTCAGCATAAGCAACGGGCTTTATAAAGGTGTGGAGCATTGTTGAAACAACGGCAAGGAGAGCCACCCACTCGTTTGCATACTTCAGAGCAACGGCTCCAAGGACAAAACCGTCTACCCACTTGTCGGCAATCCAGTCAAAAACAGCTCCAAACTTCGTGGCCTTTCTGTTGTTAACGGCAACGTATCCGTCACACAGGTCAAGAACTCCTGAGACAAAGAGTAGAAAAGCCCCAATAACCGGATGGCCCGAAAAGTAGAGAACGGCAGAAATTGTTCCAAAAACAACGGCCATAAAAGTTATAACGTTCGGCGACACGTTGGCCTTTGCAAGAATCCATCCGAATGGTGAATAGAGTTTTTTCAGAGTATCTCTTTTACTGGTTATATTCATTACGGTCTCCCGATACTTTCATACGTGCATATCTGTTTCATGACGGAAGGCTCCCATAGGTTCCTACCGTCAATGACAACTTTGCCCTTTAGTTTATCAAAATCAACATCTTTAAACTCCTTCCACTCTGTAACGAGGATTAAGGCATCTGCCCCCTCAAGGGCTTCATACTTATCCTCAACAAACTCCAGTCTGTCTCCAAACCTTTTAATATCTTCGCTGAAAACTTTCTTAGCGTTCTCAAGGGCCACAGGGTCGTAAGCCTTAACCACCGCTCCAAGCTCAAGGAGTTTCCTTACTATCGGAATTGACGGAGCTTCCCTCATGTCGTCTGTTTCAGGCTTGAAAGCAAGCCCCCAAACGGCTACCGTCTTCCCTTTAAGGTCTGGAATGTGATTCAGGAGTTTCTCTACAGGCTTTAACTTCTGCCTCTCGTTTACATCTATTACAGCTTCAAGGAGCTTAGGTTCCTCTCCTGCTACTTTTCCTGTGTGTATCAAAGCCTTAACGTCTTTCGGAAAGCAGCTTCCACCAAACCCGCAACCTGCCCTTAAGAAGTGGGGGCTTATCCTGTGGTCTAACCCCATTCCCCTGGCAACCACCGTTACGTCTGCTCCAAACTTTTCACAGATGTTTGCCACTTCGTTTATGAAAGAGATTTTCGTTGCTAAAAAGGCGTTTGAGGCGTATTTGATCATCTCCGCCGTTGGAAGGTCTGTTATGAGGATCGGGGGCTGGAGCTTCTCGTAGAGTGAGGCCACTTTCCCTGCAACATCCCTGTCGTCTGCTCCTACAACTACTCTGTCAGGCTTCATAAAGTCTTCTACAGCTTTCCCTTCCCTCAGGAACTCCGGGTTTGAGACAACCTCAAAGCACTTTTCAGGCTCTTTTATGCCCTTTTCCCTCAAAAGGCCTGCTATAAATTCTTTTGCCCATCTACCGGTCCCTACAGGGACTGTTGACTTGTTGACTACTATTTTGAAGTCTCCATCGCTAATGTGCTCAGCTATACTCCTATATGCGCTCTCAACGTAAGAGAGGTCTGCCGAGCCGTCTTTTCTTGAAGGAGTTCCCACTGCTATGAAGATGAAGTCTGAATTTTTAACGGCGTATCCGTAGTCTGTCGTGAACTCTATGTTCCCGTTCTCTATGGCCTTTTCAAGTATCCTGTCTAAACCGGGCTCGTAGATGGGAACCTCACCCCTTTTGAGCTTTTCTATCTTTTCCTCATCAACGTCAAGACCTATGACTTTGTGGCCTAAGTAGGCAAAGCAGGCTCCAGAAACAAGCCCTACGTATCCCGTTCCTATTACCGCTATCCTCTTCAACCTTTCGCCTCCCTTAAAGCTAAACCGTAAAGTAGTCCAAGTTCACTTACAGTCAAATAGTCTTTATCAAAGACTTCACAGAAGACTTTAAAGAAAGCCAATCCGGGAACTATTACATCTGCCCTGTTCTCCTCAAGCCCTTTAACCTTTTTCCTTTCCTCAACTGTCATTCCAGTAAGCCTTTTATACCACTTTTCTATAACATCTTTTGAGACCTTGTAACCGTGAACGATTTCCGGCCTGTAAACTTCCATTTTTTCTTCCATAGCAACAACAGAGGTTATCGTCCCTCCAACGGCGTAAACTTCAAAAGGAGATTTAACGTGTTCTTTTACTTTGAGGAGCTCCCCCTTCACAAACTCCTCAAGGGCAGAGAGCTCCTCTATTTTCGGCGGATCTGAACGGAGGAACCTTTCATGGAGGAAGACAACGCCGAACTTGAGGCTCTCTAAATACTCTATTTTCTCTCTATTCCCGTAAACTATCTCCGTGCTTCCCCCTCCAAGGTCAACTGTCATCGCGTAGCCTTCAGGTCTGAAGGCACTAACGTTGGCCCGGTAAACAAGCTCTGCCTCCTCCCTATCTGAGAGAATTGTGAGCTCTATTCCAAGCTCTCTAACCCTTTTCAGGAACTCACCCGAGTTTTCTGCAAGCCGGGCGGCCTCCGTTGTTACTGCAATGACTTTTTCAGCTCCATACTTATCTATTAGCTCCTTAAACTCCTTTAAAACGGATAGTGTTCTCTCTATGCTCTCTTCTGAAAGCTTCCTTGTCTCCCTTACTCCTTTCCCAAGCTTTGTTACTTTTCCAACCTTTAGAACCTGATTTACCTTTCCATTTTCAACGTCTGCTATAAGGAGCCTTGTTGAGTTTGTTCCTATATCAATCGTGGCTATTCTCAAGTTTCCCTCCCAGCTATAATTGGGTAGAAATTCTACCAACCGGAGAGAACGTGTTTACCGGGCTGATTGAGGAAGTTGGAGAGGTAAAAGAGGTCAGGAGGAGAGGGAAGGGAGCTCTCCTGACCGTCAGGTGCTCAAAAGTCCTTGAAGGAACAAAGATAGGAGACAGTATAGCGGTTAACGGCGTTTGCCTCACAGTTGTTGAGATGGGGAAGGATTTCCTCTCTTTCTTCGTCTCAAACGAGACACTTCAGAGGAGTAATTTGGGGGAGCTCCGCCCAAAAACCCCCGTAAACCTTGAAAGGGCACTGAAAGCTGGAGACAGGCTCGGAGGCCACATAGTTCAGGGGCACGTTGATACAACAACTAAGATAACAGGAGTAAAGAGAGAAGGGGAGAGCTTTATTTTTACGTTTAAATTACCCAGGGAATACTCACACCTGCTGATAGAGAAAGGCTCTGTAGCTGTTGATGGGATCAGCCTGACAGTTGCAAGGCTTGGAAGTGAGGAGTTCTCAGTGGCTGTTATTCCCCACACTTACGAGAACACAAACCTTAAGTGGAAAAGAGTGGGAAACAGGGTAAACCTTGAGTTTGACCTGATAGGGAAGTATGTGGAGAGGATATTAAAGGTGAAGGGTGCCCCGGGAAGGGACACCCGCTGAATTACTCCTCAACTTCTACTGTAACGTCTTCGCTGTGCCAGAGGCCGTGAAGGTTGCAGTAGGCGTGGGCTGTAAGTGTTGTTGTCTTCTCAAGCTTGATCTTGAAGACAACCTCAGAAGCAGCCCTTTCAGGCTCAAGATCAGCCCTTCCTGCCAGAAAGTCTCCAGCCCAGAGGGAGATGTGGGAGATCCAGTGCTCCTTAGTGTTGGGGTGAGGAATATCCTTACCCACAACAACCCTTACTTCAAACCACTCTCCCTTCTTTACCTTTGCAGGAGCTTCAATTACAGGAGTGTGTTTCCTCTTGCCTTCTGGCTCTGGTCCGTGAACTTTCATGGTTCCTCCTCCTCATAGAGTTTTTATCTGAGCATTCCCTGAACAATTACATCTACAGCTTCATCTTCTGTTAATCCTCTTGCCATAAGGGTTTCAAGCTGCTTCTTGTCTATGCTACCGATTGCAGCCTCGTGGGTCACTTTGGCAGTTTCATCGTTAACAACAACAACCGGAACGGCTTTAACCGTTACATCCTTTCCTCTAATAACCTCTGAACAGTCAATATGGCCTCTACACTTTGGAGCATTCCCGTAGGTCTCACCTACAAACGTGGCTTTCGTCTCATCTACAGCAATTATTCGGCTCTTTGAGATGCCTCTGGACTCCTCACCGTTCAGGTGAATCACGTCTTCAACGTATATCTCATCGTCTCTCTTACCAATCATCTTTGTTTCAAAGACGGCAACGCCCTTCTTATCAACGGTAGCTTTAAGGACTATCCTGACCTTTCCAGCCCTGCCTCTTGTCTGCTTGAAGACAGACCTGAAATAGGCGTTCTCCCCAACGTAGGCATCCGTTTCTGTTTCAAGCTCAACAAAGGTTTCCTCTCCGTTGTAGTGGAGATCTAAGAACTCAAAACGGGCGTTCTTCTCAACCCTCACTTTTAGTTTATTTTTATGTTTTAGTTTTATACCTTCTGCCATTGCGCCGTAAACCTGAAACTTAACGTCAGCTCCCTCTCCTACAACAATTTCTCCCTCTGTTGTCTGAACCTCTGTAGTTTCAGCAGCACCAAAACACAGAGTTACAGGCTCCTCAAGTTTTGTTCCCGGTTCAACGTAAACTTTCGTCTTAACTCCCGTAGGGGTTTCAACCACTTCAGACCTCACGCCGGGAGCCGGATAGCGAACAATAACCTTATTCCTATCTACCAGCAGGTTAAACCTGTTTTTCTTAAAAAGATCTTCTGGAAGGCCTATCTGAACAAACTTCTTTGCAACTGTATCAAGAACGTTTTTTGTTGCCATTACTCACCTCCTACAAGTTCCGGATTGCGGACTTCACACTTAACGCACATCGTTTTGAACTTCTGACCAACCTCTTTAGGATTTCCGGTCTGAACCACTTTGCCGTCACACATCAGAGTTGCCCTGTCTGCAATCTCGGCAATCTCCTCTCTGTGGGTAATCATCAGGACAGTCGTTCCTCTGTCCCTCATTGTCTTAATCATGTTTGCTATGTCTTCCATTGATGCAAAGTCAATCCCAGAGTCTGGTTCGTCTAAAACGGCAAGTTTTGGCCTCATTGCAAGGACTGAGGCAAGCTCAACCCTCTTTCTCTCTCCACCTGAGAGTGTATCGTCAACAAATCGGTTCAGGTAGGAACAGTCAAGACCAACGAGGTTTAAACACTCAACAACGTCAAGCTCCGGGTTATTCCTGCCGGAGAGTTTCAGATACTCCTCAACGGTTATCCCTTCAAACCGGGCAGGCTCCTGCCACGCAAGAGTTATCCCTAATTTTGCTCTTTCTGTTATTTCAAGGCCGTTTACCAATTTATCTCTAAAGATTATCTCTCCAGAGTCGGGAGCTCTCAGGTCGTTTATTCCCATTATGAGACTTGCAAGGGTTGACTTACCGGCTCCGTTAGGCCCTAAAACTGCGTGAATTTCCCCTTCGTTTACGATCAGGTTAACCCCTCTGAGTATGGGTCTTCCATCTATGGTAAGCTTTACGTTATTTATTGTAAGAAGCGGAGTCATAACCTCCTCCTGTGCTGTTTATTTAAATCTTATTTTCCATTCTCCTGATTGTCAAGCTTTTCATCTTTCTTATTGAGAATTTTTATCAATAAATTGACGAGGCCCACATATACCTTAAATTTCTGAATATCAGAAAGAGAAGGGGTCAGAAGTTGAAATTGATAATTGTTGGAGCGGGAGAGGTAGGAAGGGAGCTGATAAAAAGGCTCCAGAAAGAGTGGAAAATCGTTGTAATAGATCAGGATGAGAGGAAGCTACATAAAGTTGTAGAGCTCCTCAACTCTGAATCCCTCAACAGGGTGGTTCTCCTTCAGGGAGACGGAACCAGCAAGCTGCTTCTGAAAAAGGCCGGAATTGAAGATGCAACAGCCTTTACGGCCTGCACGGGAGACGACGAGGTTAACCTTGAAGCCTGCAGAATAGCAAAGGAGCTCGGCGTTCCAACAATCTTTGCGGTATCAAACAGCACTGAGAACGACGAAAAGTACGAGAAAGAGGGAATAAACTACGTAAACAAAGCCATAGCAACAGCTTCCCTCCTTGAGAGACAGATAGAGTCGGGAGTGGTAACTCCCACAAACATCGGACTGGGACAGGGAGAGATAATAGAAGTTTCTGTTATGCCAACGTCCATCCTGGCCGGTTATCCCGTTGGGAAGTTCACCTCCCGCCGCTGGAGAATCGTTGCCATCTTCAGGGGAGATAAACTAATTCTTCCTCGCCCTAAAACTGTAATAAAACCTGGAGACAGAATACTGATAGTTGGAGATCCGAAAATTCTCAAGTATATAGCCGGCCTCATAAAATCTGGAGAACCACAGTTCCCACTGCAGTTTGGAATAGAGGAGGTAATTTTCCTTCCAGAATTCTCAAGGGAAACTATTCAGGACGCAAAGTTTTTCTATGAAAACACAAAATTATCAAAAGTTTCGTTTTATACCTGCAAGGAGATAAACAAAACCTTCGTAGCCGGGTTTGAGGAGATCAAGAAAGGGGAAGTAAAAATTAAAGAGCTCAAAAACTGCGAAAAAGAGTTTTTTGAAAATATAAAAGAGGAGAACTTCGGTCTCATTGTTATGCCGGATAGATACATGGAGTTTCCACTATTTTTCGGAATAAAAACCTTTCCTATAGTAATTGGAGAGGAGACCCTCTCGCCTGTTGCCGTTGCAAGGGGAACAACTCCTGTAGAGAGAATTATCGTTCCTGTCTCAGGCTCTTTCAGCGGTATAAGGGCCCTTGAGGTGGGTATAGAACTCTCCCTTATGCTCAACGCCTCTCTAACGGCTATCTACATTTCTCCCTTTGAAAACGACAGCAGAGCAGAGAACTTAAGAGAGAAGATTACCCGTTTTTCAACAATGTACAAAGTTCCCATAGAGTTTACCGTCAGGTTCGGTAACCCGGTAAGGGAGTTTGCAGAGGAGAGTAAAAAGTACAACCTTGCCGTAATAGGGGCTCGGAAGGGAAGGAAAACTAACTGGTTTAACCCTTATCCTCCATACCACATGCTCCACAGGGCAAAGTGCACATCAATCCTTATCTGCGTAGGTGAATAGATGGAAGGGTCCCTCCTCTCAATAATTCTCATTTCAACCGGTATTCTGTTCGTTCCCTTCTTCAGCAAGCTTCTTAGAATTCCTGTTTCAGTCGGAGAAATACTGTACGGGATCGTTATCGGAAAGTCCTGCTTCAACCTGATAGAACCATCGCAGTGGCTTGACTTCCTGTCAAGCTTCGGCTTTCTCCTCCTGATGTTCATTGCAGGACTTGAGGTAAAGATTAAAGAGATAAACAGACTTCCTGTAAAAACGAAATTTATCTACACGGCAGTTCCTCTGCTGGTTCTAACCGTTGCATTTCTGTCGGGTAGGAAACTCCACTTCCACCCTTTAGTCTCAATTGCCCTGGGGGCCATATCGGTAGGCATAGTGGTTGCCGTTCTTAAGGAAAAGGGGCTCCTTTCCACACACTACGGAAAAACGGTCTTTTTAGTGGGAATAGTTGGAGAGGTCTTAACAATTGCAGCGCTAACGCTCTTTGGACTCTATACGGAATTTGGACTCAGTTTTGACTTCTGGAAGGGACTGGGGGAGCTCCTCATCTTCCTCCTATCGGCAAGGCTGATACTTATATTCCTGAGAAGTTTTGTCTGGTGGTATCCCAACAGATTCAAGTTCTTCTTTGAGAAGAACCCGGCCGAAATAGGAGTAAGGATCAGTCTGGCTGTTATGTTCGTCCTTTCTGTTGCCGCTTCTCTTATCAACATTGAGCCGATAATCGGTGCCTTCCTAGCGGGAGTTATCTTCGCAACGGTCTTTGAAGATACGGAAAATATAGAGGAGAAGCTTTCAGGTATCAGTTTCGGGTTCTTAATACCTATATTTTTCATTTCCGTTGGAATAAACTTTGAAATGCCACATCTCTCCATTCACCTTCTTAAACTTTTAACAGTTATGGTCGGCATCAGTTTTGTCTCAAAGCTCATTCCGTCACTTCTGTTAAAGTTAGAAGGGCTGACACTGAAAGAGTCGGCTGCAGCCGGATTCCTCCTTTCTGCTCCTCTTACACTTGTAATCGTTACAGCAGAGCTCGGGGTAAAAATGGGAGTTATTGACCACCATACGGAGAGCTCCCTAATTTTACTGGCAATCATCACAGGAATTCTCGCACCGGTTCTCTTCAACATCATCTACGGAAAGGGAAATGAGAGTAGTAATACTTGACGGATACGTTGACGAGCCAACCTGCTTGGGAGTTCCTCCCTACATTTCAACCTACGTTCGGTACGTGGCGGGAGCTCTCGTTTATGCAGGCCTTCCCGAGGAGAGTATTTCCTACGTTGCCATAGACGACTACAGGAGGAAAGGGGAAAAGAGGGAGCTCCTTAAAAGTGCCGACGTTATTTTCCTCATAACGGGAATGACTGTTCCCGGAAGGTACTTAGGTGGAACTCCAATAACAAAGAGGGAGATTGAGGAGATTGGGGAGCTCCCCGCCTACAAAGTTGTAGGAGGCCCTGTAAAGTTCGGCTTTACCCTTAAAGGGGGAAGCAGAGCTGAAAGACTTGAATTTAAAGGATTTGACCTCATCTCCTTGGGAGACGTTGAGCTTGCAGCCTACCACGTGGGAAGGGCACTGGTTGAGGGAGTGGAGCTCCCCACAGGAACCTTTACGCTGAAAAGAACGGCAGAAGAGGTTGATAAATTTGCTCCCTTAGGCGCATTCATAGTAAAAGACCACTTCTACTACCCTTTCGTAATCTGCGAGATAGAGACTTTCAGGGGTTGCGAACGGAAGCACCACTGTTCCTACTGCACAGAAGGGCTATACGGGAGGCCAGACGAGAGAAAACCAGAAAAGATAGTTGAGGAAGTAAAAGCGCTATACAGCGCCGGAGTGAAGTACTTCCGGATAGGAAGGCAGCCCAACATCCTGGGATACATGGCCAGGAAAACGGAGGAAGAGTTCCCGGAGCCAAACCCCGAAGTAATCTGCTCTCTGTTCAGAAGGATAAGGGAAGTTGGAAACATAAAAACCCTCCACATAGACAACGTAAACGCCGGAACCATAGCTGCCCACACTGAGAAGTCAGAAGAAGCTCTAAGATGCATAGCTACGTACGACACAGAAGGGGACATCGCTCCCTTCGGCCTTGAGAGTGCAGACCCTGAAGTGATAAAGAAAAACCACCTGAAGGTTGACCCTGAGGGAGTTAAAACGGCCGTAAGGGTTGTTAATAGAGTAGGAGCCTTCAAGGAAAGGGAAAAAGGACTTTACAAGCTCCTCCCCGGAATAAACTTCCTGGTAGGCCTTCCCGGAGAGACAAAGGAAACCTTCAGAAAGAACATTGACTTCCTGAAGTCAATTTTAGACGAAGGACTTTTAGTCAGAAGGGTAAACATACGCCAGGTCATGGTCTTTGAAGAAACGCCGATAGCTGAAATGGTCAAAAGACCGAAAACAAAGTTTAGAAAGGAGTTTGAAAAGTTTAAGGAGTGGGTAAGGGAGAACTTTGATCTTCCCATGATGAGAAAAGTCTTCCCTGTTGGAACAGTTATTAAGGAAGTTCTCCTTGAAGCTCACGACGGAGCCCACACGCTTGGAAGACAGATAGGAACTTATCCAATTCTGGTAAGAATTCCTGAAAAGTTAGAGCTTTTCAAAACAACAGACGTTGTTGTTGTAGGACACAGGGAGAGGTCTGTTATCGGAATTCCCGCTCCAATAAAGATAAACGAGATTTCACACAAACTCCTTACATACATTCCAGGAATTTCTAAGAACACAGCCTCAGAGATAGTTCTTAAAAGACCTTTCAAAGATAAGGGGGAGCTCCTATCCCACTTCCCCCAGCTTGAGAAGTTTGCAGATGAGATAGAGGTTTAAAAGAGGGGAGCTCCCGCTACCCCTCTAAAAGCTTTGCAGCCTCTTTTGCACTTTTACCTTCGTGAACTATTGCAGCAATAGCTCTGACAATCTTTTCGGGGTCTTCGTGCTGGAAGGCGTTCCTTCCGATTGAAACCCCTTTAGCACCGGCCTTCATGGCGCCCTCAACCATTTCTAAAATTTCCATGTCGTTGTTCATTTTAGGACCGCCGGCGATAACAACGGGAATGGGACATCCTTCGGTTACCCTTCTGAACGTTTCAGGGTCTCCGGTGTAGGCAACTTTAACGATGTCTGCTCCAAGCTCTGCAGCAACCCTTGCACAGTGGGCAACAACGTCGGGATCAAAGGGGTTCTCTATGTGCTCACCCCTTGCATACATCATTGCAATAAGGGGCATTCCCCATTCCAGACACTTCTCTGAAACCTTCCCGAGGTCTTCAAGCATCTTATCTTCATTCACATCTCCAAGGTTAACGTGAACAGAGACCCCATCTGCTCCAAGCTTTATGGCCTCCTCAACTGTGCAGACTATAACTTTAGAGTTGGGCTTTGGAGATAGGTTTGTACTCGCAGAGAGATGAACAATAAGGCCCACATCTTTACCGTGCTTTCTGTGGCCATGGCGTACAAGGCCTTTGTGAATAATTACCGCATTTGCTCCACCGTTTGCAACTTTATCTATGGACTCCCTTATATCAATAATTCCGGGAATAGGACCCATTGAAACGCCGTGGTCCATAGGAATAATAACCGTGTTCCCCGTTTCCCTGTTGATAATTCTTTCCATTCTAATAGCTTTCCCTATTTTCATAACGGAAACCTCCGAAATTTGTTTTAAGAGGATTTATCAGGGTGGGATTTTACGATATTTTAAGATGGATTACTCCCTTCCCTCCCCGAAGGGAGGGAAATAGCTCTCGTAGGAAAAGAGAAACTTCTCAATGAAATCGCAGAGAACGTGCCCCAGAGTAATGTGAACTTCCTGAATCCTGGGAGTTGAGAAACTCTTTACTACAAAGGCGTGGTCAACTATCCCCGCCAGCCTACCGCCGTCTTTACCGAGGAAACCGACCGTTAAAATCCCCATCTCCTTTGCCTTCTCAACGGCCCTCACAACGTTCTCTGAGTTGCCACTGGTGCTTATTCCTATTAAAATGTCCCCTTTCTCTCCTAAAGCTTCAATCTGCCTCTCAAAGATTCTATCAAAAGAGTAGTCGTTTGCAACGGCCGTGAGAATTGAGGTATCGGTTGTGAGTGCTATGGCAGGGAGAGCTCTCCTCTCCATGTTAAACCTTCCAACGAGCTCTGCTGCTATGTGCTGGCAGTCGGCGGCAGACCCTCCGTTCCCGCATAGAAGGATTTTGTTTCCGTTTTTTAACCTTTCCGCTATCTCTCTAAAAACGGTGAATATTTTCTCCCTGTTCTCCTCTATAAACTCCCTTTTAAGATCTGCACTCTCCAAAAAACTGTAGTAGATAAGCTCCCTCATGCGTTCATTGCCTTTAAGAAATCTTCGTTGGTTTTATACTTTCTGAGTTTCTCTAAGAGGAACTCCATTGCTTCAACAGGAGACATTGAAGTTAAAAGTCTTCTCAGTATCCAGACCCTGTTGAGCTCCCACTCAGGTAAAAGGAGCTCCTCCTTTCTGGTTCCAGACTTATGGATATTAATTGCAGGAAATACCCTTCTTTCAACCAGGGACCTATCAAGAACAATCTCCATATTTCCCGTTCCCTTAAACTCCTCAAAGATAACGTCATCCATACGGCTTCCGGTTTCAACAAGAGCAGTTGCGAGAATCGTTAGGCTTCCTCCTTCCTCTATGTTCCTCGCAGCCCCGAAGAACCGCTTGGGCTTGTGGAATGCGTGGGCATCAATACCGCCGGAGAGAATCTTACCGCTGGGAGGAGTTAAGGTGTTGTAAGCTCTTGCAAGCCTTGTAAGTGAATCCAGCAGTATAACAACGTCTCTCTTATGTTCAACAAGCCTTTTTGCTTTTTCTATAACTATCTCTGCAACCTGAGCGTGTCTTTCCGGGGGCTCGTCAAAGGTTGACGAGATAACCTCGTCGGCCAGAGTGTTTCTCTTCATGTCTGTAACTTCTTCAGGCCTCTCGTCTATCAAAAGAATAATGAGATAGGTATCGGGGTAGTTTGTCTTTATAGCGTTTGCAATCTTCTGGAGGAGAACCGTTTTACCGGCCCTTGGCGGAGCAACGATAAGCCCTCTCTGTCCCTTTCCAACGGGGGTTACCAGGTCAACAACACGGGTGGAGAGCTCCGAAGGATCGTGCTCAAGCCTGAACCTCTCCATAGGATGGAGAGGTGTAAGCTGGTCAAACTGGGGTCGGGTTTTGGCGACTTCCGGAGGTTCCCAGTTTATAGCGTGAACCTTCAAGAGAGCGTAGTACTTCTCTCCCTCTTTGGGAGGTCTTACCTCTCCAGCTATTGTATCTCCAGTTCTAAGGCCGAATTTCCTTATCTGGGAAGGTGAAACGTAGATATCGTTTGAACTTGGAAGGTAGTTATTCTCAGGAGACCTTAAAAAGCCGAATCCATCGGGGAGGACTTCCAGAACTCCAACTCTGAAGGTAGATCCCCTTCTTTCTGCATCTTTCTCAAGGATTTTCTCTATAAGCTCCTGTTTTTTTACAGACTTTACTTCCAACCCTAACGATTTGGCAATTTTTCTGAGATCAAAAATACTCATTTTTTGAAGCTGTTCTAGAGATAGGCTCTCGGCTAAGTTTTCAGCCATGAACGGCTCCCTCCAAGTTGGTTATTAATAAGCTGTCTCCTCTTCCCTTCCCCTTCCTGCAACCTTTGAAACCCAGATACTAAGCTCATAAAGGATAAGCAAAGGAAGGGCCATCATAATCTGGGAAAAGGCATCAGGCGGTGTCAAGAGCGCTGCTACTATAAATATTATAAGAATTGCAAACTTCCTGTTCTTCTCTAACATCCTGTAATTTATTATTCCGAGTTTAGAAAGCAACCAGACAACAACGGGAAGGAGAAAGACAAATCCAAAAGCAAGAATCATCTGAATAACAAAAGAGACGTAGCTACCTATAGTTATCTGTGGAGTCAAAAGGTCTCCCATAAATCCCAAAAGAAACCTCAAACCGAAGGGCAGAATAACAAAGTAGGCAAAAGCTGCTCCTAAGAAGAAAAACAGGATTGAGAAGAACATAAAGGGCAGTATAAACTTTTTCTCGTGCTCATAAAGACCTGGCTCTATAAATTTCCAGATCTGATACAGAACGTAAGGGAGAGCTATTAAAATCCCTGCAAAAAACGAGATCTTAAGAGCGGTAAAGAAGGCTTCAGGAGGAGACAGGAATATAAGCTTCCCCTGAAGATTTGGTGGAAGAGGTCTTTCAAGGAAAAGGAGTATTTTCTTCTTAAAGGGCCACGCAATTAAAAAGCCAACGATTATAGCAATGAAGGATTTAAATAACCTCTGGCGGAGCTCCTCTATGTGCTCGGTTACGGGGAGCTCCTCTTCGGGAGTCTGATAGTTCTTCTCTGGCATTTCCTACTCTGCTTATTCCTTAACCTTTATTTTCTCTACCTTTTCCTCTTCCTTCTTAGCTTCAGACTTTGCTACAGCCTCCTCTTTTTTCTCTTCCTTCTCTTTCTCCTTTTTCTCCTCTTCCTCGTCAATTATACCGGCAGAGGCTTTCCTGAACTCGTTTATCGCTTTACCGGTTGAACGAGCAAGTTCAGGAAGCTTTTTAGGACCAAAAATAAGGAGGGCAATCACCAGAATAATTATAAGCTCCTGAGTTCCAATGCCAAACATATTTCCTCCGAGAATTTTAAGATTTCGTTGCCTCCTTGAGGCCTGAAAGGAGTTCTCTGAGCTCTGAAAGGTTCCAGGACTCTACCCTCTTTACAACGGCACTTCCTACAACAAAGCCATCAGGACTATTATACATCTGCCTTATGTGTTCCGGTTTAGAGATTCCGAAACCCACAACTGTTCTCTTCCCTGTAACTCTCTTTACCCTTTCAATATCTCTCTCTATCTCAGCGTAGGCAAGTTCTTCCCTCTCTCCGGTAATCCCCGTAACTGAAACGTAGTAAATAAACTCACCGGTAACTTCCCCTATAAGCTTCAACCTTTCATCTGTGCTTGTTGGTGCAGCCAGAAAAACGGGAGAGAGCTTCATAGATTTCACTTTCCGGGCAAAGTCCACACCCTCTTCCGGAGGAAGGTCTGGAACTATAAATCCGTCTGCCCCTGCAGATTTTGCATCCCTTATGAACTTTTCCTCTCCATAGGTAAAAATAGGGTTGTAATAGCCCATAAGAACAATAGGCTTATCGGAAAAACTCCTTATCCTGGAAACCAGTTCCAAAACTCTACAGGTATTTGCTCCAGCAGAGAGAGCTCTCTCGTGGGCTTTCTGTATTGTAGGACCGTCTGCAAGTGGATCGGAAAAGGGCATTCCAACTTCAACCATATCGGCATATTCCAGAATGAGCTTAAAAACGTCTAAAGATTTCTCACAGTTTGGATCGCAGGCAGTAGCGTAAACTATAAGTGGTTTCTCTCCCCTTTCTTCAAGCTCCCGAAAGGTTCTCTCTATCCTTTCCATACTTTCTCCAGAGGAAGTAGAGTAACAGCACAAGTAGTATAACAGTGATGGAAATCAACTTATGGCTAATAATAGTTGAAATCAGTTTTCCTATCAAGTTCCCAAGAAAGAGGTAAGAGAAAGACCATAGGAGAGCCCCCAAAAAGTTGTAAATGGTAAATTTCAGATAATCGGGTTCAAAAGCTCCTATAACAACCGGTAAAGCAGGTCTTACAACAGGAAAAAACCTACCGATAACAAGGGAAAGTTCTCCCTTTTCCTCAACAAATCTCTTTACTTTCTTAAAATCCCTGTCTGTAAGGCCAAACCGGGAAAAGATCCTCTCAAGGTAGTGCTCTCCTAAAAAGTAGCCCATAAAGTAGGAGAGCTGATAACCAAGAAAAGTTCCCGTAGTAACACAGAAAACAAAAGAGAACGGAGAAATAACACCTTTTGAAACCAGAACAGATGAAAGTATGAGAACCTTTTCTGCAGGAAGGATCAGACCCAGCATAAAAGCCGTTTCCAGGAAAGACCAGAGGAAAAGGACTGCACAGGTAAAGCGGGGGTGTTCCTCTATAAAGTGAACGCTTGACTCAACAAAACTATAGAGAGCAGTAAGTTCCACTTGACACCTGAAGAGGTCTAAATTAAACTTCTCAATCGCACAACGGCCAATTATATCAGGAGGTTGAGATAATGAAAAAGGGTATCCACCCCGAATACAGAGAAACAAGGGTAATTTGTGCCTGCGGAAATACCTGGGTAACAAGGTCAACAAAGTTCCCGGAAATTAGAGTTGAAGTCTGCAATGCATGCCATCCGTTCTTCACAGGAACCCAGAAGCAGAAGGTTGCAAGGGGTAGAGTAGAGAAGTTTATGGCTAAATACCAAGGTAAGTACTAAGATGAAGGTGGAGCTCCTCTCTACAACAAAAGACTACCTGAAGGTAATTGCAACGGCGGCCAGGGTCTGCTACTCCGGGCTGCCGGTTGAGGAGCTCCTCTCCCGCTACTCTGAGGAAGAGGACAGAGCTCTCATAGAAAGAGTTGTCGGAATGGGACACCTTTCCGTTGTTGAACATGCAGTCTTTACCTTTAAAGTGGACAAATCCTTTAAAGATGAGCTTTTCAGAATTTTTACGGAAAAACCCTTCATTAGGGTAAGCGAAATGGAAGACTCCTTTATAGTTTCACTGAATTTGAGAACGGCAGCGGAACTCCTTTCAGAGATGCCCGACCTGAACTTCACAAAGGCCATAGAGCCATACGTTCCAGACTTCGTCAAACCGAAAGGTTAACAGAGATCCCCTCCCCCTTGAAAAACTCCCCTTTAAAACTCTCCGCTTCATCCTTTGAAACGGCTCTAACCACAATCGGCTTCAACCCGGCAGACTCAAACCTTCTCTTTAACTCTTTCGGGTCTATCCTCTCAAGAACCTCTCTACTTCCCCAGTATTCAACAGAAAGGTTTTTCCCGAGGAGTTTTAAGAGAGCTCCAAACTCTCCAAATGCCGTGTCAACTTCAATAAATGCCTGAGAGAGTTCCTCTTTCTCCCGCCTGTAGAATACCCTTCCTCTGAAACTCTCATCAATGTAGATGGGAACCTCAAGAACACCTAAAAGGGTGTAGAGGGAGTAGAGCCCTAAGAGGTGGTTTATGAACCCTTTAACCTCACCTTCAGTAGGGAGCTTTAACCCTCTCTTTTCAATCTCAGAGCGGACTTCAGGTTTTAAGAGTAAAAGGAGAGAAAAGATCAGGTAGGGAGAGAAAAGCCGCTCCGAAACAACAAAACTCTTAAAGCCGTAGGCTATTTCGGGGTATTCTCTCTCAACAAAGGGAATGAGAAGGGAAAGAACCTCTCTATCGGGGAAACTAACGGTTTTTGATAAGAGGTTGGGGAGCTCCCCCTTGAGTATTTCAGACAGTTTTTTCCTTACGGGAAGAACAAGGGAGAATTCTATCCTTTCACCTACCCCCTTTAGCCTTAAAAGGACTTCTTCCCCCGGCTGAAAAGCTCTGTCAACTTCAAGCTGTGCAGTGAACTGAGTGTCTCCCAGCTTGAACCTTCCCCTGTTTTTTCCCTCATAACCTAAAAATACAGCCTTTAAGAGGGACTCAAACTCTGTGCTTGCCTTCCCTTTCTGCTCCCCTGCCCCTATTTGAGAGAGGAGCTTCTTCATTTCGTGGTAGGAGAAGTTCTCAAGCTTCAGGGGAAGGTCTCTGTTTATCCCCTCAACAGGGATTATCCCCTCTACCCTCCTAATCTCCACAGCCCACCTACTCAAAGAGGTCGGTTGACAGGTACCTCTCTCCGGTATCTGGAAGAACAGTTACGACTCTGCCTCTTATTCCCAGCTCTCTGGCAACACGAACTGCAACAGCCACGTTGGCTCCAGACGAGATACCAGAGAGAACGCCAAACTCCCTCGCCAAAAACCTTGAATAGTGTTTAGCTTCCTCGTAACTGACCTTCTCAACCCTGTCTATTAAAGAGGTATCAAGAACTTCTGGAACAAAACCGGCTCCAATCCCCTGAATCTTATGGGAACAAACCTTTTCACCTGAGAGAACGGCACACCCTTCAGGCTCAACAGCAACGCAGATGCAGTTAGGGTTCTCCTCTTTAAACCTCTTTGAAATCCCTGTAAAGGTTCCTCCTGTCCCTATACCGGCAACAAAAAGGTTGGGAAGAAATCCCATCTGTTCAAGTATCTCTTTAGCAGTGGTCTGATAGTGAACTTCCGGGTTTACAGGGTTCTCAAACTGCCTTGCAGGGAAGTACTTTTCCGGTTCTTTCTCAACCAACTCCCTCACCCTCTCAACGGCTCCCTTCACTCCCTCGTCTGCCGGAGTTAAGAGGAGCTCCGCACCGAAAGCCCGCAGAATCCTCTTTCTCTCCTCGCTCATATTCTCAGGCATTGCAATTAAACACCTGTAACCTTTTGCGGCACACACGAGGGCAAGACCTATCCCCGTGTTCCCGCTTGTTGCCTCAACAACCGTTTTCTCAGGAGTCAGCTCTCCCTTTCTCTCCCCATCCTCAATAATTGCAAGGGCTACCCTGTCCTTAATTGAACCACCGGGGTTAAACATCTCAAGTTTCAGATAGAGCTCCACCCCCTCAATCTCAGCCCTCAAAAGGGGCGTGTTCCCTATACCGTCAAGGATACTTCGCAACAACCTCCTCATCTGAAAGCTCCTCTAAAACGAAAACTCTCTTTTTTCTCTTAACCGTTTCACCCTTTACTTTACCAAAGACACTCTCTTTAAAAACGAAAAAGCCGCTTACGTGCTTTGCAGCCTTCCTGAAGAAAAAGTCTGTTAAACCAAACTCCTCTTTAAGCCAGCGAAATTTAGTCTCAGGAAGACCGCGAAGGAGCTCCCCCCGGTAGAGAAACCTGACAATATTCTCCTCTAAAAACTCCCTCAAAAACCTTAGTTTTGAGTCCCTGGTCAGATTCCTTCTTACCGCCGTGTAAAGATCGTCGGGAGAGGTTAGGTAGTCGGCAACTATTTTTACTATCTCATTAATCCTGTCGGGAACAACAGAAACTATTCCTTTGTAGGTTATCCTCCTGTGTTTGAAAGAGGGGAGGAGCTCCCTTGTTGAACCCTTCAGCCTCTGGGAGGAGTCAACAATCCCACCAACAACAATGAGGGTATTCTCGTCCACTTCCTCGTGGGTAAACTCCTTTTCTCCGTTCGGATCAAGAACTATTACCTGAGAGTAGCCGGAAACTCCCTCTTTAACGGGAAAGGGAACCTGTGGAGAGAAGAACTCCTCCATAAACACTTTCCCTTCAGGGGGAACATTGAAAACGAAGAAATTCTCTGGAGTGAAGAAATCTTTAACAGTTCCGTAGGCAATCTCAAGCTGAACCATTAAAGACTTCCTTTCAGATGGAAGAAGCCTGTTAAAGAGAGACATATCAACGGCAAAGTCGGGATATCTGAATTCAATTCCAGAGAAGTCAACGCTTCCAGGCCTTCTAACAACTGCAGCGTCTGGTTCAACCTCTCCTTTAAAAGCAAGGAGCTTTAAACCACAGCACTCTGAAACAACCTTTCCCGGCCTTATGGGTTCATCAAACTCACTCGCCCTGAAAACTCCATACTCTCCCTTAACAAGCCTGTAAGCAAGCCTGTTGAAGAAATCCCCCCTTCCCGGGTTAAAGAGGAGCTTTGGCCTGTTTATCCCTTCAGAAATTAGTTTCTCAGAAACAAGAACTTTAGGACTTTTAAACTTCAACTTAAACTCCGGCAGTTGTAAACTTTAAACCAGAATTATAGGGAAGGAGGAAGTATGAAAAAGGGCATTGCTGAGGTTCCGGGAATTAAGTGCGGAACGGCCTTTGCAGGAATAAAGAAGACAGAAAAACCCATAGACAGGCCAGACGTTCTGGTAGTTGCAACAGATGAACCTTCGGAGTTTGCAGCGGTTTTTACACAGAACGACGTTAAAGCAGCTCCGATTAAGGTAAGTATGGAGATAACCGGAAAAGTTTCAGGCATCGTTGCAAACAGTGGAAACGCCAACGCCTGCACGGGAAAAAGGGGAATAGCCGACGCCGTTGAGATGTCTAAGCTCGCATCACAGCTGACTGGGAAGGGGAAGTTTTTAGTTGCCTCCACCGGAGTAATCGGAGAGCCGATGCCAATAGAAAGAGTGAGGAAGGGAATTACAGAAGCTGTTAAAAACCTTGGAAAGGCAAAGGGATATGAGCCTGCAAGGGCGATAATGACAACAGATACGTTCCCAAAAACTTCTTTCTTTGAGGGAAACGGCTTTGTGGTCGGCGGAATAGCCAAGGGAGCCGGAATGATAGACCCGGCAATGGCTACAATGCTTTCCTTTGTTGCAACGGATGCAAAGGTTCCAAAGGAGCTCCTTGAGAGGGCCCTCAAGGAGGCTGTAGAGGTCTCTTTCAACGCAATAACTGTTGACGGAGATATGAGCACAAACGACTGTGTTTTCTTCCTCTCAACGGGAAAAAGCCCGAAAGAGATAACAGAGGAAAACTACGCAGAGTTTAAAGAAGCCCTGACAGCAGTTCTAAAAGACCTTGCATACCAGATAGTCAAAGATGGAGAAGGAGCAACAAAGGTTGCAAGGGTTTTAGTTGAAAAGGCAAAAACAAAGGAACAGGCAAGAGCGGTTGCAAGGAAGATAGCCCTCTCTCCACTTGTGAAAACAGCCCTCTTTGGGTGCGACCCCAACTGGGGAAGGATAGCAGCAGCCGCAGGAGCCGCAATGGTTGGAGTTGATGAGGAGAAGTTAGAAGTTTACATAGGGAGCTACCTCCTCTTTAAAGGTGAAAGAGCAGACTACAGGGAGGAGGAAGTCTTCAGGTACATGAAGGAGAACGACGAAATTCTGATAAGAGTTGTTTTAAACCAGGGATTTGAGAGCTTTGAATATCTCACGTGTGATCTAACCTACGACTACGTGAGGATAAATGCAGAGTACAGAACGTAGGGTACTGCTGATAGATGCAGGAAACACCAGGGTTAAGGGAGCTCTCTACGAAAACGGCCGAATAGTTCCTGTTTTCTCTGTTGAAACGGCAGAGGTTATTAATAGGGAGGAGCTCCCCTTTATAAAGACTTTAGATGTTGCCGTGGCCTCGGTAGTTCCAGAGGTAACAGAACTACTAAAACGAATTTACCCGGGAGCTCTCCTCATCTCAAAGAGCTCAAAACTCCCGTTTAAACTGAATTACAAGGGGAACATTGGAGCAGACAGGCTGGCCAACATGGCGGGAGCTCTTTCTTATTCTGAAAGCTTCATTGTTGTAAGCTGCGGAACGGCAACCGTTATAGACGTTGTGGTTAACAGAGAGTTTGTAGGTGGATACATTCTGCCGGGAGTAAAAACAATGGCAGAGTGTTTAAACAGGAGGGGAGCTCTCCTTCCAGAAGTTGAACTGAAAGAGCTCAGTGAAAATCCAGGTAGGTCAACAGAGGAGTGCATAAAGACAGGAATTTCAGTATCAACGTTAGGGGCTATCAAAGAGGTGAAAGGAAAATTCAACCTTCCTCTGCTTATTACAGGGGGACTTGGCAGGTTAGTTTCAGAGATTCTGAGAGAAAAGTTTTTTGAGAACTTAACCTTTGAAGGGATTTATAGAATTTACAGAACAGAAAGGGGGGAAATCCCCCCGAAATAGCTTACTTCCCAAAGATCTCTTTAGCAGCAGCCTTGAGAGCAGCGTCGTTGTTCTTAAAAGCAGCCATCATGGGGTTTGTTGACTTCTTAGCAGCAGCTACGAAAGCCTTAGCATTCTTAAGCTTAGCCTTCAGCTGAGCTTTTGAAGGAGCAAGTGAACCGTTGTGGCATCCTGCACACTGAGTTTCCCATACACCTGCAGAAGCTGGAGCTACCATAAGAGCTACCACTGCAAGAGCACCAAGAACCTTTCTCATTTTCTACCTCCTTTACCGATTTTCCTGGTATCAATTTATTAGGGAATTGGTGAACTGGCAATGATTAGAAAATTTTAATCATAGCTTTCTCTCTCCTACAACAGGAGCAGAGGAAACCTTTAGAACTCCATTATCACGCCAGACGAAGTTTAAAGCATTTGTAGGACAGGCATCAACACACTCTGCACAGTTCCAGCAGTAAACACTTTGGCTTTCACCAATACTTGGCTTAATTCCCATAGGACACCTTGAATCGCAAACTTTACACCCAACACACTTACTTGCATCGTACCTGATTACCAGCTGCCTTCTCTTAGCTATAAGAGCAAGGGTAGCACCAAGAGGACAGAAGTAACGGCAGAACATTCTCCTTGTAGGAAGGTTCAGAAGGAGAACGAACAGGACAATAGCAATCTCAACTGTTATATGCTTGTAGAAAACGTAGAACATCGTCTCCCTTCCAACAAGCCCGGGTGGAGACCACCAGACAAAGAGGGGGTAGCCAATTATCATCGTAAGGAGGAGCTCCGTTACCAGTGCAAACCAGAGAACTTTTTTTGGTAAACGGATAAGGTCAGGCCTGTATTTAAGCTTATTCCCCCACTTTGGAATCAGCCCAAGTATCTTGTCTGTCAGAAGAGAGAGAAATTCAATAGGACACATCCAGCTGCAGAAAACCCTTCCCATAAGAAAAGCAAGGGTAAAAGGAACAACCATTCCAACTAAAGAGGGCATATAAAAGGCCTTAGCCGTCAAAATGGATTCAATCCCCTCAAGAGGAGAAACAACCCAGAGATTTCCAACTCCTAAAGACTGGAACCACCCTTGAATGAAGTTTATGTCCCAGTAGTAGTTGGCAAACGGGTTTCCAACAACAGTTATAAAACAGGCTGTCAAGAAGAGATATCGCCAGATAGTTATCCTTTTCCAGAAGCTCTTTCTGGCCAACTTGCCACCTCTTTACGATTTTTTAATATCCTCTAACTTGATTTCCTTAATTTTCTTCCACTTAATCGGCATTATGGTTAT
>JALTBO010000134.1 GCA_027075275.1 Desulfurobacteriaceae bacterium
AGACCGTCTTCCAGCAGAATGATCGGATACTTCTCAACCAGCTCCGAATACCTGCTTACCATCTCCTCTGGCGTGAGCTTCTTCCCCTCAGTTCTCAGCACGTAGTAGCCATCTTCAAAAAACTCGCTCGATGCGGGATCCAGAGCTATTCCAACCTGTTTTCCCGGCTCGTAACCGGCTTTCTCTATCGCTTCGAGAATTAGCTCTATCGGCTCTTCGTTGGAGGAAACCTTTGGTGCGAAGCCGCCTTCATCTCCAACACCAACGCTGTGCCCTTTCTGCTTGAGAACTTCTTTAAGTGTGTGGTAAATTTCGCTACCCCACCTCAGCGCTTCGGCAAAACAATCAGCACCGTATGGAGCTATCATGTATTCCTGAAAGTCCGCACCCTGCCAGTTTGCGTGCACACCTCCATTGAGTATGTTCATCATCGGTACTGGAAGAAGGTTTGAGCACGCACCGCCGAGGTAAACAAAAAGCGGAATGCCAAGTGCGTTTGCAGCAGCCCTCGCAACGGCCATTGACACGCCCAGAATGGCGTTAGCACCCAGCCTGCTCTTGTTTTCAGTTCCGTCCAGCTCTATCATGGCCGCGTCGATTTCCGACTGGTTCAGTGCGCACATGCCCTTTACTTCTGAAGCTATAATGTTGTTTACGTTCTCCACAGCCTTTCTAACGCCCTTACCCTTGTACCTGTCTCCACCGTCTCTAAGCTCCAGAGCCTCGTGCTTACCTTTAGAAGCCCCAGCCGGTACTGCGGCTCTTCCAGCAGCACCGCATTTCAGTGTTACTTCAACTTCTACAGTTGGATTGCCTCTTGAATCCAGAATTTCTCTTCCTCTAACGGATACTATTTCCATGTCCATACATCTACTTTCTTTCGGATGCTATATGACTTTTTAGTTTCTAGTACAGAGGCTTTACAAAGGCTTGAAGTACAGGCATGAAATTTTTGGTGAGAGAAGCACTGTAGAATCTTTTTAAGGTTTAAAGAGCTAAGTGGTTCTGGAACAGGTTTTTGTAGAATTTTGATTCTGTTCAGAGCCTTGAGAAAAATCCTTCAGCAA
>JALTBO010000135.1 GCA_027075275.1 Desulfurobacteriaceae bacterium
TTCTTACCGTAGTGGCAGTTTATATGAAGGTTGCACTTTAAGGAGTTTGCAAAGGACTTCCAGAACTCCCTGAAGAGGTCAAACTCAATTCCCATTAAGCTTGTAAACTCTGGAAAACCGTTATAGATAAAGTAAGGCCTATCAGAAAGGTCAATGGCAACAGAGATAAGTGTCTCGTCCATCGGAAGAGTAAAGAAGCCGTACCGGTTTATTCCTTTCTTATCCTTTAAAGCTCTCTTTATCGCCTTGCCCAGAACAATTCCCACGTCCTCAATCAAATGGTGGTGGTCAACTTCAACGTCTCCCGTTGCAACAACTTTCAGGTCTATGAGGGAGTGTTTTGAAAAGAGCTCTAACATGTGGGTTAGGAACGGAATGTCTGTTTTAACTGAGTACTCGCCGCTTCCGTCTAAGTTGAGGCTCACGTAAACGCTCGTCTCCTTAGTTTCCCTGCTAATTTCTGCCTCTCTCATATCTCACTCCTTAAACCCGGCCGGGTAGGAACCTAAGATTTTGAAGAAGCTGCAACCCTTCTCAAGCTCTGATAGGGCTTTTGCAACCCTTTCTTCCTTCCTGTGTCCCTCTATGTCAACGAAAAATACATATTCCCATGGTTTCTTTTTCGTAGGCCTTGATTCAATTTTAGAGAGGTTCACGTCGTAAACTGCAAATGGCTGGAGAGCTTTAAAGAGAGCTCCCGCCTTGTGACGGGTGCTGAACATGATTGAGGTTTTATCCCTTCCAGACGGGAACTCTGAATCTGACTTTCCGATTATGAGGAAGCGGGTGAAGTTTTTGGAGAGCTCCTGAATGTTCTTCGCAAGGATGTTCAGATCGTAGAGGAGTGCGGCAGCTTCACTTGCAATTGCGGCAGCTCCCGGTTCCCTGCTTGCAATCTCTGCAGCTCTTGCGGTGCTTGAAACCTCCTCTACATCAACGTTTGGCAGGTTCTCAGAGAGCCACTTCCTTGCCTGAGCTATTGCGTGTCTGTGGGAGTAGACCTTTTTAATGGCGGAGAGCTCCCCCTCCTTGCTCATAAGGTGGAGGTTAACGGGAACGA
>JALTBO010000136.1 GCA_027075275.1 Desulfurobacteriaceae bacterium
TGAAGCTCCTTGACACTGTATACAGCTTGCTGTCTGGCATGGAATACAGAAAAGTAGTTGTAGAAGGGCACACAGACAACGTGGGTTCTGAAAAATACAACCTGAAGCTCTCTAAAGAGAGGGCACAGTCTGTTGCCAACTACCTGATAGCAAAGGGAATACCGAGAGAGAAGATAACAGTCGTTGGATACGGGGAAACAAAACCCCTTTACCCCAACGACACACCGGAACACAGGGCTAAAAACAGGCGGGTTGAGATTAAGGTTTTGAAGGAGTGTAATAGGGGAAAGTAGTGGAGCTCCGGGGCGTAGTTGAGATTACCCCTGGAGCCGTTTACTTAGTTATTAACCCGGAGTGCAAGTGCCGAAGGAGTTATAGGGTTTTTCCTGAAAGCGTCGCCAGAAAACTCCTGAAGGAAGCAGGCAAAAGGAGGGGAGCTCCCCTAAAAATTAACGTTCTGGGCTGGCTCAAGAGAACTTCCCCCTGGAGCGGTTATATTTACGTTAAACAGTGGCAGGAGGAGAAGTGATGGTCAGCCCGAAACAGCTGAAAGAGTGGGACAAAAAATTTGTCTGGCACCCCTTTACCCAGATGGCCGAGTACGTAAAGCACGAACCCATTGTTATTGAAAGGGGAGAGGGGTGCTGGCTTATAGATACAGAAGGGAGAAGATACTTAGACGCCGTCGGTTCAATCTGGTGCAACGTCCACGGCCATAACGTTAAGGAGCTAAACGAAGCACTCTGTGAGCAGGCGGGGAAGATTGCCCACTCAACACTCTTAGGTCTTGCAAACGTTCCATCAATTCTCCTTGCAAAGAAACTCGTTGAGATAACTCCAGAAGGTTTAAACCACGTCTTCTACTCAGATGACGGCTCAACGGCTATGGAAGTTGCTCTGAAAATGGCCTACCAGTACTGGCAGTTAAAGGGAGAGAAAAAAAGAACAAAGTTTGTAAAGCTTGAGGAGGCCTACCACGGGGACACGATAGGCTCTGTAAGCATCGGAGGAATAGACCTCTTCCACTCAATATTCAGGGAGCTTATGTTCCAGACCTACAAAATCCCCGCCCCACACCCTTACAGGTTTCCCGGAACTCCCGAGGAGTGTAAGAACCACTCTTTGGAGAAGCTGGAAGAAGTTTTAAAAGAACACGGAGACGAAATTGCAGCGGTTGTTATGGAGCCGTTAGTTCAGGCTGCTGCTGGGATCATCGTCCATCCGGAGGGTTTTTTAAGGGGAGTGAGGGAGCTCTGCGACAGATACGGCGTTCTTCTCATTTTGGACGAGGTTGCAACTGGCTTTGGAAAGACCGGAAAGATGTTTGCCTGTGAGTGGGAAGGAGTAGTTCCAGACATTATGGCAGTCTCCAAGGGATTAACTGCAGGATACATGCCCCTTGCCGCAACTCTCGCAACAGATGAGGTTTACAGAGCTTTCTGGGGAGGGGACTACGGAAGCGGGAAAACATTTTTCCACGGCCATACGTTTACAGGGAACCAGCTCGGCTGTGCAGTAGCACTTAAAAACATTGAGCTCTTTGAGAAAAAGGGGTGGCCTGAAGGACTAAAGGAGAAGATTGATTACCTCCACAGGAAGCTAAAGGAGGAGCTCTCCCCCCTCAAACACGTTGGAGATATAAGAGGAAAAGGTTTTATGGTTGGAGTTGAGCTGGTTAAAGATAAGGAGACGAAAGAGGGATTCAGCTGGAAGGACGACGTTGGAAGGAGGGTTTCAAGGAGAATAATTGAGAAGGGAGTCTTCACAAGGCCTTTAGGACCGGTTCTTGTTATAATGCCGCCACTTGCAATAAGTAAAGAGGAGATTGATTTTATGGTTAAAACCTACAAAGACGCCATTGTTGAGGTTTTAGGAAATTGAGTCCGAACGTTTTCCTCTTTAAGTTCTGGGGGTGGCTTCTTACACTTGTCTGCGGAACCTATATTCTGAGGCCTTCAATCTGTAAACGAATCTTAACAATGATGGAGGATGACCGGTTTGTCATAGTAACCGGCTGGTTTTCTCTTATTTTGGGAGTTGGAACGGCGGTGGGGAGCTCGGTAGCTCCCCTTAAACTTTTAGGAATTGCATTTACAACCAGCGGGCTTCTAAGACTCTCTTTTCCCAGTAGAATGGCCCCTGTAAGCCGATTTCTTAAAGAGAGGCCCTATATTCCTCTTTTTATCTCCTTGATAGGCTTTCTTATCGGAATTTACTTCATTATAGCTGTTGGCAACCATCCTCCTCAGGGCTTTTAACAACAAGAACAGGAGAGTCAACGGCTTTTATGATGTCAAGAACTTTACCCACTCTGAAGAATGAGAGGGATTCGTCTGTTATACCGAGGGCAACAAGCTTGATTCCATACTCCTTAGAGTAGTAGCCAATTGTTTCGTCAAGCTCGCCGGGAATCATAACAACACGCGTTTTAATCCCGTTCTCCTCAAACTCCTCTGCAATCTCTTTCATCTTCTCAAATATTCTTTTGAGGCCATCAACGTAACCGTCGTCTATGGCTCCCCTTAAAGCCTCTATCTTGTCCTCTGAGTCGTACTCCTCTTTTGCAACAAACCCCCACTCAGAGGGAAGGAGAACGTAGAGCATGTGAACCTCTTTACACCCGGCCTCTTTCAGTTTCAAAATGTAGGGCTTAACTCCTAAACTGGCCTTCCTCATATCAAAGGGGTAGAGAACCTTCTCAAAGAGCATCACTCCTCCTCCCTTCTCTTAACTATTAGAACTGGACACTCTGCGTTCCTGATTACATCTGTTGAAACGCTACCTAAAAGAATTTCTGTTAGTAAACCCTTCCCGTGAGCTCCCATAACGATAAGCCTCACTTTTTCCTGTTTAGCTACTTCAACAATTTGTTTAGGAATATTCCCATACTTCAGGTAGAGTTTCACGTTTAAACCTTCATCTTCAAGTATTTTCTTAACAGCCTCAAGTCTTTCAATCAGTGAAGTTACATACTCCTGGTCTACCTCAGGAAGTATCTTATAAAGCTCCTTCTCGTTTAAAAGGTCGGCCCCTTCAGGGAGCTCTATTGAGAGATCATCAACAACGTGAACAACAACAACCTCTTTTTCCCCCGCCTCTTTCAGCTTTTTAACGTAGTCTAACGCAACCTCTGCAAGGGGCGAGAAGTCTGTTGAGTAAAGGGTCTTCTCAAAAAGGGGCATCTCTCCCTCCTTATCCCGTTATAGAGAACTCTTTTAAATCAAATATCGGCTGAACTGTAAGTTCTGTTAATAGTTTACCACCTCTGTAAACAGCTATCTTTACCTCTTTTTCGTTCCTGGCATCTGAATAACGGGCAACAATTCCTCCTGCCTTCTTTAAAACCTCATCGGAAGGCTCATTCCTGCACATTAAAAGGGCAGTTGGAGAGGGAACATCAGGAACAGTTATTAGGTAGTCTCCTTCTTTTGCAATCTCCCTTATCCTTCTGTTCTCCTCCCTATTCCTTCCAACTATCAGCTTACAGCCGTTGACCCTGAAGTGGCGGCCAATTTTTAGGAGTTTTACGTTCTCCCAACTAAGCTCGTCGTGTTCCATTAAATCTCTAACTTTTCTGGCAAACGAGGACTCTGTTAAAAGACAGCCGCCGGCGGGGGTGGGGAGCTCCCTCTCGTTAAGCCCCAACTTCTTTAAGATTTCAGGGTATCTTTTCCTTGAGCGCCCCTTAAGATCCAAAAGTTTTTCCCTGTCTACAATCCCCTTCTCCTCGTAAACCGTTGGAGGGAGGAGTTTTCCAGAAAGGGGCCTCAAAACCTGCCTCTTTAAACCGGCAAGCTTCTCTATTGCGTTAAAGGCATCCTTCCTCTGAGACATAGGCCTCTGACCTAATACTTCACCTGTTGCAAGGAGAGCTCCCTCCTCTGCCACCTCTTTTAGTTTCTTCAGCATATAGGCTTTACAGTCTATACAGGGATTTAAATTCTTCCCGTAGCCGTAAACGGGGTTTTTCAGCATCTCCAAGTAGTCCTCTCCGGCTTTAACAACTTTAAGCTCAATTCCTATCCTATCTGCAAGTTCCTTTACCTTTTTAACGTCTTTTTCAAATAGGGGAGAAGTTATGTGAACTCCAACAACATGAAAACCTAAACGTTTCAGGAGCTCTGCAGCTATAAGGCTGTCAAGACCTCCAGAAAAGAGGAGGTAAGCTCTCTTCCTCTCCATAGACACTCCTTTCTGTTAGCTTTAATTTAAAGTTAAGAGACAAAAGAAAAGGAGGAAGGGATGGCACAGCTAAAACTCAACCTCATCGGCCACGGAATTGACCTCACAGGGGCAATCAAGAATACCCTAGAGGAAAAGTTTAAGAGGCTTGAAAAGTATTTAGGAGATGACGACAGAAGGGAGGTGTTTGCAGACGTAATCGTCAACAAAGAAAAATACAGGGCGTCTGTTGAAATCGTCATCTACAACGTCTTTGACCACACGTTAAGGATCAAGAAGGAGACTGACGACCTCTACACTGCCGTTGACTACGTTGTTGACGCTGCAGAAAAACAGCTGAGAAGACTCAAAGATAAAGTAAAAACCGCAGGGAAGAAGGAAGCTCAGAAGTCTAAGAGGATGATGACTGTTGTTGAGGAAGAGGTTGTTGAAAAACCCATAGAGATTATTGAAGTTGAACCGGAGCTCTATAAACCAATCTCTGTTGAGGATGCAGTTGTTAAGCTCCTTGGATCAAACAGGGAGTTTGTTGTTTTCTGCAACGTTGAAACGGGAAACGCAGCAGTTGTCTACAAAAGGAAGGACGGAAACGTTGGCCTGATAGAGATGCCAGCCTGCAAGTGAACCTAAAGGAGAAGGGTAATGAGCTTAGCAGAGAAATACTTACCAAACTACACTGTTAATGATTACCTGCAGTGGGAGGGAGATTGGGAGTTGATAGAGGGAGTTCCATACGCAATGGCTCCCTCTCCTGTCTGGAAACACCAAAGGATTGTAAGTCTTCTGGTAAGAAAAATTGACGAACAGCTTGAGAACTGTTCTGCAGACTGCCAGATCTCTCAGGAAGTTGACTGGATAGTTAGCGAAAATACTGTTGTAAGACCAGACGTTGTAGTGGTTTGCGGAAAAGTTGAAGACTTTATTAAAACTACTCCACAAGTTATCTTTGAAGTTGTTTCAAAATCTACGGCAATAAGAGACGAGCAGCTGAAGTTTGAGCTTTACGAGAGGGAGAAAGTCAAATACTACGGCCTGGTCTACCCAAACTTGAAAAAGATGAGGGTATTCAAGCTCACCAACAACAGGTATGAGAAGGTCTTTGACTCAGACAGAGGTAGTTTTAGATTTGACCTGGAGTGTCCATTTACTGTAAACCTTGACTACCTGTGGAAAAGAATTTAAAGGGAGGGAGTTTCCCTCCCCGTTTAATCAACCTTTAGAACTGCTAAAAACGCTTCCTGGGGAACTTCAACTTTCCCTAGCATCTTCATTCTCTTCTTACCCTCTTTCTGCTTTTCAAGGAGCTTTTTCTTCCTTGTAACGTCTCCGCCGTAGCACTTAGCAAGAACGTCTTTCCTTAAAGCCTTAACGTTTGAACGGGCAATAATCTTGTTCCCTATTGCAGCCTGAATTGCAACCTCAAAGAGCTGCCTTGGAATTATCTCCTTCAGCTTGTCAACTAACTGTCTTCCCCTCTGGTAGGCCTTATCCTTGTGGACGATTACAGAAAGGGCATCAACAGGCTTTCCGTTTATCAGTATGTCAAGCTTTACAAGGTCTGAAGGTTTGTAGCCTGCAAACTCGTAGTCAAAGGAGGCGTAGCCACGGGAGACAGACTTAAGCTTATCAAAGAAGTCAAAGAGAATCTCAGAAAGGGGCATATCGTAGCGGAGCTCCACCCTCTGCTGGTCTAAGTAGGTAAAACCGGTCTGTATTCCCCTCCTATCCTGACAGAGCTGCATTATGGGACCAACGTAGTCTGCCGGGGTGATGATTGAGGCTGAGATGTAGGGCTCCTCAATTCTCTCAATTTTCTCAGGAGGCGGCATCTCAGCAGGGTTCTGAACCTCTTTAACCGAGCCGTCTTTCATGTAAACTTTGTAAACAACACTCGGAGCTGTAGCTATCAGGTTGAGCCCAAACTCCCTCTCAAGCCTCTCCTTTATAACTTCCATGTGGAGAAGACCTAAAAATCCGCACCTGAAACCAAAACCTAAAGCCGCAGAGGTTTCAGGCTCAAAGAAGAGTGCCGCGTCGTTGAGCTTTAACTTTTCCAGTGCCTCTTTCAGGTTCTCATAGTCATCTGAGTCAACGGGGTATAAACCTGCAAATACCATCGGCTTGGCAGGTCTGAATCCGGGGCAGGGCTCATCTGTCGGGTTCTCTGCATCGGTTATCGTATCTCCAACCTGAGTATCCTCAATGTTCTTAATGTTTGCAGCTATCCAGCCAACCTCTCCGGCAGAGAGCTCCTCTGTCTTAACCATATTGGGAGACTGTGTTCCAACCTCAACAACCTCAAACTCCTTATCGTTAGACATAAGCTTTATTCTCATTCCCGGCTTTATCTTCCCGTCAAAAACCCTGATAAAGGGAATAACCCCCTTGTAGTTATCGTAGAAAGAGTCAAAGATGAGGGCCTTTAGAGGCTTTTCAGGGTCTCCTGAAGGTGGAGGAACCCTTTTAACTATCGCTTCTAAAATCTCCTTTATCCCGATTCCCTCCTTTGCAGAGGCTAAGATGGCCTCGTCTGGGTCTAAGCCTAAAACCTCTGCAATCTGTTCTTTAACCCACTCAGGGTTTGCGCTTGGAAGGTCTATCTTGTTGATAACCGGGATAATCTCAAGGCCGGCGTCTAAGGCCAAGAAGAAGTTTGCAATGGTCTGTGCCTCTATTCCCTGGGTTGCGTCAATAACAAGGAGAGCTCCCTCACAGGCAGACAAACTCCTTGAAACCTCGTATGTAAAGTCAACGTGGCCGGGAGTGTCAATAAGGTGCATTGTGTAGATCTTACCGTCGTCTGCCTTATACTTCATCCTAACGGCGTTGAGCTTTATCGTGATACCCCTTTCCCTCTCAAGCTCTAAAGTGTCAAGCATCTGTTCTTTTAGTTCTCTCTTAGAGACAGTCCCCGTATATTCCAATAACCTGTCTGCCAGGGTAGACTTTCCGTGGTCTATGTGGGCAATAATGCAGAAGTTCCTTATAAGCTCCTGGTTCATCTAACCTCTCCAGAAGGTTTTTAAGAAATATAGGCCTAAAGTGAAGGGTAGAGCTGGGGAGCTCCCTCTATTTCAAAAGCACTTCTCCTGTATTCCGTTATAAAGTCAACAGCCTCTCTGAAAGCCTCCTTTAAACCGAGTCCCTTGGCAAGTAAAGCCGTAAGGGCAGAAGAGAAGGCACACCCCGTTCCCCTAACAACCCTGTTGTCTCTCTCATGGCAAACTCTGTCAATCTCCCTTCCGTTAACAAAGAGAACATCGCAAATCCTATCACCGTAAGGCCAGCCTTTAACAATAAAAGTTTTTCTTTTCAAGAACTCCTCGATCTTCAAGAACTCGGTATAGTTGGGAGTAATAAGTGTTGAAACATTTAAAATAGGTTTAATAGTATCCACCTTTTCAACAAAAGAGACACCAAAGGTTGGCGAAAGGACAGGGTCAAAGACGACAGGAACAGAGAGGGAGGAGATAATTTCCGAAATCTCCTCATTTACACTCCTCTCCCTATGGGGTATTCCAACCTTTACCCCTTCAGGGGAAAAGTCTTCAAGAACCGTTTTAAGCTGAGAGAGAAGAAACGAACCCTCAACAAAACTTAAACCTTTCACTCCTTTCGTATTCTGAACCGTATTAACAGTAACAACAGCTCCTCCCAAAAAACCAAAATAGCTGAAAGTTCTCACATCTCTCAAAACCCCCGCCCCTCCGGTCGGATCAAAACCTGCAACACTTAGAAGAAACCCCATAGTTCTCTCCAAATATTGTAAGATACCGCTTAAACCTTAACGGAGCTGCTATGAAAGAGAAAAATATTCCGTTAGTAGCTTTTATTGAAGTAGAGGGAAAAAAACTTCCCGTTAAAAACTGGTCTGAAAAAGGCTGCACTCTCAACTCCTTCCCAGAGGAACTAAAAGCAAAACCATGGAATATTGGAAACTTTATCATTCCATTTGAGGGATTTGATTTAGTAATCAGAGATATCCGTCTTGAAATTGAGGAGGACCCTTCAGGAGTGAAATGCCACTTCAGATATTTACCGTATGAGCAGGAAAATACGCTTAAATCTGTAATAAATATGTACCATATGGGTCAGATATTCTCAATAGAGAACTTATTTAATGTAATAAGAAAAGAGAAAACAAAAGTTGGGAAGATAGAGGAGAAGAAAGGAAATCCCCTCCTTCCCCTAATCACAGGTATTGTTCTGGGAATTTTAATCACATACTTCATTTTTAAAGTTTTGTAATGGTATAGATTGTAATAGCACCCTGGTAGATTATCTGCATAACATCTTTAATTAAAGGTCTCCACATCACAGGAACGTGAACTT
This sequence comes from Desulfurobacteriaceae bacterium, assembly GCA_027075275.1. Lineage (GTDB taxonomy): Bacteria > Aquificota > Aquificia > Desulfurobacteriales > Desulfurobacteriaceae > Balnearium. Next base: position 8,515 of record JALTBO010000136.1, read on the forward strand.
TCGTAGGAACGATTACAGAATCTCCCGGCTCCAGTCTGTAATCCATAATGTCGTTTCTGCCTAAAACTATCCTGTTTGTATCACTGTTCCAGTCAAACCGTCTCTCCCCTGTGTTTTCGGAACTTACAACTGAACCGTTGGCTTTTATAACAAATATGTTTTCTTTGTCTGCATCCTTTGTTAGCCCACCGGCTTCGTTTATGTAATCCCTAACAGTCATTCCCTTTATGTAAACAAGAGCTGAAGGGTTATAAACTTCTCCGAAAACTAAAACACTACCGGGAACTTTCGGAACAAATATCTGATCTCCATCCTCAAGAACGATGTTGTAGGGGGAGTTTTTAAGCTTTTCAAGGTCTTTAGGAACGCTGATACCGGAAATCCGTCCGGTTACCTGGGATTTCTGGAGCTCCTCTAAAAGCCTCCTCTTAGCTTCAAAGGCGGCCTGACGGGCACGGAGCTCCTCTGCAGTAAGGTCTGACTGCATAACTCCGGCTTCTTCCTTCTCAAGCTGCTGCCTCATAAGGGCTATAGCTTTCTGAAGGCGCTGCTTCTGGAGCTCCGCAACAGACTTCCTCAAAATAATGATTCCCTTCGGATAGGCATTGGGCAAAAACCCACCAGCTTCCTTAAGAACATCGTAAAGTGTAGTTTTCTCTCCAATACTGTAAACTCCCGGGTGCTTAACGTAACCACTAACTCTAACTTTCTCTACAGCTTCTTCAGGCCTTATCTTAGCTATAACTATCCTATCTCCCGGTTTGAGTTTGAATCCTAAAGCTTCTCTCTTAACAAGGACGTCAAACAGGAAGAAAGACGCTACATTCTTCTCTTTTTTATTCTCTTTATAAACGCCACCAGCAGTCTCTTCCTCTTTTCCGGCCTCCCTAAAGATTAAAACCTTAAGTTTTCTTATGTCATCCTTAAACTGAGCATGAGTTAGAGCCTCCGAAAGCGTCAGTCCTTCATGGTAGGGAATTTTGTAAGAGGAAACAACTTCTCCGGAAACCCTTACAGGCTTATAGGCATAGCGGGGAAAGAACCGGATAGTATCAAGTCTATGAATCTCTATATCTGTTCTGTGCTTCAGAACAGCTTCAGGACTGAACTGGATTATTTTAACTATTTCTAACGTATCAGGATCGCGGCGGTCTATTTCAGCATACTCCAGGTTGGTATCTTCTGTTATAAGGTCTGGAGTGAGGACATCTGAGAGTTTCATTCCCTTTTTATAGGCATAAACTCCAGGATATTTAATTTTACCCTCAACTATAAAGGCATCCTTAACTTTGTTAAAATCAACTCCCTCAACGGTTCCGAATCTATAAAGGATTATCCTATCCTGAGGTTTCAGTTCCAGGTCTTCCTCTCCAGAAAGGATAGCTTCAGGTGAGAATGTGATGTATTTGGGGAGAGCTCCCGGCGGGTAGTGTCTCTCTATAAGGCCAAACTTCATGTTTGAGTCGGAGAAGAAGAAATCGGGAGTTAAGAGCTGAGAAAGCTTCATTCCCGGCTTATACTCGTAAAGACCGGGATAGGGAGTGTAACCCTCAACGGCAACGGCGTTTTGAGGTATGGAAATCACCTGTTTGATAACGAGTATATCTCCATCGTGAACCTTTTGAGACATAAACTTTTCATCGTCTAAAGACCCCTGCTTAACTTCCAAAAGCTGGTTGTTGACGTAACGCTGAAGTATGACTTTATACTTATAGCTTGAGGGTAAAAGACCACCGGCCATCTTAATCAGGTCTTTTAAGGTTTCCTTACCGGTAATTTCATAAATGGCCGGCCTCTTTACCATTCCCCCTACACCTGCAACTTTTCCGATAGGCTTAACAAAAATAACATCGCCGTCCTTTAAACGCATATCAACAGGTTTGCCGTCTAAGAGAAGCTTGTAGAAGTCTATATGAATCTGTTTTATTCCCTTAGGAGTCTTCCTGGTTACAATTACGTCTCTCAGAGTTCCAGATTTCTTTATTCCCCCTGCCAGCATAATGGCATCTATAACCGTATTAACACCGGTAACAACTACTGCACCGGGTTTTCTAACCTCTCCTGAAACGTAAACAGGAAATGTTCTAAGTCTTCCCACCGTAAGCTTTATGTTGGCCCCTAAGGCCTGTGATATCATTCTTTCAGCTTCGCCAAGGGTCATACCCCAAACGTAGAAAACCCCCAGGCCCGGTATGTAAACCTTTCCCTGCCTGTCAACAACTAAACGGGTAACTTGAGATAGATCCACTCCTGGAGGATTTCCTATAACGTAAAGGAACAGCTCATCTCCTGGGCCTAAAACGTAAGAGCTATCAACAGGAATGGAGAGAGAAAGCTTCGGTCTCCCGATGAAGAAGTTGTATCCGAACTGTCTCAACTTTATATTAAGAAAGCGCGTTCTCGCGTAGAAACCGCTCTCTATTGAGGAAAACTGAGCAGTAGCAGTAATAAACTGGTTTATCTCACGGTTTTCCGATTTACTCTGAGATTTTGAGAGGCTCTCCTCAAGCTCTTGAACAGATTTACCGTTAAGTTCCTGCTGAGTACCTACTCCCTGCCCCTGGCTCTGACCCTGAAGGTTTTGAATGCCGGTTCCAGAGTTAGTTGTTGAACCTGAGGGACCTGCTCCTGTTCCGGGAGCCCCCGTCAAACCAGACGTCCCGAAACCGGTTCCTGAACCGACACTACTGCCACCAACACCTGTAGCTGTTCCCTGAAGACCGGAAAGCCCGGCAGAAGTGGAAACTCCACCCACTCCTCCAGCAGCTCCGCTCTGAGCAAACTGCTCCAGCTGTGAGATTCCGGTAGCCGAAGCTGTATTTAAAGCAAATCCCGTCAGAAACAGGGTTACAGTCAAAATAGCTCTACGCATTACCCATTTCCCCCTTGTGGCGCTTTCTTACGTTATCAAGCCACTCCTTAAAAAAGGCTGCAAAAATTCCCAAAAAGAGACCCGATATCAGCCCCACCGCAACAATCAAGACCTTTTTTGGTTTGTAAGGCTTATCTTTATCCGGAACGTAGGGTGGGTCTATCACCTGAAATGAGATCTGCTCCTTCATCTCCTGGGCCTTTGCCATCTCATACTCTTTAACCAGAGTTTCAAACAGAGCTTCAGCTATGTCCATCTGAGCCTGAAGTTTCTGAAGATTCAGCTGGTAATCGGGAAGCGAAACGAAGTTAGACTTTGAGCTCCTCAAAGTGTTTAAGCGCTGTTTTATCTTCTTAACTTCGCTCTCAAGTTTTGCAACTTCTTCAGGACTGGCCTTTGATTCCTTGAGGAGCTCCAGCTTTTTCCTTTTAGCAATCAGTTTCCCGTAGAGCTCCCCATACTCCTTACTGTCAGAACCAAAAACTAACGGAACCTTCTTTATCTTTCCACTTATAAAGTCCCGGTATATCTCCTCAACCTGCCTTAACTTCTCTTCTGCAAGGGCAAGCTGTTTCCCTATGTATATTCTGTACCTTTTTGCAAGAGAAAAAGACTTCTCATTCAGTATCTTCCTTGCCTCAATAAGGGAAGTCTCAGCTATTTTGTAAGCCATCTCCGGATCGTTTTTAAAATCAACAGTTAAGGTCAAGATGCCTGTTTTTTTATCAGTTGAAACAGAGATAAGTTTGTCAAGCTTCTTTACGCCATCAAGGATGGTAGGAGGTTTTTCGTCCCCTTCCACTTTCCACCTGTGGTTTTTACTGTCCCACTTATCGGGAAAGAGTTTAGGAAGGAGGTTTAAATCCTTTATCACACGCTCCTTAAGAGTTCTACTCTCAAGAACTGCCTCAACGGTAAGACCAGACTGCCCTCCTACCGGCAGAGAAATTGGAAGGGCTGAGAGGAGAGATGAGAGACCTCCAGTTTTACTTCCACCCAACGGGTAAACAGAGGCTTCTGTTCTGTAAACTGGAGAGGCCAGAAAACAGTAAAGAACAGCCAATAAAGTAAAAATAAAAGTGATAGAAAGAACAATTTTCTTCCTTTTCTTTAAAACAAGCCAAAGCTCATAGAGGTCTATCTCATCATCTTCATAACAGGGAGGTTGGTTAAACTGCCTTTCTTCCAAAGTTCCTCCAGTCTTATTCTTATTTCATCTTTAAACTACTCGTAGATTTTAACAGTAGAGTTAAATCAGTTCAACTTCAGTCTCTCCAGAAAGCTGGAAGAAAAACGGTCAGTATAGGAAAAACTTCAAGTCTACCAAGGAGCATCTCCACAGAGAGAAGAAGCTTATCAAAATCGGAAAAGAAAGCAAAATTACCGGCAGGCCCTACCTTTCCAAGCCCTGGTCCCAAACTCGTTATACAGGCTATAGAGGCAGAAAACGAGGTAATGAGGTCGTAACCTGAAATAGAAATTATAAAACCGAAGAGAACGGTCAACGAAAAGTAGACGGAGATAAAGGCCCATATAGCGTTAAGGGTATCTATTTCAAGGACTTTACCCCCCAGATCAACTCTGTAGATAAGCCTTGGATGAGCAGTTTTCTTTATCTCCCTTGACATTGTTTTCAGCATAACCAGAAAACGGAACTGCTTTATACCGCCACCGGTTGAACCGGAAGTAGCACCGACAAGGGAAAGTATCATCAGAAGGGCAAGAATGGCTGGAGGCCAGTTTGAGTAATCGGTTGAAGCAAAGCCGGTAGTAGAGGCTGCTGTTGAAACCTGAAAGAAAGCGTAACGGAAGGCCTGAAGGATAGAACTGTAAATACCGTCATCGTAGAGGAGAAAAGTGGTAAAAGCGGTAGAAAGCGCAACAATAATAAGAAGGGATTTAACCTCGTAGTAAGAAAAAAAGAGCTTTAGACTCCTCTTTTTAAAAGCTCTATAGTAGAGCGAAAGGTTTGTGGCCCCCAAAAGCATAAAAATAGCAATAACCATCTCTACAGCAGGAGAGTTGAAGGCTGCAACGCTGGCATTCTTATCTGAAAAACCTCCTGTAGCTATCGTTCCAAAGGTATGAATAACCGAATCGTAAAGGTTCATTCCGCAGAGCTCCAGCAGAACCACCTGAACAACAGTTAAAACAGCATAAACGTACAGGATTGCCTTCGCTATCTCTTTAACCTTAGGAAGAACCCTCTCCTCAACAGCTTTAGAGGACTCAAATCTTATAAGCTGTGCCCCGCCGGCCCCAAGGGCAGGAAGGATTGAAAGAGAAAAAACAACAAAACCTATTCCACCTATCCAGTGGGTAGTTGACCGCCAGAGGAGAACGCTCTTTGGAAGAACTTCTATATTGGTAAGGATTGAAGCACCAGTTGTTGTAAAGCCGGAAACAGACTCAAAGTAAGCATCTGGAAAGTGTGGAATTGCCCCGGTCTCCATATACACAAGGGCAGATAGGGCAGGAAAGAGAAACCAGACCAGAACAACAACTACTATGGCCTCTTTAACGGTTATATCAGATACCTTTTCCTTTATCTGAAGGGCAATCAGGAAGAGAGCTCCCATCAGTATCAGCGGAAAGAGGAAATCTTCAGTTAAGCCATCGTGGACAAAGTAGGAGTAACCGGCCGGTATCAGAAAAGAGAGAGATAGAAAGAAAAGTAGTATTACAACGTACTTAAAAACGAGCTGGTACCTCAATTTTCCCTCTTCTTAATACAGATAAGTTTATCTCCGTCTTCAAGAAGGGTATTACCCCTTGCAAGCTCAATCCCATCTTTTTTCCTGACTGCAACAATTAAGTTACAGAAACCAGCATCTTTCACCTTTTTATTGATATTCTTTTCAGGGACTTCCATCTCAACTATTTCAAGGTCTTCAGAGAGCTCAAAAAGGTCAATAAACTTCTTTCTACTGAGTTGACGGTAAACTTTTGAAGCAAGGAGTTTTCTGGGAATAAGTGGAACGTCTATTCCTATTGAAGTAACTATCTCCTCATATTCAGGGTGCATAATAAGTGCAAGGGATTTTTTTACTCCCAACTTCTTACATAAAACGGCAGATAGTATGTTCTGCTCCTCATCTTCCGTTATTGATACTGTAAGGTCAGCCTTTTCTATGCCTTCTTCCTTCAGGAACTCTATATCGGAAAACTCCCCGTGGAAAACGTCAACTTTCGGAAATTTGCCGGAAATCTCCTCACATTTTTCCATATTAGAACAGATAAACTTCACCTTAACGGGAAGGTTTGAGAGCTGAGTAAGGAGCTCCTCTGTAAACCGCGAATAACCGAAAATAAAGATGAGTTTTACAGGAGAATAGTCTATACCTAAAACTTCAGCAAGCCTGACAGCGTCTTCTTCTTTTGCCGCAATGTAGAGTATATCGTTGGGATAAAGAAAGTTTGTACCGGAAGGAAGGAGTGTCTTTCCCTCTCTCTCTATGGCAACAATTGTAAAGGGAATCTTCTCTCTGACATCAGAGAGCTCCAAGATCTGTTTACCTGCGAGGGAGCTCTCAGCAGTAAGTTTGATCTTCAGGATTACAATCCCTTCCTTTTCAAGTCTTACAACGTCTAAAGCAAAGGGATACTTAACCTGATTGAGAACCGCCTGAACAGTTTCTGAGAGGATATTTACAACGTCACACTTTAAAAACTCTTTTACCGGAGGAGAGGAAAAGGCTTTGTTGCTGACCCTTACTATTATCTTTTCCTTATTAAGAAGTGACTTAAGAAGAACAGCTATGGAGAGGTTTTTCTCATCGCTTTCCGTGACAACGACAAAAAGGTCAAAATCCTGAACGTTCTTTAAACAGTTTACATCAAGAGCGTTACAGTTAACAGTCATAACGTCGTAGCTGTAAGAGAGAGTTTCCAATTTTGAGGAATCTACGTCTATTACAGCAACCTCAAACCCCTCCTTACTAAGCCTTTTGGCAAGATAACTTCCTACAACACCGGCTCCAACAATACAGACTTTCAACTATAATTCCCCCGCTATGAAAAGTTCACTATTAAAATTGGCCAGTATTGTATCAATTTCAATATTTGGAAGCAGAGTCTTAGGACTTTTAAGAGACATCGTTATTGCGTCTACGTTTGGTGCCGGCGCTCTTACAGATGTTTTCTTTGTAGCCTTCAGAATTCCCAACCTGCTGAGGAGGATATTCGCAGAAGGCTCGTTCAACAGTGCTTTTGTTCCCGCCTTCACAAAAAAAGTAAAGGAATCTGTAAGAGAAGCAGAAATTCTGGCAGGACAGATTTTCGCAGTTCTTCTGGTGCTTTTAACGGTTACCATAGTTTTAGGAGAGCTCCTCGCACCGCTCATCGTAAAAGTGGTAGCTCCCGGTTTTAGAGGAGAGAAGTTTAACTATGCCGTTAAGTTATTAAGAGAGATGTTTCCGTACATAATGTTTGTAAGTCTTACAGCCTTTTTAGGCGGAATTTTAAACGCCTTTAACCGGTTCTTCGCCCCCTCTTTCTCAACCGCCCTTTTTAACCTCTCTCTCATCGTATCGGCGCTACTGCTCTCTGGAAGGCTCTCAGTTGAAGCGCTCTCCATCGGAGTTATAGTAGGTGGAATTCTCCAGGTTCTCCTCCAGATACCTTTTCTCAGGGAGCTCCCACTCAAACTGCGTCCCATCTTTTCTCTGTCTCAGGAGGCAAAAAGGGTCTTACTGAACACCATTCCAGGAATATTTGGATTTGCAGTAAGACAGATATCAATGCTTATAGACACAGTAATAGCCTCTTTCCTCTCCGCAGGAGCAATCTCGTACCTTTACTACGCAAACAGGTTTGTCCAGCTTCCACTGGGAATGTTCGCCATAGGCCTCTCTCAGGTTCTCCTTCCAAGACTTTCAAGAAACGTGGGAGAAAAGGACTTCCACAGAGAGATTGAAACGGGAATTCTCCTCTGTTCTGCAATTATCATTCCCTCAGCAGTAGGCCTTATCTTATTCGGCAAACCTATACTTGACCTTTTCTTCAACCACGGGGTCTTTACGGAAGAAGACCTTAACAGAACATACGCCGTTCTTATCTGCTACTCTTTAGGGCTGTTTTTCTTCTCAATGGAGAAAATAGTTACAAACATCTTCTACTCAATGGAGGAGTTTAAAATCCCGGTTAAAGTTGCAGCCTACACGCTTCTGTTTAACCTAATGGTAAATCTGATACTCTGCTTTGTCTTGAAAATGGGAGCTCCCGGTCTTGCCCTTGGAACAAGCCTCACTTCACTATTAAACCTCTCTGCACTTCTCGTAATCCTGAAAAAAAGGTTTAAAATTGACGCCGTAAGAACAGTTGCAGGAAAAGGCGTCAGGTACCTTTTCCTGTCAGCTCCCGTTGCTGTTCTAACGGCAGCGGCAACCCGCATATACACAGAAGCAGGAGGAACTGCAGAAAAAGTGTTCATAGTAGCTCTTACGGTCGTTCTATCGGGAGCTATCTACGGAGCTCTCCTTTTCCTTATAAAAGACCCTCTTATCGTAGTACTTACCAAGAGAGAGGAGGCATAAATGCACCCTATACTTTTCAAGATCGGCCCGATAACGATCTACACTTACGGGGTTATGGTTGCGCTGGGCATCTTCTTCGGTTCCCTCGTCCTGGTCAAACTTGGGGAGAGAGAGGGAATCAGGAGAGAAGACATAGTTGATACCGCATTCTGGAGTATAGTTGCAGGTTTCTTAGGAGCAAGGCTCTTCTTCTTCATCTACAATCCAGAATACCTGAACCCCTGGTACAGAATTTTCTACATCTGGGAAGGTGGGCTGGTCTGGTACGGAGGGGTGATATTCGGAGCTCTCACCGCCATCTACTTCATAGTAAAGAGAAAAATCCCCGTCTGGAAGTTTGCAGACGTAGTAGCAATTGCCCTCTCTGTTGGTTTGGGTTTTGGAAGGATAGGCTGCACGATGGCAGGATGCTGTTACGGTAAAGTGTGCCACGCTCCGTTTGCCATCGTTTTTACAGATCCCCACTCTGCAGCTCCTCTTAACGTACCACTCTGGCCTACAGAACCGATATCTTCTGCCGCGAACTTTCTTATTGCTCTAATACTCTACATTCTCTACAGAAGGAGAAAAGTTCCCGGTGAAATCTTTGGCTTCTACCTTATCTTCTACGGAACCTTCAGATTCCTCATTGAGTTTGTTAGGGCAACTCCCAAAGAGATACTGGGAACCTTCAGCAACAACCAGGTTATAAGTATTATAATGGTTGCCGCAGGCATACTAATCCTTCTCTACAGAAGAAAAAAAGCGGAGGAAGTTTAGATGGAAAGGTTTGCCTACTTTGAAGGAAAGTTTGTTCCACTGAAAGAGGCCAACATAAACATACAGACAAACTCCTTCCACTACGGAACGGCAGTTTTTGAGGGCATAAGGGCCTACTGGAACGATGAAAAACAGCAGCTTTTCGGCCTTTTCTTTAAAGAGCACTACGAGAGGATGCTTGCAAACTGCAAAATACTCAACCTGAAGGTAGAAAAGAGCGCAGAGGAACTGACAGAGATCACCGTTGAACTTTTAAGAAAGTGTCAGCACAGGGAGGACACCTACATAAGGCCAATAGCCTACTTTGCAGACCTTAAAATCTCTCCAAAGCTCATAGGATACAGAACAGAAATTGCAATCTACACAATTCCACTGGGAGATTACCTGGACCTTTCAAGAGGTTTAAAGGCAAAAACCTCAAGCTGGCACAGGATAAACGACACGATGATTCCGGCAAGGTGTAAGGTTGCAGGAGCATACGTAAACAGCGCCTTTGCAAAAACCGAAGCCCTCTTAAACGGATACGATGAAGCCATAATGCTCAACCCAGACGGAACTGTAGCAGAGGGAAGTGGTGAAAACGTCTTTATTGTAAGAAAAGGGAAACTGATTACCTCTCCTTCTTCTTCAAACATCCTTGAGGGAATAACAAGAAACGCAGTAATTGAACTGGCTAAAAATGAACTTGGAATAGAGGTAGAGGAGAGGCCCATCTTAAGAAGCGAGCTCTACGTTGCAGATGAAGTCTTCTACACGGGAACGGCAGCTCAGGTTGCCCCTGTAGTTCAGGTTGACCACGTTGTTATAGGAAACGGAGAGATAGGGCCTATTACAAAGAGACTTCAGGAGGTTTACTTCTCAATCGTTAAGGGAGAAAATGAGAAGTACTCCCACTGGCTAACTCCTGTTTACTGATTCAAAATGGAAGTGAGGCTTTCTAACGCCGAGTTAAGGGCAATAAAGGAAACTGTAAGGGAGATTTCTGGAGAAAAGGCAAGGGTTTGGCTCTTTGGCTCAAGGGTTAGAAAGGAATTAAAAGGTGGAGATATTGATCTATTCGTTGAAGTTCCAAAAGGGGAAAAGAGCCCGGAGAAAAAGGTTAAGTTCCTTGTAAAGCTGAAGGAGAGGATAGGGGAGCAGAAAATTGACCTGATTGTGAAAGAGGAGGGAGAGAACGATTTTATATCACAAGAGGCTAAAAGAACAGGAGTTTTACTTTGAAAGACTTGCGAATGGTTTTAAGGGAGGTAGAAAAACATAAGGAACGGCTCTTATACGCAAAAAATAAGATAGAGAAATGGGGAGAGCTCTCTCCCCAAACCCTTGAAGACCTGGAGAAAGTTGAAACGATAGACTCTTTCATCTTCAGGTTCTCAAAGCTTCAGGATTCAATGGGGCAGAAACTCTTTCCTCTAACCCTTGAGTTCTTAGAAGAAGAGGTTAGAAGTAAGCCGTTTGTTGACATACTGAACCGCCTTGAACAGCTTGAACTGATAGAGTCGGCAGAGAAGTGGAAAGAACTGAGGGAACTCCGCAACCTCTTAACCCACACATATCCCTGGGAAAAAGAGGAGCTCATTGAAAACCTTAAGCTTGCCCTTAAAAGGTCGGAAGAGCTCGTGTCAACCCTTGAAAGATTCAAAGAGTTCCTGCGAAAGAGAGGTCTGAAAGCTTGAGGTTAAAAATCTCCGTTCCTGAAGGAAAAACCCTCTATCAGGTTCTCAGGGAAAAGGGATTTATGCGCTCCGCTTACTGCGGAGGCAGGGGAATATGCGGAAAGTGCATCGTTAAGGTAGGTGGAAAAGAGGAGCTTGCCTGTCTGCTTTTTGGCCCTTTTGAAGGAGAAGTAGAGATCCTTGAGGAGAACCTGATTTCAAAGGGGGGAGCTCTCTCCGACATACCCGTTGAAAGTAGAGAAGGGTTTGGAGTTGCCGTTGACCTTGGAACAACAGGCGTCGAGGCGGCACTATTTGACCTCTCAAACGGTAAGTTCATAAAGAGCCTGAAAACCCTAAACTTTCAGTCGGCATTTGGCGCAGACGTTGTAACGAGGGTTGAGCTTGCAAGGGAAAACTACGAAAAGGAGAGGGAGCTCCTCTTAAAAACCCTCTCATTCCTGTTTAAGGAGCTGGAAGTTCCTATAAAAGAGGCAGTAGTCGTCTCAAACTCCGTCATCCACCACTTCCTCTTAGGGCTCCCCGTTTCAGGGTTTGAGAGGTTCCCATTTAAACTTGAACTTGAAGAGGAGGTCTATACAACGGGAAGAGAGCTGGGTTTGGAAGAGTTTGAGGAGACCGTATTTTACGTTCCGCCGCCATTAAAGAACTTCATAGGTTCAGACTTCCTCTCAAACCTACTGGTTCTAACGAAGGAGAGCTCCAACTTTGGAGTTGCAGACCTTGGAACAAATGCTGAGATGGGCATCTGGAAAGGAGGCCAAGGAGTTGCGGCTTCAGTTCCTGCAGGACCTGCCTTTGAAGGGGTTGGCCTCTTCTCCGGAATGAGGGCTGTTGAGGGAGCCATATACAAGGTCTTCTTTGACGGAAGGGACTTTAGATTCTTAACGATTGGGAACAGAGAACCGTTAGGCATATGCGCAAGCGGATACTTTGACCTGATTTACCTCTTAAAGAGCTTCAGAGTCCTAACAGAGGAAGGAACGATAAAGGCAGGGAACATCCCGCCGCTAATAGCCCAGAGAATAAGGGAGATAAACGGAGAGAAGGCCTTTGTTCTCTACGAAACAGAAGAACTCCTGATTGCCCTTACTCAAAGCGACATCAGGAAGTTTCTCCTGGCAAAGGGGGCCGTTTACGGAGCTCTCAAAACCCTGTCGGAAGAGGCGGGAGCTCCAGAAGAACTCTTCTTCTCCGGGGCTTTTGGAAGCCACATAGACAAACGGAGCGTTAAGGGGCTGAAGCTCATTCCTGAAAACTTCCCTGAACCCGTTGCGGCAGGGAACTTAGCCCTTAAAGGAGCCTCACTGCTTCTTGGCAGGAGAGAGGAGAGGGAAAAAATTAAGGAGATAAAGAGGGCTGTTCAGCCGGTTGAGCTTGCAACGAACAAAACCTTTGAAAAGGCCTACATTGAAGGGATGGAGCTGTGAGACCTCTCATTAAAGGAAGAAACCTTATTTACAGAGTTAACCCCAAAGACATAGCGTTTATAAACGCCGTATTTGAGTGGTTCCACGAAGTTGCAACGGTCAGAACCAGGGACCCGAAAGAGGGGCTGATAGAGCTCTGGATAGCCCCCGACTTCTTTGACGATGCGATGAAAGCCGTTGAACACCTTAAGAACTTCGTTGATAAAATGGAGTTCGTAGAAGAGGTGGGAGATAACTGGTGGAAAGAGTAGAGGAGGTTAAGTTGGAGAGGAGAAAGAGAAAAGGCTTTACACTCCTTGAGCTCATGATTGTAATCATTATTCTGGGGATGCTTGCAGGTCTTATAGGCCTCAAGCTCATAAGGAGAGGTGAAGAGGCAAAAGTTACACTTACCCAGGTTCAGATGAAAAACTTAGAGGAAGCCCTGAACCTCTACAAGCTCCACAACTCACTTTACCCAACAACTGAACAGGGCTTAAAGGCTCTGGTTAAAAAACCGGAAATTGAGCCGATTCCAAAGAACTGGAAAGGCCCCTACATTGAGAAAGTTCCAAAAGACGCCTGGGGGAACGACTTCATTTACATCTCAGACGGAAAACACTTTACACTCATCTCCCCCGGCCCCGACGGTGAAGAGGGAACCGACGACGACCTGAAGGTGAGCCAGTAATGGTCATCTACGGCGTAAACCCCGTTGCAGAGGCAATAAGGGCCGGGTATCCGATACTGAAGATTTACGTTGACGAACACTTCAGGGACAGGGAAAAGGTCTTAAAACTTGCCAGAGAGAATAGAATAAAGGTAGTTAAGGCTTCTAAGAAGAAACTGAAGGAAATTTCCGGAACGGAAAAACACCAGGGGATTGTTGCCATCGTTTCCCCCGTTGAGCCTGTTGACTACGGGGAGCTCATTGAAAGAACGATTTCAGGAAACGGGTATCTCCTCTTTTTAGACCATATAGAAGACCCCCACAACCTTGGAGCAATCTTCCGTTCGGCAGATGCGTTCAGAGTAACAGGAATAGTTCTTCCTAAAGACAGGAGTGCAACGATAACAGAGACGGTTGTTAAAGCATCAACAGGAGCTGTTTTCTACGTTCCATTTTCGGTTGTAAACAGCTTCTCAACTGCCCTCAGAGAGTTTAAGGAATCGGGTGGCTGGCTTGTCGGCCTTGAAGCAGGGGGAAAACCGCTAAGTAAGTTCAGCTTTCCTTTCCCATTAGGGCTTGTTGTAGGTTCAGAAGGGAGAGGAATTTCAAGGAGCACGATGAAGCTCCTTGACGAAGTTGTTGAGATAGAGATGGGGGGACACGTGAACTCACTCAACGTTTCAAACGCTGTAGCAATTGGGCTGTATAGAGTTTTTACGGAAAGGTTCATTTTAACAGGATGAAAAACTAAATTATTCTGGGAATAAAATCCCAAAATCTCAGGAGGAGAGATGGAAGAGCTTAAGGGTAAGCTTGTCTTTGTTCAAACAGCCGGAGGAGAGGGTGCAGTTCCAACTTCTGGAATTTTGGGGGTTGTTGAGGAGATTACTCCCGAGTTTGTAAAGCTCAAGGAAGCCGGAGTTTTCGCACTTCTTCCCACAACAAAGGGAGCTCAGGCAACAATCATGCCCCTTGACCCAACGGCAAACGAGCCAGTAGAGGCATACCTGGTCAAGTCTCAAATCGTTGCAATTGTTCCCGTTGGAGACAGGTCAAGGCTCAAGGAGTTCCACCAGCAGTTCAAGGCCGCCGCTGCCGGAATAGAGCTCCCCAGCGCCGGAGCAATAGATATGTCCAAACTGAAGGAATTTCCTAAAGGCGGAGGAAACAAGGGAGGGCTCTCCATAACTTAGTGGGGAGTCCCTTTCCCCACTTTCAGGAAAAGAGATGAACGTTGAGTTTGAAGACCTGCTCTTCTCACTGCCCTTTCCGGCGGTAATAACCGACGAGCTGGGAAAAATCCAGAAAGTTAACCAGAAGTTTGAGTCCCTATCAAACAGGTCGTTCAAGTTCCTGAAAGGGAAGGACATCTCAGAGGTTTTAAGGGTTGAGGAGCTCCCCTCCCTTATAGGGAAATCCTACAGGGAAACGATAGAGATAAGGGGCTTCAGAAAAGGAGAGCTTATCTTCCACATCTCCCCCCTCTTTACACCGTCAAAAAAAGTCGGAGTTGTAGTTCTCATAGAGCCGTGCAGCCTCTCACCCTTTGAGGAGGACATAACCCTCTTTCTCAAAGGCCTCTCTCACGAGATAAAGAACCCTTTGAGCGGGATAAAGGGAGCGGCAAAACTCTTCAAAGAACTGAAGAGCTACGACGAGGAGCTTGCACAGGTAATAGTTGACGAAGTTGAAAGGATAGAGAGGCTCTTAAAGGACATTACAAGGAGCTTTGACTTCTCAAAGCTCTCTTTCAGAAACGAGAACATCCACAAAATAATCCAGCAGGTCTTCAATCTCTTTGCACCTCAGATAAACGAAAAAGGCATTAAGGTAAACTTCCTCTTTGACCCGTCTCTGCCGGAAGTTCCCGTTGACGTTGATAAGATGACTCAGGCAGTTTTAAACGTTGTTAAAAACGCTATAGAAGCCGTTGAGGAGTCTGAGGTTAAAGAGATAACAGTTGAAACGGGATACGCCATAAGGCCGTCGGGGTTTATCTTCATAAAGGTTAAAGACACCGGAAGGGGAATGGACGAGGAGGAGATTAAGAAGTTCGGCCTTCCTTTTTTCACAACGAAGGAGAAGGGCTTGGGGCTTGGAAGTTTTATAGTTAAAGAGGTTATAAAGGGCCACGGTGGGGAGGTTAAAGTGGAGAGCTCCCCCGGAAAAGGCACGTCGGTTAAACTTCTAATCCCGATGAAGAGGTAGTCTTGGCAAGGATACTGATTGCAGACGACGAGAAGAGCATAAGGATAGTTCTGAAGAAGTTCCTCACTTCCCGGGGTCACGAGGTTTTAGAGGCCGAAAACGGGAGAGAAGTCCTTGAAATCCTGAAAGAGGAACCGGTTGACCTTGTCTTTTTAGACCTTAAGATGCCAAAACTCGGCGGCCTTGAAGTTCTTGAAAAGGTAAAAGAGGTTCCCGTTGTTGTTCTAACGGCCTACGGAACTATGGACTACACCGTGAAGGCCATAGAGCTTGGGGCCGCAGACTACATAACAAAACCTTTTTCATTTGAGGAGATAAGCGAAGTCCTGAAGAAATTCTTAACAAAGAGAGAGGAGAGAGAGAAAGGAGAAGAGCCGGAGTCGGGAATTGTCGGAAGCAGCAAGGTTATGCAGGAAGTCTTTAAGACCGTTGCAAAGGTTGCACGGAGCTCCATAACTGTTCTGATAACGGGAGAGAGCGGAACGGGAAAGGAAGTTATCGCAAGGGCTATCCACAACTACTCAGACAGGAGGAGTAAGCCCTTTGTTGCTGTGAACTGCGCTGCCCTACCGGCAAACCTTTTAGAAGCTGAACTCTTCGGGTATGAAAAGGGAGCCTTTACAGGGGCAGTTTCCTCAAAGAAGGGTCTTTTTGAGCAGGCAAACGGCGGAACCATTTTCCTTGACGAGATAGGGGAGCTCCCCCTGCCACTTCAGGCAAAACTCTTAAGGGTTCTTCAGGAGAAAGAGATAAGGCCAATTGGAAGTGAAAGGAGCAGAAAAATAGATGTAAGGGTGATAGCCGCAACAAACAGGAACCTAGAAGAGGAGGTGAAAAAAGGAACCTTTAGAGAAGACCTCTACTTCAGGCTCAACATAGTGAAGATAGAGCTTCCTCCCCTCAGAGAGAGAAAAGAGGACATCGTTCCTCTGGCACACCACTTTATAAAACGGTTCTCAAAAGAGTTTAAGCTCCCTCCAAAAGAGCTCTCTGCCGATGCCGTTAAGTTCCTTCTATCCTACCACTTTCCCGGAAACGTCAGAGAGCTTGAAAATATGATACTGAGAGCAATGGTTCTATCTCCGTCAAACCTTATAACAGCTGAAGACTTAAAGAGACAGGCCTACCAGGAAGCTCCTTCCCTGGAAAGTCTAATAAGAGAGTTCGTTCTTAAAGTTTTTACCGTAGAGCAGAAAGAGAAAAACAACCTCTACGACATTGTAGTTAAAGCAGCAGAGAGAGCTGTAATCTCGGAAGTGCTGAAAAGGTGTAACTTCAATCAGGTAAAGGCTGCAAAGGTTTTAGGAATCCACAGAAATACACTGAGAAGAAAAATAAAAGAGTTAGGAATAGAGCTCTCTTGATAGAAATCAATCCCTTTATTGGTATCTTGGAATAAATTAAGTATTGGTATAAAATAAGCTGGAGTCTTTCAAATGATACAAAAGGTGGAATCATGAAACCGCCTGCTGAAGTTAGAAACCAGATAATTCTAACTCAGGATGGTTCCCCGTTCATCCCCCAGTATCCCGGCGGTATAGACGTTTTAAAGTGTACGGGGTGCGGAGAGTGCGTTGAGATATGCCCCCAGAACTGCATTGAGCTGCAGGAGATAAAGGGTAAGAAGGTTGCCATAATAACGAAGCCGGAGCTCTGCATAGGAGACGGCTTCTGCAAAATTGTCTGCCCTGAAGATGCCTTCCTCTGAGGAATTAACTGTTCCTCCGGTTCGGAGGAAGTGGAGGTAAACGAGGAGGAGCTCCTCTCAGACGAGAACGGGAACTACGCCTACCTGACCCTCGGCGGAATACTCTACACTCCCACGTACCTAAAGGAGATAGACCATACAAAATGCCAGAACTGTGAAAAGTGCCTTGAACTTTGCGAAACGAGAGGACTTGACGAAAACGGAAACGTTATACCGGAATTCCCGGAGATCTGCTCCGGGTGCGGCCACTGCGGGAACATCTGCCCGGCCAAAAGTATAGAAGCCAAACCCATTCCTTTAGAAGAGATGAAAAGGAGAGTCAGAGCGAGGAAGAACTCCCGCTAACTGCAAACCGAGAGTTTCAACCCCAGCTCCTCAACAACCTTTTTAACATCTGGTTTTGAAGAAATTAACCTCTTCAACTCCTGAAGGCTTACAGGTCTTGGCGGGTTAAGTTCAACCTTTAAACAGGTTGGATTGTTTATGAATTCTTCTAAAGGTCTGCCGATTCTGTCATAAAGAAGTTCATCCTGAAAGCTCTGTTTTACCATTGAGAGGAGCTCTCCTCTTATCTTATCAGGAGTGGTTCCTTCCTGTTTAGCTGCGTAGCTCAAGAAGGTTTCGTACAGCCCTCTGTTTTTAAACACTATCTCAAGGCGTGAGAGTTCCCCTTTCTTCAAAATAGGATTAACGGTTGTTCTCCCCTCAAAGAACCTTTCAACGGTTCCGTAATCAAGGTTATCCACTCTGGCCTTCAGTAAAAGGTCACCCATCCCATTAAGGTTCAGGTAAAAGGAGGAGTCAAAATCCCCTCCGTTGAAACTGTAACTGCCGTCTAAATCAAAGTCAAAGTTTGATCTTCCTAAAAGCTCATCTAAAACCGGAAAATTCAGTCTGAAATCTCCATTCTTGACCACCACTCTCAGGTAAGGTGGAAACTTTTTCTCTCTGAAGTCAAACGGAAGGTCTATTATTAACTTCTGAAATCTACCGGAAAAGAGCCCTCCTTTAAAATCCAGTCCATCAATCTCCAAATCGTTAGGCCCAAGGCTGTAGTGGAACCGGGAGTAGGAAGTAGAGTAGGGAAGCTTTGAGAGGCGCCTGTCAAACTTCTCTTTCAACTTAACGTTTGCGTAGGCTTCAAGGGCAAAATAGAGAGAAATGAGGGCCGCAAATAGAAGAACTACGGCCAGAGCTACTTTCTTTTTCATCTGCGGAGCTCCCGGCTCACTCTATGAACTGTTTCAACTAAAAACTTCGCCTTTTCTGGATCTGTTTTCGGAAGTATCCCATGTCCGAGGTTAAAAATGTGCCCCCGGGCTTTCATTCCCTCTTCCAGAATCTTCCTCACTTTCTCCTCAATGGTCTTTTCATCTGCAAAGAGAGCTACAGGGTCAAGGTTCCCCTGTATAGACTTGTCAATTCTTTTAAGGGCAAAGGGAATCTCAGTTTTCCAGTCAAGCCCCAAAACATCTACGTTAAGCCTGTTGTTCACTTCTAAAAGGTGGCCGGCGTTCACGCCGAAGTGGATTATAGGAGTTTCAGGGTGCCGTTTCTTTAATTCATTTACAATTTTCTCTGTATAAGGAAAAACAAAGGTTTCGTAATCCTCCTTAGCAAGAACCCCCATCCAGGAGTCAAAAATCTGAACGAGGTCAACTCCCGCTTTTATCTGAGCAGAGAGATACTCTATAACCGTATCTGTAAGCTTTGACATGAGAGCATCCCAGAGCTGTGGCCTGTTCCACATCGTTGACTTGGCGGCGATGTAGTTCCTGGAGCTCCCCCCCTCCAACATGTAGCTTGCCAGTGTAAAGGGAGCTCCCGAAAAACCAATTAAAGGCCTGTCTGTAAGTCTCTTCTTAATTATCTGAATCGTCTCAAGAACGTAGGGTAAATCCCTCTCTGGTTCAGGAACTTTAAGCCTATCAACATCTTCTAAAGTTTCAATCTTCGGCTCAAGAACAGGCCCTTTCCCTTCAACAAAGGAAACGTTAATTCCCATCTTCTCAACAGGAACGAGGATATCTGAGAAGAGAATCGCAGCGTCAACTCCAATCTCCTCTATGGGAATGAGGGTAACCTCTGCGGCAAGCTCTGGATTCCTGCACAGATCCATAAAAGAACCAGCCTTAGCTCTTATCTCCCTATATCTGGCCGAGTACCTTCCCGCCTGCCTCATAATCCAGATAGGAGTATAGTCAGTCTTCTCTCCCTTTGCAGCCTTCAGAATGGGATGGTCTTTTAAAGACATTCTCTCCTCCAGATGGATAATCAAAAGAAAAAGCGTTAATTAGCAAATGGAACGGATTAAATCTGCTTTATCTTATTTAAGTCAATTCCCACTCTCATCTTTACAGGAATGTAGGTGCAGATTGGGTCTTCGTGCATGTAGTCGCCGTGTTCCCAGTAGGCGCGGACTCTACAGCCGTTGCAGATTTTCACATATTCACAGCTTCCACACCTGCCCTTGTACTCCTCAATCTTTCTCATATCCTGCATTATTTTTGACTCAAACCAGGCCCTATGGAACGGAACGTCAAAGACATTAATATCTGAAATAGGGAAGTAGCTGCAGGGCCTTAACCAGCCGTGGCAGTCTATATAGGCAATAGACTGTCCTGCAACACAGCCCTTTCCACCGCCTGTTCCAAAGACAAGGTTTCTCCTCTTAAGGTCTAAACCGTCTCTTTTGGCGTTCTGGTAGAAGATCCTGTAGTAGTGAGGAGCACAGGTCGGGCGGACAAGTATCGTATTGTCTCCCTTTAAAATCAGCTCCTTCTCAAGTTCGTAGTGCCAGTTGAGCCAGTACTCGGCCTCCTCAGCGTTGAGGAGCTCCGCATTTGCCTCCTCTCCTCTCCCAACAGGCAGAACGATGAACATATACCAGGCCTTTGCTCCAAGCTCCCTTGCCTTTTTGTAAACGTTTGGAATATCAAAGGCGTTCCTCTTTGTAAAGGAGGAGTTAATTAAGAAAGGTATTCCGTGCTTGTTGAAGAGCTCTGCCGCCTTTATAACTCCCTCGTAGGCTCCAGGCTGCTTCCTGAAGTCGTCGTGGATTTCAGGAGTTGAACCGTCTAAAGAGAGGGAAACCATTTTTATTCCGACTTCCTTCATCCTGCGACATACTTCATCGTCAACGAGGGTTCCGTTCGTGGCTATACACATTCTAAAGCCGAGTTTAGTTCCGTATTCTGCAAGCTCCCAGATATCTTCCCGAAGGAGAGGCTCTCCTCCTGTTAAAACAACTGTAGGCTTTGAGAGTTTTGCTATATCGTCAAGGAGTTTTTTACCATCTTCAGTTGAGAAATCTCCCTGTTCTGATTCCATAGTTGAAGCAGAGCGGCAATGAATACAGTTAAGGTTGCAGCGCCTCGTAATCTCCCAGGCTATCCACTTGGGCAGAAACTCCTCTTTTACGGCCATTTTAAACTCCTTTTGCAGTTTTAAAGATTATACACAGCTGAATTTAATCAGCCTTTGCAAGCTCCTCAATCTTCTGGGCCTGTTCGGCCGCTGCAAGGGCGTCTATCATCTCGTCTAAATCGCCGTCTAAGAACTCCTGCAAGTTGTAGAGGGTAAGCTTTATCCTGTGGTCTGTCACCCTTCCCTCGGGGAAGTTATAAGTCCTTATCTTCTCACTCCTGTCTCCGCTTCCAACCTGAGAGCGGCGGGCAGAGTCAAGTTTTTCTTTCTGCTCCCTCTCGTAGAGCTCCTTCAATCTCGCCCTTAAGATTTTCATCGCCTTAATCCTGTTCTGAATCTGGGAACGCTCGTTTGAGCAGGTAACCACAATTCCCGTTGGGATGTGGGTGATGCGGACGGCAGAGTCTGTTGTGTTGACGTGCTGTCCGCCGGCACCGGAAGAGCGGTAGGTGTCTATCTTCAGGTCTTTTTCGTTTATCTCAATGTCAACCTCTTCAGCCTCGGGAAGGATTGCAACAGTAGCGGTTGAAGTGTGAATCCTTCCGCCGGACTCTGTAACGGGAATCCTCTGAACCCTGTGGACGCCGGATTCATATTTAAGCCTTGAGTAGGCTCCCTTACCGGAAATCATTGCAATTACCTCTTTAAAACCGCCGAGCCCCGTTTCGTTGAGAGAAAGGATTTCAACCTTCCAGCCTTTCCTCTCTGCGTAGCGGGAGTACATGCGGAAAAGATCTTGAGCAAAGAGGGCCGCTTCCTCTCCGCCGGCTCCTGCCCTTATTTCCAGAATAACGTTCTTCTCATCGTTTGGATCTTTCGGAATCAGGAGTTTCTTAAGCTCTTCCTCTAACCTTTCAACCTTCTTCTCAAGCTCCTTCTTCTCCTCCTTTGCAAGTTCCACAAGCTCGTCGTCCTCTCCAGCCTCTATCATCTCAACGGCTTCGGCTATTCCCTCTTTCGCTTTTTTATACTCCATGTAGGTGTCGTAGATGGGCTGGAGCTCCTTGTGCTCCCTTGCAAGTGCCTGAAACTTCTTCTGGTCGGAGATAACTTCAGGCTTCCCCAAGCTTTCC
This sequence comes from Desulfurobacteriaceae bacterium, assembly GCA_027075275.1. Lineage (GTDB taxonomy): Bacteria > Aquificota > Aquificia > Desulfurobacteriales > Desulfurobacteriaceae > Balnearium. The sequence goes on from JALTBO010000136.1 coordinate 29,850, forward strand.
TCTATCTCTTTAAACTTTTTAGCGATATTCTCAAGCCTTGTTTCAATGGCCTTCTCCATAACAACCCCTCAATTCTGTTTTCGCCATAAAAGATTAACCTATAAAATAGTTTTTCAAGGACAGAAAACGGAGGAAGATATGAAAAAACTGCTTTTAACTGCCGCTCTGTTTCCCCTTCTTATCTCCTGCGGAGGTCCGGAGTTCAGCGTAGGTTACAGATACGTTCCTCCCAAAGGAGATAAGGAATGCCTCAAGTCATGCCAGGAAAAGTTTACAAAGTGTCAGGAGAAGTGCTTAGAAAATAGGGAAAAGTGCCTGAAGGACGTTAGAATAAGGGCAGAGGCCATCTACCAGAAGGAGCTTGACGTCTACCAAAAAGAACTCTCTGCCTACAACAGGGCCTATGAGAACTACCAGAGAAATCTACTTGACTGGAACAACAACTACAGGAAACTCTACAGAGATTACCTCTACTTTAAAAAAGCCTGTAAGAAAACAAAAGACTACTACGCCTGCGACAGGAGAGACCAGCTTGAAGAGGCCTTAGATACACTCAACAACACGAAACCGACTCCCCCCACTCAACCCAAGAAGCCAGATCTTCAGGAGATTGTTTCACAACTATCATCTGCCTGCTATACAGACTGCAGCTGTAAAGAGACTTACAACACCTGCTTTACCTCCTGCGGAGGAAAGATAATTCCATACAAGTTCTGCGTTAAAAACTGTAAGTAGAGGTTGAGATGGAGATTAAGACGCACCAGAAGATTGACAGGGAGATTTCCGGAGAGCCTGTAGAGGTTAAAGAGGGCTACGCCAGAGTTGTTCTGAAGACAAAACCCTTTATGGCCGCAGATGAAAAGGGTTTAGTCCACGGCGGCTTCCTTTTCTCCGCGGCAGACTACGCAGCAATGCTCTCTGTAAACCACCCCAACGTAGTTTTAGGCTTTGCAGAGGTTTCGTTTTTAAAGCCTGTAAAGGTTGGAGACACAGTTGAGTTCGTTGCAGAAGGGGAAACTGGAAACAAGAAACGGGTTGTTGACGTTGTAGGCTACAGAGATGGAGAGGAAGTTTTCAAAGGACGGTTTACCTGCTTCGTTCCGTCAAAACACGTCCTTGACCGTTAGCAAGGAAGTTCTGGAAGAGGCGGAAAAGGAAGGGAGCTCCCGCGAGTTCTTCTTCAAGTTAGTGGAGCTCCTTACAGGTTTAAAGCGGAGCGAGGTAAAAGAGCTGAACCACGAGAAGCTCATAAAGGAGATAGTTAAGGCCAACCGTTTAGAGGAGTTTTTCTTCCCCTCAAAGAGCAAGAACATCTACAGCGCCCTCAGAAAGGCGTTCAGGCTGAGAGAGAGAACAGAAGTTGAGAGGGAGTGGAACAGTAAGATTAAGAACTGGCGGGAGGAGTTTGAGGAGAAGCTCCACAGGGCGGCAAGCAGGTATCTGTTAGCAGTTGAAAACTGGGAGCTGATGAGGGAGCTCTACAGGAAGGAGTGGCTCCTGCCGTCGGATGTTCTCAACAGATTTAAGGGAAAAACTGAGAAATTTAAAGACTGGATAGCAAAAATCTCAACAGAGGAGTTCCTGGAAAAAAAGGTTGAGAGGTGGCTGGAGCTCCCTCCATTTAAAAGGCGTGAGAAGATAGTTAGAGACATTCTAAAAGCTTATCAGCTCAACTGTTTAGAGCTTGGAATCTACAGCCTCTTTCCCCTCTCCGAAGGCGTTGTGTGGGATGCTTTTGTAAGGGAGAACACCTTAGAGGCAGACATTGAATCCCTCATGAGGAAGAGAAACAGGAAGTTCGTAACGATTCAGTATGCCGTGAAGCTGATTGTTGAAAGGGTCTTCTCGGAAGAGGAGATTCCTCCCTTTTTAGACTGGCACCCCTTTGTTGACTACAGGGAGGGGACGTTAAACCGCCACGCTATTCAGCACGGAGTTGCCGTAAACTTTGGGACTAAAGAGAACTTCCTGAAGCCCTTTTACTTTGTAGATTTTCTCTCTGAAATTATCGGCTACCTCCTTGAAAGTAAACAGTAAAGACAGAACCTTTCCCTTCTTGAGACTCCACTTCAACCTTCCAGCCGTGGAAACGGGCAATTTCTTTAACTACCGAAAGGCCGATGCCTGAGCCGGAGCTCCCCTCGCCCTTAACAAACCTCTCAAAGATTCTCGGGAGGAAATTCTTTGGTATCCCTTTTCCCGTATCTGAAATCCTCAAAAACTCCGAAGTGAGCTCAACTTCTACCCTACCCTGTTCTGTAAACTTCAGAGCATTATCTATTAAGTTTCTCAAAAGCTGCTGAAACAGGACTTTATCTGCCGGAAGGCTCACATCTTCAAGGAAATAGCGGAGCTCCACCCCCTTTTCCTCCGCCCTTTCTCTAAAAGAGGCAATAACCTCTTCCGCTAAAGGCCTCAGGTTTACCCACTCAAAAGCAGAAACCCTGGAAGAAAACAGATTTCTGATGCCAGAAAGTATAGACTCTATCTTTCCGGCCTTTTCGTAGATCTCCCTTACTGCGTCGGGCTCTGAACACTCACCGTAGAGCAGGAGGAACTCTGCGTTTCCCTTTATGGCTGTCAGAGGAGTTTTTATCTCGTGAGAGAGGGTTGAAACAACGCTCCTTTTAATCTCGTCAAGCTCAACCTCAAGCGTAATGTCTTTTTTTAGAGCTACAATAAGGTCTCCAACCCTTGAGAGCTTCAGAAGGAATGTTCTCTCCCCTTCTGTAAAACTTGCGGAGCTCTCCCCTTCCCTTACAGCCTCTTCAAAAGCCCTTACAACCTCCTGAAACGGGTAAACGTCCCATATCTTCAGAAAGCGCTCTCCAACAACAAACCCTTTTAAATCAACAACCTTTATCTCAGGAAACTTACTCTGGAGCTCCCTCAACCAGCCTGTATCCAACTCCCCAAACCGTCTCAATCCTGTCTCCTATCTTATCCCTCAGGTGTTTTACGTGAACGTCAACAACCCTCTTTGAAACGGCCTCCCCCTTCCACACTTTCTGAAGGAGCTCCTCCTTTGAAACAACCTTTCCCCTGTTTTCTAGAAGAACTCTGAGGAGCTCCCTCTCCCTGCCCGTCAGTTTAACCTCCTTCCCGTCAACAAGAGCTCCAACGTCTGTTATCACTATTCCGGAAGGCTCAGGAGCAAGTAAAACCTTACCTCTACGCCTCAAAAGTGCCCTTAAACGGGCAAGGAGCTCCCTTATACCGAAGGGCTTTGTCAGGTAGTCGTCTGCTCCGCTGTCAAGCCCCTTTACCTTATCGTCTTCCTCAGAGAGAGCAGTAAGCATCAGAACCGGAACATCGTATCCCCTTTCCCTTAAAAATCTGCACGCTTCCACTCCGTTAATACCCGGAAGCATCACGTCTAAAATAACAGCGTCAAATTCCTCCCCGTAGTCAAAAACGGCACTGAGAAACCTCTCGGCCGTTGAAAACTCTCTGACAGAAAACCCCTCTTTAATCAGAACCCGCTTTAAAAGGTTTACAATAGAGAGGTCATCCTCAACAACTGCTACTCTCAAGGCTCCTCCGGAACTACATTAAGGTTTAAAATAGGACAAAAACCTTAAGGAACTGTTAAGATGTTATCAGACGAGTTCATAGCAGCGGTTGAGAAAACGTTTACCGTTAAAGGATTTGACCTGAACGTAGAGTTTCAGGACCTTGAAACCTGGGACGAGGCCATATTCCACACCAAAAGCCTCATCTCAGAGCACGGCGTCGGCTACGTCTCTTTCCACCACACCTTTAAAGTTGAGTTCCTCTTAGAGAACGGGAACCTGATTTCACTTTCCTACAGACCAGTGCCGGGAGACATGTATGGAAAAGGTTATTGATACGGCAGTAAAGGCAGCAGAAAGAGCTTCAGAAGTTCTCTTAGACTACTTCGGAAGGATTAAAGCCTCAGACGTTGAGGAGAAAGCCAGAAACGACTTTGTAACCGAGGCTGACAAAAAATCAGAAATGATTATTATTAAGACTATACAGGAAGTTTTCCCTCAACATACTATAGTTGCAGAGGAGAGCGGCATCCACTCGGGAAACGACTGGAAGTGGTACATAGACCCGTTGGACGGGACGAAGAACTTTATCCACGGCCTACCGATGTTCTGCGTTTCGGTAGGAGTTGAGTTCAAAGGAAAACTTGTAGCAGCTGTTGTAAAGGCTCCTGTTCTGGATGAAACCTTTATCGCCGAGAAAGGAAGCGGAGCCTACTGCAATGGAGAAAGGCTTAAAGTAAGTTCGCGGCCTTTTGAGATGGCACTTGTTGCAACAGGGTTCCCTTTCAGAGGGAAGGAGCTCTTAGACAGCTACCTGAAGTGCTTTAAAGAGGTGTTCCTAAAAGTTTCGGGAATAAGGAGGTGCGGCTCTGCCGCCTTAGACCTTGCCTACACGGCAAAAGGCGTTTTTGACGGCTTCTGGGAAATGTCCCTCCACCCGTGGGACATAGCCGCAGGTGTTCTTTTAATTGAGGAGGCCGGCGGTAAAGTCTCAGACTTTGAGGGGAAGAACGGGTATCTAAGAAGTGGAAACATCGTAGGAGCCTCACCAAACACCTACAGAGGGCTCCTTGAGATAGTAAAGAGATATCTAACTTAGGAGGTAGAGAATGGCCTTTGACGAGAAGAAGTGTGAAGGCTGTGCACATAAGGACAAGTGCCAGACAGCTCAAGACCCTATGGACGTAAAACTCACCTGCAACCTCTCTAAGATAAAGCACAAAATTGGAGTTTTGAGCGGTAAGGGAGGCGTTGGAAAGACAACCGTTGCAACGAACCTTGCTGCTGAACTTGCAAAGAGAGGCTACAAGGTCGGCCTTTTAGACGCAGACATCCACGGTCCAAACGTTGCTAAAATGCTTGGAGCTGAAGGTCAAAGGCTCTTTGCAGACCCGAATACACAGACGATTAAGCCCTTTATTCCACTCGGAATTCCAAACCTGAAAATCGTCTCCATGGCATTTCTCCTTGAAAACCCCGACCAGCCGGTTGTCTGGAGAGGCCCGCTGAAGCACCAGGTTATAAAGCAGTTCCTTGCAGATATAGACTGGGGAGACCTTGATTTCCTCATCGTTGACCTGCCACCTGGAACGGGAGACGAAGCACTGAGCATTGCCCAGCTGATAAAGCCTATGGACGGATTTGTAATCGTTACAACTCCACAGGAAGTTTCACTCCTTGACACCAGGAAGTCTATCAGCTTTGCTAAGATGATGAACGTTCCGGTCCTCGGAGTTATTGAGAACATGAGCGGCCTTATCTGCCCCCACTGCGGTAAGGAGATTGACCTTTTTAAGAAGGGTGGTGGAGAGAAGGCTGCAGAGGAACTCGGTGTTCCGTTCCTTGGAAGGGTTCCCATTGAACCTGCAGTTGTAGAGGCAGGAGATAAGGGCGTTCCGATAGTTATCTCCCACCCTGAAAGCCACTCTGCAAAAGCACTTGAAGAGATCACAGACAAGCTCCTTGAGGAAGTGGGAGAAAAAGTTGAAGCTGCCAATTAAGAAGATTCTGGCGGGAGGAGCTCTCCTCCTCTCCCTTATTCTTATAATTATCGGAATTCTTTTAGGCGAGCCCAGAATCGTCTGGAGCAACGGGAAAATCCTCTGCCTCACCTGTATAGGCATCAAGTAGGAGAGGTTATGCTGAAGGTTCCCTTTCTGAAGAACAGGCGGGTTTACCAGTTTCTAACGGGAATAACGGCGAACCTCCCTATGTGGAACTTTATAACGGCAAGGCTCTACACGGGAAAGCTCAAGGCCATCCCCTTTCCCATAATGAACTGTTACGCCTGCCCTGCTTCCCTCTACTCCTGCCCAATAGGAACGATCTCCCACTTCTTAGTAATCAGCAAAATCCCGCTTCTAACTCTGGGAATTATCTCTGCGGTTTCAGCCTCTTTTGGCAGGTGGATATGCGGATGGGTCTGCCCGTTCGGACTGATTCAGGATCTCCTCAACAAAATACCCTCTTTCAAGTTTGACCTGCCAAAACCCTTTGTTTACCTGAAATACCTGATGCTCATCTTTGGAGTGATTCTTCTTCCCTACTTCTTTAAAGAGCACTACTTCTGTATGGTATGCCCCACAGGAACGATAGAGGCGGGAATCTACTGGGTTGCCGTAAGCTCCATGATTGCAAACATGGCAGGAGCCTTTTTCCTCTTTAAATTAGCCTTTGGGAGCATGTTCCTCTACGGCTCAATCTTCATAAAGAGGCCTTTCTGCAGGTATGTGTGCCCGCTGGGAGCTCTCTTTTCCCTCTTTAACAAGCTAAGCATCGTTGACTTTAAGGTTGATAGGGAGAACTGTATAGAGTGCAACCTGTGTAAGAAATCCTGCCCTGTTAACTATCCGATTTATGAAGACCCTAACTCCCCAGCCTGTTTAAGGTGTTTAAACTGCGTAAGGGTATGCCCCGTTGTAAAGATTGACTCTCCTGTTTTAAGGGCAAAGGAGACTGTAGAAGGTTTAAACAGGTAGGAAATAAGCCCCCGAAGGGGCAGAAAGTTTAAAGGGTGCTCACTTCCTTAACTTTAGCGGCAAGCTCTTTTGCAAACTGAGAGAGCTTTTCGTAATCATCATCTTTTGGAAGGCCTTTAACGAGAACAGGCTCCAACCACTCGGCTTTAACGTTTTTCAGCGTATCCTGAATGTGTTTAACCATGACTTTGCCGTTCCAGCCGTAGGAGCCGATTACAGAAACAAACTTTGTCTTTGGCCTTAATCCGTTCATCAGGTAGGCAAAGGAGATAACAGACGGGTGGGCACCTGCAAGAACCGTTGGAGAGGCGATAACAACGGCCGCAGCATCAACCAAGTCCATCGCAACATTTCCGATGTCTGCAGTTATCAGGTTGTAAGGCCTGACGATTACACCCTCTTTGGAGAGCTCCGACGTTAAGTGGTCAACCATGTGGCGGGTGCTCTCGTGCATGGAGACAAAGGGAATGACAACCATGGGCTTCACTTCGTCTGAAACCCACCTCTTGTAGGCCCCCGTCATAAACTCAACGTCTTTGATAACAACTCCGTGGCTTGGAGCGATTATCTCGGGCTGAAGTCTGTCTATAAGGGCTAAATGCTTCTTTATGAAGTTCCTGAAGGGCATCATGATTTCGGCGTAGTAGCGCTTTGTTTCTAAGTAAACTTTTGCCCTGTTCTCGTCTGTCGTGTCAAAGAGTTCAGATGTAGCTATGTGGGAGCCTAAGAAGTCGCAGGTAAAGAGGATTCTGTCCTCTTTCAGCCAGGTAAACATGGTCTCCGGCCAGTGGACCCACGGAGCCATGAAGAACTGGAGGGTTTTGTCTCCTAAAGAGAGCTCCTCTCCCTCATCTATAACCTGAAAGACCTCTTCCGGCAGGTGGAGAAGGTCTATGAGCATGGCTTTACACTTCTTATTCGTAACGACCTTTGCCTCAGGGAACCTCTCAAGAACGTCTGGAATCGTTCCGGAGTGGTCCTGCTCTGCGTGGTTTGAGACTACGTAGTCAATCCTATCAACTCCAAGCTCTTCAAGGTTCCTAAAGAACTCTCCCTTTTTGTGGGGCTCAACTGTATCTATGAGAGCTGTTTTCTCACTTCCCTTAACGAGGTAGGCGTTGTAGCTGGTTCCCTCAGGCAGGCTCACAAGCTCGTCAAAGAGAACTCTGTCCCAGTCAACGGCTCCAACCCAGTAAACGCCCTCTTTTATTCTCTTAGCTGCCATCACTCCTCCACAGGTTCAAAGTCCTCTTTACCCGCTCCACACCAGGGGCAGGTCCAGTCGTCGGGGAGCTCCTCAAAAGGCGTTCCCGGAGGAATTCCGTTCTCAGGGTCTCCGATCTCCGGGTCGTAAATGTATCCGCAGGGAACACATACGTATTTTTTCATTATACCCTCCTCTTACTAGGAATGATTCTTAACAATCAAGTTATAGATACGGATAACCAAAGTCAACCCAACATACCTGAATATAACATAGATTACAGACTGTAGAATCTTCAAAAGGAGGCAAGTGATGGGAGAGATAATCATTAAGGTTCCAGAAGATGTGAAAGAGGTTATTGAAACGGAACTCCCTTACGAGGAAATTAAAAAGAAAATTGAAGAACTTGAAAGAGAGAGGAAACTTAAATTTCTTCGCAAGTTTACAGAGAAATACGCGGGTAAAATAGAGGTTCCCGAAGTTAAAGAGGAGGAGCTCTACGAGTAGATGGCTGAATTTTTCATTGACAGTAACATTTTTATTGAAGCTATAAAAGCAAAAGGACTAAAGGAAGCAAAGGAAATTTGGCTTGAAATATTAAAGAACTACCTGTATTCCCATTTCTTCATCAATCTTAAAGAACGAGGTCATATTTCACCTTTACACAAAGAGAAACCTCATAAGCTTTACTGAACTGAAGAATCTGCTTGAATCATTTAGCTCCCTTGAGTTGTGTTCAGAAGTAGAAAATCTATCATTAACCATGATTGAAAAACACAACTTAAAGCCGAACGATGCAATTATTCTGTCAACCTGTAAATACTACGGCATTTCTTATCTCATATCCCTTGATTCAGACTTTGAGAAACCATGCAAGGAAGAAGGGATAAAGCTTATCAGCTCTTCAGGTAAGTTAAAAGAAGTTCTCAGCTGACCAACACCTCTAAACGTTTTTATAAGAAGTTCCAGAAGTTAAGCACGTCTGAATGTGCTTTGAAAAAGAGCCCTACTTTTTAATAAGCGTCAGGGCTACTCTGTCTCCCTCTTTTAGGCCTTTTACAATCTGGGTATAGGTATCGTCGCTCCAGCCGATTTCAACGGGAACTTCAACAACCTTTTTTCCAACAACTTTGTAAACAACGTAGCGGCCGTTTTTCCACTTTACAGCCTGGTTGGGAACTACCAAAACGCCTTTCCTGACTCCTGCAATTATTTTGTTGTGGGTTGTCATCTCAGGCCTCAAGTAGTTCTCTCCGTTAAAGCCCCTTGCTACAACTATGTAGTAAACAACGTTGTTGAGGATTTTAGGTTCTGGGTATATCTCAACAACCTTTGCCCTGAAGACTCTATCTCTGTAGGCGTCAACTGTAAACTCAACGGGCATTCCCTTCTTAACCTTTCCTATCTCTGTCTCGTCAACGTATATCCAGTTCTCAAGCCTTTTAGGGTCTAAAATAGTTACAAACTGTGGAGCGTTGAGGCCTGCAACTACAGTTTCACCCTCCTGGGTTGAGACGAAAGAGATTACTCCACTCATAGGAGCGTAGATGTAGGAGTAGGAGTAGCGGACCTTTGCCTGTTTCAGGTCTGCCTCTGCTTTTTTCAGGTTCTCTCTGAACTCGGCCTTTAACCTCTCAAGCTCTGCCTTCTGTGCCTTCAGGTTGAGTCGTGCCTTTTTAACATCTTCCTCTGCTGCCTTTAGAGAGCTCTCTGCCGCAGCAAGCCGAGCTTTTGCATTCTTAAACTTCTCCTCTGTTGTATAGCCAATTGAGAGGAGCTCCCTCTGCCTCTCAAACTCCCACTTCTTTACCTTGTAGTCCTCTTTTGCCGCTTTGAGTTTTGAAAGGGCTGAGGAGAGCTCCGCCTCTGCAGACTTAACCTTTAGCTCCTGCTCTTTTATCCTTTTTGGGTAGGTCTCCTTAACCTCTTTCAGGTTGGCTTCAGCCCTTTTGAGGGATGCGCGGAGCTCCCTGTTGTCAATTACGGCAATCAGGTCTCCTTTGTTGACCCAATCTCCAACCTTAACGTTCTCCTTAACAACGGTTCCGGAAATCCTTGCCCCAACCTTTATCTCAGCCCCTACCTGAGGCTTTATGATTCCCGTTGCGTTTATCACCTTTTTAACCGTTCCCCTTTTAACCTCAACGACTTTTCCGGGAACAAGAACCTCCTTTCTCTTCCCAAATTTCAGAAAAAGTCCAATTCCGGCTATGAGAATCAGGAGAAGAGCTACCCACTTTTTCAATTTTCACCTCCAAGGAGCTCCCCTGTAGCCTTTCTAAGGGAAACGACTGAGAGGTTGTAGTTTAAGAGAGACTGGATGTAGTCTTCCTGAGACTGGCAGTAGAACTCAAAGGCCTGAAGGAGAGCCACGATGTCTGAAACGCCAAGCTTATACTCATTCAGAGCCCTCTCATAGGCTTTTCTGGCGTATTTGAGGGAGCTCTCTGAGGATTTCAGCTGAGAGTAGGAGTAGTTGACGTCGCTCAGGGCATTTAGAACCTCAAGCTTAACGCTGTTTTCCGTCTCTTTCAGGTTTAGCTGTGCTTTTTTCAGCTGTGAAACCTGCTCCAAAGTCTGAAACTTGGTTAAACCGCTGTCAAAAACGGGAAAACTGAGGGTAAAGCCGGCTGAGTAGTTCTTATCTCCGGGAAAATCTGTTCCTGTTCTCTGGGCTGAAAAGTTTACAGAAAGCTTTGGAGAGAGGTTTCTCTTTACAAGCTGAACGCTTTTCTCTGCTATCTTAACCTGCTGTTTCGCCTCTTTTACTTCCGGCCTCATAAGAAGGGCTTTTCTTATCAGGTTTTCAGAGCTAAACGGAAGTTTCTCTTTCAAAAGCTCCACATTGGGCTTTTCATTACCTTTGAGGGAAAAGTCAAGGAGAGCGTTTAGTAAGTTAAAGGTTTTCCTGTACTCGTTCTCGGCCTGAGAGAGGAGAGCTCTCCTCTTCTCAACCTCAGATTTCGCCTTTAAAACGTCTGTAATCATCACAAGGCCTTTCTTGAGCTTCTTTTTAGCAACCGAGAGGATTTTCTCGGAGCTCTCAACCTGTTTCTTCCTGAGATCAATCTCCCTCTCAAGGGCCTTCAGTTTATAGAGGTAGGAAAGGGCTTCAGAGTAAACATCTAAAAAAGTTGAGTCAACGGCGTAGCGGAGCTCCCTCACCTTCTCCCTGTTTATAGAGAGCTCCACGTTCCTCTGAAGGTTTAAAGGCTCTGCCGTGATTGAAACGCCGTAAGTATAGTTCTGGTTCCAGTTCTGGAAGATATCAGGGTAGAACTCGTTAAAAGAGGAGGTAAGGTTAACTTTCGGGAAGTAAGACCTGAATGTCGCTTTTTCTTTGAACTCCTGAGCTTTAACCTGCTCTTTCTGAACTTTCAGCTTTAAAGAGCGTTTCAGTATTAGACCTTTCAGCTGAGAAGGTGTTAGGGCAAAAGCGTTAACGGGAATAAGAAGGGTAAGTGCGGCGGTTAGAAGCTTCAACTTCTACCTCTTTTCTCTGTTTGTAGAGGTAATGATACAAAAGAGGGGTGGGGACTCCTACCCCTCAACTTTTGCGGCCTTCTTCTCCTGAACCTTCTCCCTCAGGAAGTTGAACCACTCATCAAGACCTTCTCCGGTTTTTGCAGAAACAACGAATATCTTCAGATTTGGATTGAGTGAAAGGGCTTCTTTTTTAACTTTCTCAACGTCAAAGTCAAAGTAGGGAAGGAGGTCTGACTTCGTAATGATAAATACGTCAGAAGTTTTAAAGGCCTTCGGATACTTAGCCGGCTTGTCCTCTCCTTCAGGAACAGAGATGAGGACGACCCTTATGTGCTCCCCAAGGTAAAAGGAAGATGGGCAGACGAGGTTCCCAACGTTCTCAATAAAGAGGATATCCGGGTATCCTTCCATCTGCTTCTCTAAAGCGTGGAATCCTTTGTGGACTAAAGGAGCCTCTAAATGGCAGGCGCCTCCCGTTGTAAGCTGAACAGCAGCAGCCCCTTTTGCCCTTACCCTTTCGGCATCCCTCTCGGTCTCAATGTCTCCTTCAAGAACGCCAATTTTCAGCTCGTCTTTCAGCGCCTCAATGGTCTTCTCAAGGAGGGTCGTTTTTCCCGAACCAGGAGAGCTTATCAGGTTTATGGCAAGAATTCCGTGGCGGTCAAAGTGTTCCCTGTTTGAACGGGCAACCCTGTCGTTCTCACTAAAGAGACTCTTTTTAATCTCAACGTTTTTCTTCGTTGTGTCGTCTGAAACTACAAAGTGGCTGTGTTCATGCTCGTGATCGTGCTGTCCGCATCCGCATACGTCACACATCCTCTACCTCCTTAATCGCTATTACTCCCCCTGCAACCCCTCCCATAAACTCGTGGGCTATCAAAACCCTGAAACCGTTCTTATTTAGGAGACTAACAAACTCCGACATTGTAAAGAAGTTCTCTATAGACTCAAACAGGTAATCAATAGCCTCTTTGCTCTTTGTAGCAAGCCGGCTCAGGTTCATAAATCCTTTAAAAAGACAGTTGTTTACCTTAAAAAAGATGTTTCCCTTCTCGGGCTTGAAGAAGTCAAGGATAGCCCACACGCCGCCTTTCCTTAAAACCCTTAAAGACTCTGAAACTGTAAGAGACGGTTCCGGTGAATTCCTGACGCAGAAAGAGGAGAAGAGAACATCAACTACAGAATTTTTTAAAGGGAAAAACCGATTATCAGAACACACGTAAAACCCGTTGCTTCCCAACCTCTCTCTGGCAAGATGAAGAAGCGGTTTACTTATGTCGCAGTTTAAGACTTTTACTCCAGGTTTCTCCTGAAGGAGGAGCTCCCCCATATTCCCGGCACCGGAACAGAAATCAACAACAACTTCAGGTTCCGGAACTACAGATAGAGTTCCCCTTATGAGAGCCCTCCTCCACCTGTTAACCTGAACGGGGCTTGAAAGCCTGTTTATGACCTTTTCGTAGTAAACGGCAAAGTCACTGTTAAAAATCTCTTTAACCTTCATCTACACCTCTATCTCAGCATCTACAACTTCAAGTTCTTCACCTGAAAGGAGCTCCAGGTCAACAGAACCACATTTAGGGCACTCCGGGAAAAAGACTGTTTCAACTTCAAACTCGTGACCACACGCTCTACACCTGTAGAGGGTCGGCGTCTCCTCAACTATTAGCTCTGCCCCTGCTAACTTTGGGAACTGCTCTTTCAGGGCGTTAAATGCAAAAACGAAAGAGTCAACAACAATTCCCGAAAGCTTCCCTATCTTTACACGAACCTTTAAAACCTTCTTTGCTTTTTCCCTCTCTGCCATCTGATTCAGGGAGTCTAAAAGACCCATTGCAAGAGACGTTTCGTGCATCACCCTTCCCCTTCAAGGGCTTCAAGAACCTCATCTAAGGCCTGCCATATCTCCTCTGCAGCCTTTTTATCTATCTTCTCTATGGCGTTTCCTACGTGAACCATCACGTAGTCTCCCTCTTTCACCTCATCTTCAGGAAGAAGCATAAGGCTGATAGTTCTCCTAACCCCCTTAGCCTCTGCAACGGCCATAGGGTAGTTAATCTCAACAACCTTCATGGGAACTCCAACACACATTTAAACCTCCTTAACTCTCTTTTCCCACCAGATATTGGGATCTTCCGGCTGCTCCTTTAAAACCGGCTCAACTCCCCACTCTTTCAGAATTTCAAGAACTTTCTTCTCAACTTCCGGTAGTTTTTCCTCAAGCTCCGGCGTTAAACCGGTTCCCGTCTCTATAGATTTTGGAACAATTCCTATAAGTTTTACATCTTCAGGACAGGTTCCCTTTATTTCATTCAGAAGGAGAACTTCCTGGAGTCCAAGCTGATGTGGAGAAAGTTTTAAAGGCAACCTGTCTATAAAAAAGTCTTCTTTTTCGTAAATTTTTATTTCACCAGGCTTACCTTTTGCTTTTACAACATCAACAATTAAAAGTTTATCAAGGTAGTCTATCTCGGGAGAGAGGAAAATTCCAGCAGTTCCACCATCTATTAGAACAACATTTTCCGGGAAATCATACTTTGCTTTCAGAAGGTAGAGAAGTTTAACTCCAAATCCTTCATCTTTTAGAAGAATGTTTCCAACTCCCATTACGCCGATTTTCATTTTTCCTCCAAATTAAAAATGGGGGAGCAAAACTCCCCCTTCACTTCTGTAGATAAATTGGAATTACTGTTCTTTCTTTGCAAACTTAAATCCGTCAAAAATAGATGAGATAAGACCTTCAGGATGTTTGATGTCGTTCCAAACAACTATGTAGATGTGAACAAGAGCAAACCATGCAAAGTACCAGTTAAGGATGTAGTGGATAAACCTTGCCTCCTGCTGGGTTCCAAAAATGGAACCTAGCGAAACAAAGAAACTATTTTCAGGGTAGAGGAGGTAGAAGCCTGTAATAAACTGAACAATTGCCAGGAGAATTGTGAAGAAGTAGGCTGTTCCGGCAAGGGCGTTATGGCCAAGCCTCTCCTCGTGGTGGTCTGTAAGGTATGCATAGTAGAGGAGCGTTGAGAAGAGGTTTTTGATGTTCCTGCCGGTTATCGGAAGGAAGTCCCAGACCTTCTCGTATTTGTTACCAAAGAACCAGAGGTAGAGCCTTGCAAGGACTGCACAGGTAAAGAGCATTCCAGCTATGAAGTGGATCCAGCGCATTGTAGCCATTGTAAACTGGTGGCTTCCTTCAAGCCAGGTATTTGTCCACGGCCAGTGGATATAGAGACCTGTAACTACCAGAGTAAATATAGAAAGGGCAAACGTCCAGTGGAAGAGCCTCAGGAGTATGCCCCAGACGTATTTCTTCTCGTAAACAGCCATTTTTTCCCTCCTCATTGGCTTTAGGAGGGAGGGGAGCTCCCTCCCTGAAATTAAAGGACTTTAACCTTCGTAATCTCGTTTCCTTCAGGGTCAACAAGGTGGACAGCACAGGCGATACATGGGTCAAAGGAGTGGACAGTTCTGAGGACTTCAAGGGGCTTCTCAGGATCTGCAAGTGGGTTGCCGATGAGAGAAGCCTCGTATGGTCCGTGCTGTCCCTTATCGTCCATCGGAGAGGAGTTCCAGGTTGAAGGAACAACTGCTTGGTAGTTCTTAATCTTACCGTTTTCAATTACAGTCCAGTGGGAGAGTGTTCCCCTCGGAGCCTCGTGGAAACCACAGCCCTTAATTTCGCCGGCAGGGTAGCTTGGCGGGTTATAGATCTCAAGGTCGCCACGGCCAATGTTGTCAACAAGCTGCTCCCACTGCTTCAGTGCAAGGTCAGAAATAACCTTAGCTCTGAGAGCCCTTGCAAGGTGCCTTCCTGGAGTAGACTGGAGAGCGTTGATATCAACTCCATCGGAAGATTCTCCAAGGAGTGAGAGAACGCTCTTAAGGTCAGAAAGTGCCTGGTCAACGTACTTCTTAATGAGTTTATGGCCCTGAGCATATCCGACAAGGATCTGGGCAAGAGGTCCAACCTGCATCGGAACATACTCGTTTCCTTTAACGAACCTTGGAGCCTTCGTCCAGGAATACTTACCGTTAGGATCAACGTAGCCACCCGGCATTCCGGTGTAGTCTGGAACTGTATCCTCATCCCACGGATGCCTTGTCCAGTCTCCCTTATACCAGGAGTGAGTAATGTTCTCCCTTACGTTCTTAATGAAGTACTCATCGTTGAAGCTCTTAATAGGCTTAACTGTTGACAGATCTCCACCAAAAATAGTTCCACCAGGAAGGTCAAAGACTTCACCTTTTGTATCCTGAGGAAGATCTGGAACTGCAAGGTAGTTATCAACTCCCCTACCGTACTGGAGCCAGTCTTTGTAGAAAGCAGCAATTGCGATAACGTCTGGAACGTAACAGTTGTGGACGAAGTCTCTAACCTCTTCAAGGAGCTGTTTAATGTAGTAGAGACGCTCCATGTTGAGGGTTGCTTCGTTGTCTGGGTTGATGGCAGTTGAAACGCCACCTACTGCAAGGTTCTGGATGTGCGGGTTCTTACCACCGAGGATTGCAATTGCCTGGTCGGCCTTCCTCTGGAAGTCAAGGGCCTGGAGGTAGTGGGTTACTGCTATCAGGTTTACTTCAGGTGGAAGTTTCATTGCAGGGTGGCCCCAGTAACCGTTGGCAAACGGACCTAACTGCCCACTTTCAACGAACTTCTTAAGCTTATCCTGAACCGCCTTGAAAACGGGAGCTCCGTTCAGCTTCCAGTTCTGATAGCTCTCTGCGATCTTTGCAGCCTTTTGAGGGTCTGCCTTAAGTGCAGAAACTACGTCTACCCAGTCTAAAGCGGAAAGGTGGTAGAAGTGAACTATATGGTCGTGAAGCGCGTGGGCAGCAATGATGATGTTCCTTACCATCTGAGCGTTATAGGGAATCTCAAGCTGAAGAGCATTCTCAACAGACCTTACAGAAGCTATAGCGTGAACTGTTGTACACACACCGCAGATTCTCTGGGCGAACATCCATGCGTCATCTGGGTCTCTACCTTGAAGAATAACCTCAATTCCCCTCCACATCTGAGAGGAAGAATAAGCATCCTTTATGTATCCGTTCTCAGGAACAACCTCTATCCTAAGGTGACCCTCTATCCTGGTAATCGGGTCAACTACTACTCTGTTAGCCATTTCTTACCTCCCCATCCGGGTTTTTATTTATTCCTCAGATTTTGAACCTGTTGCAAGTCTCTTAGCTATACCAACACCGGCGTGGATTGCAACTGCTGCGGCCGTAACCCCAAGTGCAGCCTTTCCGATCTTGCCGGCACTTGCCTGGATACCCTCACCGGCTCCAGGTATCTTAACGTTAGGCAGTCTCTTGTGGAACGGAGTCATGGTATCCCAGAAGTTGGGCTCTGTACAACCGTAACATCCGTTACCTACAGAAACAGGCCATACCTCTACGTCGTTAAACCTGATAACAGGACAGTTGGAGTAGGTTTCAGGTCCTTTACATCCAACTTTGTAGAGGCAGAATCCAAGCCTGTGTCCAACATCTCCAAACTGCTCAACAAAGCGACCCTCATCAAAGTGAGGCCTTCTTTCGCAGTGGTCGTGAATCTTCCTTCCGTAGGCAAAGAGAGGCCTTCCGAACTTATCCGTTGGTGGAAGTTTCTTGAATGTAAGGAAGTAGAGAACTGTTGAGAGGAAGTTGTGTGGGTTTGGAGGACATCCTGGAACGTTGATTATAGGTTTGTCCTTGATGATATCTGAAACACCAACAGCACCAGTTGGGTTCGGTTTTGCAGCCTGAACACCGCCGTAAGCAGCACAGGTTCCGATTGCAATAATTGCTAATGCCTTTTCAGCTGCACGTTTGAGAATGTCAACTGCAGTTTTTCCTGCGATTTTACAGTAAACTCCACCGTCTTTGAGAGGTATTCCTCCTTCCACTACTAAAACGTAGTTTCCTCTTTCAATGGCCTTTTCAAGGTTCTCCTCGGCCTGCTTTCCTGCAGCTGCAGAAAGTGTTTCGTGGTAGTCTAAGGAGATGAGGTCAAGAATAAGGGTTGCAATGTCTGGATGTGAAGCCCTCAGCAGGCTCTCAGAACACCCGGTACACTCCTGAAAATGAAGCCATACAACGCTGGGTCTTTTGGGGTCTGAGGCCGCTTCGGCAACCTTTGGAACCATTTCCATGGGAAGTCCCATTGCAGCTGTAGCTATGGCACAGGCCCTGAGGAAACCTCTACGGGACATCGTCCCCGGTATTCCCCCCATAAAGAGGCTTCTGTTCATGGTGCCCTCCTAAAGATAAGTTTATTTACCGTCCGTTTTTCATTTTAGAATAAGCTTATTAAGATGTCAACGGTATGCTAATTTTCTATTTTTAGAAATTAATTTAGCGCTTAACATAGTTGATAATATAAAGAATTCCTTATATCTA
The DNA here is from genome assembly GCA_027075275.1 of Desulfurobacteriaceae bacterium. Taxonomy (GTDB): domain Bacteria; phylum Aquificota; class Aquificia; order Desulfurobacteriales; family Desulfurobacteriaceae; genus Balnearium. The sequence goes on from JALTBO010000136.1 coordinate 47,414, forward strand.
AAACCGACTTGTAATAAACTCAATAGAGTTCAGAAACCAAAAAAACACCTTTAGGGAAGCCCCTCCCTTCAAAAGGTTTAAAAACTAAATCAGAGAAATCAAAAAAGTATCCCTATTAACTCTTTAACTACCTCGTTTGTGGTCCTGTACAGAACCTTAGTTCCCTCTTTTCTGAAGGAAAGAATTCCAAGCTCTTTCA